>JACDAB010000001.1 GCA_013695665.1 Geodermatophilaceae bacterium | reverse complement strand
CGGAAGAACCTGAACCCGGGCACGAGGAGTTGCAGCGGCGGTGCGTTCGGCCAGATCGGCGTCGACCTGAACCGAAACTTCGACAGCAACTGGGGTGGTCCCGGGACGAGTACGAACCAGTGCTCGCTGACCTACCGAGGGGTCGAGGAGGCCTCCGAACCGGAGACCGAGCAGCTGCAGGACCTGCTGCTCGCGTTGTTCGAGGACCAGCGCGGCCCGGACCCTGCCGATCCAGCGCCCAACACGACCCGCGGCGCGATGATCACCATGCACTCCTACAGCGACCTCGTCCTGTTCCCCTACGGCGATGCCCGGCATGCCCCCAATGACGCGGGGCTGCGTTCCATGGGATTCCGGATGAGTCACTACAACGGCTACGAGACCGGCGAGCCCGATGAAATCCTGTACGCGGTATCCGGCTCGACCGACGACTTCGCCTACGAGCAGCTCGGGATCGCCGCGTTCACCTACGAGATCGGCCCGGGCTCGGGGTCGTGCAGTGGGTTCCATCCGGCGTACTCCTGCCAGGACTCGTTCTGGGTGCTCAACAGCGGCGCGTTGCACTACGCCGCTGCCGCGGCCCGCCAGCCCTACACCATGTCTCTCGGTCCGACCGTGCTCACCGCCGAGGTGAGGACCACCAGCGCAACCCGGGCCGCAGTCGAGGCGCTGGCCGACGACGGTGCGTACGGCGAGGACGGCGTCGGCCGGCCCGCGGCCCAGCAGGTCACCGCGGGCCGTGTCTTCACCGGCGGCGCACCCGGGGCCGGCGGACGCCCGAAGGCGATGACCGTGAACGGCACCGGCACCTCTGCCACGCTCACCACGACCCTGCAGCGGACGGCGCAGGCCCAGCTGGTCTACATCCAGGCCCGGGATGCGACCGGCAAGTGGGGGCCTTTCAAGGTCGTGTGGCTGCCGGCACGTGCCTGAGGCTTGTGGCGAGTTCGGGGTGCGTGCCGTCATCCGGCAGCGCATAGTGGGAGGTCCGCTCCGATCGACCTTGGAGAACGCGTTGGGCAGCCCCGATTGACGACGCCCTGCCGCACGCCGTCGGTCCTGGTGAGGCGGCGTACGTGGGGCGCCGGACACGTGTTCGCAGCGGCCCACCGGCGGCCCATGCGGGGTACATAAGGACCGGACTCGTCGAGGCGCTGCAGCTGGCGCCGTCCATCCCTGCGGCCTGCTCGGTTGTCGTCGACCACCTACTGCAGAAGGGGATGACGCTTCCCTCGCTGTACCTGGAGCGCGGAGGACGGTTGCGCTGCCAGGCGGTCCGCGGCTACTGGCAGGTATTCGACGGCATGCCCGTCGACGTCGGCGTCATCGGGTCCACATATCGTCGCGGGCGGCCGACGGAGATCCGCGGAGTCAGCCATAGCCGGGACTGCCTCGCGGCCACGCTCGACGTGGTGGACGAGGTGTGCGTGCCGATCGTCGCCGCCGGGCGGGTCGTGGGTGCATTGAACGTGGAGAGCACAACCGAGCTCCCGGTCGATGCCTTGGCCGTGACGACCGCGGCAGCCGCGGCATTCGCAGCCCGCCTGGTCGAGCTTGGCGGTGCGCCTCCCGAGTCACCGGCACAACTGCTCGCACGGCACGCGGCCCTCATCGTCGAGGCGCAGGAGCTGCCACAACTGTGGGCGGCTGCCTGCGCCGCGGCACGGGAACTGACGGGGAGCAGCTCCGCGGCCGTGATCGTCGCCAACCGCGGCGCAGCTGCACACGTCGCCTGCGGGGTCGGCCCGGTTGCCGAAAGGCTGACGGTCAGCGCCCCCGCCGAGGCGCTCGCGGCGATCGGGAACTGGGTGGCCTCGGGCAGCTCGTGCTGGACCATGAATAACCCCCACGGCCGCGGTTTCCCGGGCAGTGACACCCTGCGTGCCGTCGGCGCGGCAAGCGCTCTGGTGGTGTCGTTGGGGGCGGCTCGACCGCTGACGAGTGGTCCTAGTTTTCTGATCGTCGCCGACGAGCAGCCGGCAGACCTGGCGACGGACCTGGTGGAGTTGCTCGAATTGCTCGGGACCCACGTTGCCGGCTGCGCCCGCACGCTGCTGTCGCTGGCGGCGCTGCGCCGCCAGGCCAGCCGAGATCCCCTCACCGACCTGCGGCACCACGCCTCCTACCAAGCGGCGGTTGCGGCTGCGCTGGCTAGTGACGCTGTTGCGCCCGAGGTCGCCGTCGTCATGCTCGACATCGATGACTTCAAAGCCGTCAACGATGAGTTCGGCCATCCAGCCGGTGACACCCTGCTCTGCAGCGCCGCTCGGCTGCTGTCCGTCGTACTACGAGATGAAGAGGAGCTCTATCGGATCGGCGGCGACGAGTTCGCCACGGTGCTGCGCGTCTACAGCGCCGGGGAGGCGCTCTCGGTGGCCGAGCGGCTGCGCGCCGCCGCCCGCGCCGAACTCGGCGCCACGGTCTCGATCGGGGTGGCACTGGCCGAACCTGGCGAACCGATCGCCGCGTTGATCGCGCGCACCGACCGTGCGCTCTACCGGGTCAAGCGGGCCGGCCGGGACGGTGTCGTCCTGGCGCAGCCGTGCGCGGCGCACGAGAAGTCGGCAGGTTGAGCTGCAAGCCCACGATGCGTAACTCTGGTAACGTCTCCATCACTATGGGTAATCAGAAGATCACTAAGAGGAAGGGCGCCCTCCCGGACACGTCGGGCGCCTCAGGACCATAACCGGCGCCGTGATCGGCCGCCGACAGAACTTCGCGACGATACAACTCGCAGAGCCGCCCCTGGCATACGAGGACCTCAGGCAGGCCTTCGACAACGCTCCGATCGGCATTGCCTGGGCCGACATGGCCGGACGGCTGGTGCGGGTGAACCCGGTCCTGTGCCAGATGCTGGGTCGCAGCCGCGACGAGCTGGTCGGGGGCCCCGTCCAGAACATCACCTACGCCGAGGACATCGAGTCCAGTGAGGAGGTCTTCGCACGGGCACGCCAAGGCGAGTCGACATTCCGCCAGATCCAGCAGCGGTACCGGCACGCCGACGGCCATGCGGTATGGACCGAGGTCGCTGTGTCGGTCATCCGTGACATTTACGGCGAGGCCAGGTATGTCGTCGCTCAGGTGCAGGACACCACTGGACGACGCTCGGCCACGCGGGCGTTGGCCGATCGGGTGACTTTCGTCGAGGCGGTGCTGGAGAACCTCGACTCCGGCGTGGTGGCCTGTGATGCCCAAGGCCGCGTCACCCAGTTCAACCGGGTCAGCCGGGAAATGCACGGTGTCCCGTTCCAGCCCGTCCTGCCGCAGGAGTGGGCCGAGAGCTATGGCCTCTGCCGGCCCGACGGGATCACTCCGCTGTCCTGGACCGAGACTCCGCTCTACCGGGCCCTCAGCGGTGAAACGGTGCGCGACGACGAAATGGTGATAGGGCTCAAGGACGCCGAACCGCGCACTGTGCTGGTCAACGGGCATTCCATCAGCGACGGCGACGGTGAGCTGCTGGGGGCGGTGGTGGTCGTGCATGACGTCACCGATCGCCGGAGAACCGAGGCCGCACTGACCCGGCTGGCGCTCTACGACCCGCTCACCGACCTGGCCAATCGCGCCTTGCTCCATGACCGGCTAGAACATGCGATCGCCCGCCAGATGCGCCAGCCGGGCCCGCTGGCTCTGCTGCTGCTCGATCTGGACGGCTTCAAGCTTGTCAACGACAGTCTCGGACACCAGGCCGGAGACGGGCTGCTCGTCGCGCTCGCCGGACGTCTGCGTTCCTGCCTACGCCCCGATGACACCATCGCCAGATTGGGGGGCGACGAGTTCGCCGTACTGCTCGAGAGCACGTCCGAGGGACGCGCATTGGCGATCGCCGCCCAGATTCTGGCCATGGTGCGCAAACCCGTCTCCATCGAGGGTCGATCGATCGCCTCCGACGCCTCCGTTGGCGTCGCGATGAGCACCGGCGGGGATACCCCGGAGTCGCTGCTGCGCAATGCCGATCTGGCGATGTACGCGGCCAAGGACCGCGGCAAGGGCAATGTCCAGCTGTTCGAGTCCGCGATGCACGCGACGGTCCTGCAGCGGCTGACCCTCGACGCTGAGCTCCGTGAGGCCATCGACGAGCGTCAGTTCGCGCTCGCTTACCAGCCGATCGTGTCCTTGGTGTCGGGGCGCCTGCGCGGCTTCGAGGCGCTGCTGCGGTGGAATCACCCGACTCGCGGAGTGATCCTTCCTTCGACGTTCGTCCCGCTCGCAGAGTCGACGGGGCTGATCGTGGCGCTGGGGCGGTGGGTGCTTCGCGAGGCGTGCCGGCAAGCACGGATATGGCGTCGGCTGCATTCCGGGGGCGAGGAGCTGACGATGTCGGTCAATCTTTCCGTCCGGCAACTCCAGGACTCGGAGATCCTCGCTGTCATCGCCGCCGCCTTGGCCGACGCCGGTCTGCCGGCGTGCCGGCTCCAACTGGAGATCACCGAGAGCGTGCTCGACCATGGTGGGCAGACCCACGCAATCCTCGAGCGCTTGCATGCCACCGGAATCCGACTCGCCCTCGACGACTTCGGATCCGGCTACTCCTCGTTGAGTCGCCTGCACTCCCTGCCGATCGACGAGATCAAGATCGACAAGTCGTTCATCGACGATCTGGCTGGCGGCGGCCCGGCGCCGCTGGTCGCCGCGACCATCGCCATGGCGCACAGCCTGGGTCTACAGACCGTTGCCGAAGGTGTGGAAACCAGCGACCAACTGCCGTTCCTGCGCCAACACGGCTGCGACAACGTGCAGGGCTTCCTCTTCGGTCGCCCGCTAGCAGCCGCCGCCATCGACGCGTTGCTGTGTCAGCGAGCTAGCGACCGATCGTGGACGAACATCGGAAAGGCACCGGCAGGTCAGGCGGCCGGCGGCGTGCGATGCGGACCGCAATCCCCGCTAGAGCCGGCTCTCCGCTAGCAATCCGCCCGCGATCGCCGAGGCTGCATCGTCCAACGCCAGGTTGTGCTCGCGCGCATACTCCCGCAGAAGGGCGATTGCCTCATCCATCTTCAGCCCCGTGCGCTCTGCGAAAACGCCCCTGGCCTGCTGTAGCGCAGCGCTGCCGTCCAGCGCGTCCTGAAGCCGCCTCGCTTGCACTTCGCCGAGCGAATCGGTGTCGCGTGCCAGCACCCCCCAGGAGACGAGCTGATCGCTCATCTGCGGGGGCGTGATGTCGTAGATGATGGCGAGTGTCTTGAGATCCTCGCTCCGGATGGAGAGCACCCTCCCGTTGTAGTCACCCCGCTGACTCTGGATCGTTGCGACATACCTGTTCAGCGGGCCGGCCAACTCGACCGGCAGCTCCCGCAGGCGTACCAGGTTGAGCACGACCTTCGTGGCGGGGTCGCCGCGGTGAACCGGCCGGGCATCCGGGAGCAATTCGGCGATCGGAATGCTGTAGAACTCGGCCAACTGCGCCAGTTTCTGCACGCTTACCGCGCGGTCACCGCGTTCGTAGGAGCCGATGACGACTGCCTTCCAGCGCCCTTCGGACTTCT
>JACDAB010000299.1 GCA_013695665.1 Geodermatophilaceae bacterium | reverse complement strand
CACGAAGGTCGCTCCCGTTCAGCGTACTGCCACCGTTGAAACCGATCCAGCCGAACATCAGAATCAGAGTACCGATCGCTACATAGACCATGTTATGCGCGGGCATAGTCCTGGCCTTGCCATCGGGGCCATACTTGCCGAGCCTCGGGCCGACCAGCATCGCGCCTGCCAGAGCCACTCCCCCGCCCAGTGCATGCACGACGCCCGAGCCAGCAAAATCATGCGCGCCCAGCCCGGCTAGCCAACCACCGCCCCAGACCCACTTGCCGTAGATCGGGTAGAGAAGGGCCGTGACGAGAAAACTGTACGCCATATATGATGTGATCTTTGTGCGCTCCGCCATCGCGCCGGAGACGATGGTCGCCACTGTGGCGGCGAAGACGAGTTGGAATACCCACGCGAGCATGTTCGATACATCGTACCCATCATTGAACAGGCCAAAGCCAGTGAGACCGATAAAGCTGTTTGCTATCCCTCCTTCACCATACATGAAAGCATAGCCGAAGGCCCAGAAGGCGAGCGCGGCGATGATAAAGTCGACTATATTCTTTGTGACGATGTTGACGGTGTTCTTTGCGCGCGCGAAGCCCGCTTCAATGAGCAGAAAACCGGCCTGCATGAAGAAGACAAGCGCCGCAGAGACCAAGAGCCAGATAAAGGTTAGAGCCACTGCCGGATCCGCCGCCAGCGTCTCGGCGCCGTTGGGATCCTGCGCGAATGCTGTTTTTCCGGCAATCAGGATAAGCAGACAAGCCAGGATGCTGGCCGGAACCACGCGAGACAGCCTGTTCAACATTTATACCTCCCAATCTGTTTCTTGGGTCACCGAACGCAAAAGAGCGTGGCCATAAGATGCCACGCTCCCTTGCAGGCGCCCCTTGTGTGTAGGTAACACGTTAAGCATAACAGAGCGCGCCTGCTATGGTCAACGGCCACTATGCACAATAGACCACGGGAGCCTTTGTGCATAATGCACAAAACGGGATGCCAGAGCGGCTCGCGGAGCCATCAATCAGGGCCGCGATTACAGCTTGGCTACCTGTAGCGTCCCCTGTAGGGGGACTGCTGCCTGTACCTCGCGTAGCACGGCAACCTTTTTCCACGCTGGGAACTCCGCCTCCCATGTGGCAAGGAGCCCGCGCGCGCGTTTAGAGCCCGTGTGTCGCACGTGCGCGGTCAGCAAGGCGCGTAACTCGCTCGCATCCTGGTCGGAGAGCGGGAACAGGTCTACATACTCGCGGTTGAGATTGCTGGAGAGCCGCGCTTGCGGATCGAACACGAAGGCTCGGCCCCCGGTCATGCCCGCCGCAAAGTTGCGTCCTGTCGGCCCAAGGATGACCACGGTTCCGCCTGTCATATACTCACAGCCATGCATGCCGACGCCTTCCACCACGGCTGAGGCGCCACTGTTGCGTACAGCGAACCGCTCGCCCGCGCCGCCCGCCGCGAACAGGGTTCCACTGGTGGCGCCATAGAGGGCAACGTTTCCCAGGACCGGTAGCTCGCGCTTCTGATAGGCGCCCGGAGGCGCCTTCACAACCAGGACGGCCCCAGCCAATCCCTTGCCCACGTAGTCATTTGCGATGCCCTCAAGTATCAGAGTCGCACCCGCGATGGCGAAGGCGCCAAAACTTTGTCCCGCATAGCCTCTGAACAGGAGCTGGACTGTGTTTGAGGGTAAGGCTGAGCTGCCGGAATTGGCGACCAACGCCGCCGCCAGCCCGGCCCCTACCGCGCGATCGCGGTTGTTGATTGCGTAGGAACGATGGGCGCGACCCCCCTGCTTTAAGTCGTCCCGTACCTGGCGGGCGAGCTTGTCGTTGAGGGTCGCCTCCCCCGGCGCGCGATGATAGGCCCGGTTATGGCGTCGCAGGCCTGAATGGGCTGCCTGCCGGAGCAGGGGTTGCAGGTCCAACCAGCCCTCCGTTACGTCGCTGGCGGCAACCGCTCGCAACAGACCTGTCTCTCCAATAATCTCGTCTAAGGAGCGAGCGCCGAGCTGGGCGAGAAGCTCGCGCACATTGTGCGCAACAAAGGTGAAAAAGGCCATAACCTGCTCCGGCGTTGCGTCAAATTTGGCGCGCAGCTCCGGGCGCTGGGTAGCGATGCCGACGGGACAGGTGTTCTTGTGACAGGCACGCGCCATCAGGCACCCTTCGGCTACCAGGGCAGCGGTGCCAAAGGAAAACTCATCGGCGCCAAGCAGTGCCGCCACAATCACATCGCGGCCCGTGCGGAATCCCCCATCGACGCGTAGGCGCACACGCTCGCGCAGCCGCTGCTCGACGAGCAATTGCTGCGTTTCTGCCAGCCCCATCTCCCAGGGTGCGCCCGCGTGCTTGATGGAGGAGAGCGGCGAGGCCCCTGTACCGCCACTGTGTCCAGAAAGGACGATGAGGTCCGCGCCCGCCTTGACCACCCCCGCGGCGATAACACCTACCCCGGCCTGAGCGACAAGTTTGACGCTGATAGTTGCCGAGGGGTTGATCGCGCGCAGATCGAAAATCAACTGAGCCAGGTCCTCGATGGAATAGATGTCATGGTGGGGCGGAGGGGATATAAGGTCCACACCTGGTAGCGTGTGGCGTAACGCTGCGATTTCCGCGGTTACCTTATGCCCCGGAAGGTGCCCCCCCTCGCCTGGCTTGGAGCCCTGCGCGATTTTGATCTGCAGCTCGCGGGCCGAAAGCAGATAGGCGGGCGTTACACCGAAGCGCCCACTTGCCACCTGCTTGATCGGGGAGTTGCTCAGGCTTCCATAACGCGCCGGATCCTCCCCTCCCTCGCCGCTATTGGAGAGCCCGCCCAGCCGTTCCATCGCGATCGTCAGGGTCGAGTGCGCTTCTGCACTCAGCGAGCCCAGGGACATCGCTGCCGTAGAAAAGCGGCGACAGATTGCCGTCAGTGGCTCCACCTCGTCCAGCGGCAATGGAGGTGAGGGAGGTACGACGATGCTGAGCAGGTCGCGAGGCTCGCTCGGCGAGGCTGCGTGAAGCAGGCCAGCGTAGTGCTGGTA
>JACDAB010000294.1 GCA_013695665.1 Geodermatophilaceae bacterium | reverse complement strand
GCGCAGGCGATTTTAAACGGCGCGGCGGCCTCGGCGGGCTTGGGTCGCGACGCTGAGGCGCTGGCGTCGCTGGCCGAAGCGCGCCGGCTGTTCGACGAAGAAGGGAGTCGCGTCTGGGTCGCGTGCGCGGACTTGCAGGTCGCCATGATTCTTTACCGCCAGGGGCGCCTTGAGGAGTGCATGGTGACCGCGGGCGCGTGTGCCGCCCTGTTCCACGCGAGTGGTCTTCGCCTTCGCGCGGCGCAGGCGAACCTGCTCGCTGCTCGCGCCGCGCTCGCGTTGGCGCGCTACGACGAGGCCACGCCTTTGGTTTCCGAGGTTTTGGCCCTGGGCCAGGCGCAGGATATTCCCTTCCTGACCTACCAGGCACACCACTTGACGGCAGCGTTGGCGGCCGCGCGCGGCGACAGCGAGCAAGCGCTGGATTCGTATGACCACGCCATCGCGGAGCTGGAGCGGCTCCGTGGGCGCCTCATGGTCGAGTGGCGCGCCGACTTCCTGAAGGACAAGCAAGATTCCTACGAGAGTGCACTCCTCCTCGCGCTTGACCTCGATCAACCGTCGCGTGCCCTGGATTACGCCGAGCGGGCCAAATCGCGCGCCCTGCTCGACCTTCTAGCCTACCGGCTGGACCTCGGCATCGAGAGCCGGGAGGAGACGGATCGCCCCCTGGTAGAGGAGCTTGTCCGCCTCCGCGCCGAGCGGGATCGCCTTGTCCGCCGCTGGGAAGGGCAAGGCGCCACGCGTGAGGGGACGCCCGATCCGGGTGAGGGCCAGCCCGTCGCGCAGCAAGAAATTCTGGCCCTGGAAAAGCAGATTACCGGCCTATGGCATCGCCTTCTCATACACAACGCGAGCTATGCGCGTGACGCCGCCCTATGGCAGGTTCGCGCCGAGCCGGTCCAGCCGTACCTGGCGGCAGACACCCTCCTTATCGAATACTTTATCGCGCGCGGGGAGTTGGTCGTCTTTCTGGTAACGCGTGGGTCGATTGAGGCGCGTCGGCTGCCCGGGGT
Organism: Geodermatophilaceae bacterium; assembly: GCA_013695665.1. Classification (GTDB taxonomy): domain Bacteria; phylum Actinomycetota; class Actinomycetes; order Mycobacteriales; family Geodermatophilaceae; genus JACCTY01. The sequence continues at coordinate 1,395 of JACDAB010000294.1, read as the reverse complement.
GCTCCCGGCGGTCCAGCAGGCATCACGCCTGCTGTGGCTCAACTTCCGCGCGATGCCGGCCCGGTTGCGCCGGAATTCCGCCGCGGCCCTGCTACCCAATGCGCGCGGCCTTCTGCAACAGCTTCACACCCTGCTTGTCACGCCGCTGGCCGATGCGCTCTCCGCCTACCCGCGCTTGCTCATCGTTCCGCACGGCTCTCTCCACTATCTGCCCTTTCACGCCTTCCATGATGGCGAACACTATCTGCTGGAACAACACGAGATCGGCTACCTGCCCGGCGCGAGCTTTCTGCGCTACACCCAGGAGGCGCAGCCGAACGCCTCCGGCCTCGCTGCCTTCGGCCACTCGCGCGGTCGCCTCCTCCCCCACGCCCTTCATGAGGCGACCACCGTCGCGGCTCTGATGGGGGGCGATGCCTTCCTCGAAGAGGAGGCCTCGTTGGCGCAGGTGCGACGGGCCGCCGCCAACTGCCGCGTGCTCCACCTCGCCACCCACGGTGATTTCCGCCCCGATAACCCGCTCTTTTCCGGCCTAGCGCTCGCCGATGGGTGGCTAACCACCCTGGAAATATTCAGCCTGCGGATCAATGCCTCGCTGGTGACGCTCAGTGCCTGCCAGACCGGGCGTAACGTGGTCGCCGGTGGCGACGAGTTGCTGGGGCTAATGCGCGCCTTCCTCTACGCGGGCGCCGTCTCGCTGGTGCTCAGCCTGTGGCCCGTCGAGGATCTGGCGACCGCCCGCCTCATGCAATCCTTTTACCGCAACCTGGCGGCGGGCGCCCACAAGGGCGCGGCGCTACGCGACGCGCAGCTTCAATTCGTGCGCGGGCAGAGCGGGGTGGAGGATGTAACAGAGCTACATGCCCACCCCTATTTCTGGGCGCCCTTCCTCCTCATCGGCGACGGTGGGCCGCTGTAGCAGGTGACGCTTTCTACTTAACATTTCAACTCAAAGGCAGAAAGAAAAGAACCATGACCCGTGTGGCCACAAAACCTGGATCAATAATAGCCCTCGTCCTCCTGCTACTGGCGGTCGCGGCAGCCTGCCAGCCGCAGCCGTCCACCGATGATCCGGTGACCCCGACCTTCACCGTTGAGCCAACTGCCTCCGGCCCGGGCGACCAGCCCACAAAGGAATCAACGCGGGAGCCCGTGCAACCCGCGGACCCCGAAGATCCGGAAAGCTATTTCGTCCCCGACGAGGTAATCCTTTTCGGCCCCAACGATCAGATGACCCAGGTTATCGCCCAGGCGCGCGAACGGCTCGGTTTTCGCGAGGAGGAGCTTCAACTTAAGGAATCGTCCCCCGTACCAAATCTAAGCGCGCTACGACGCTCGTGCGAACTGATGGCGGGGTTGATGCCTCCGGTAGAAGATGATGGCGCGGCGGACGAC
>JACDAB010000256.1 GCA_013695665.1 Geodermatophilaceae bacterium | reverse complement strand
AGACCCCGGTGTGGAGCTGGCGATCCGCATCACGACGGATGAGGGAGGCCGGACCTTGACTATCACTGACACCGGCGTTGGCATGACGGCGGAGGAGATGGTCGAGAATCTGGGCACCATCGCCCGCTCCGGCGCGGCCACGTTCTTGCGCGCGTTGCAGGAGCAGCCCCAGGCAGCGAGCGAGATTATCGGGCAGTTCGGTGTCGGCTTTTACTCGGTCTTCATGGTGGCGGAGCGTGTCGAGGTGATTTCCCGCTCCTACCGTCCCGAGGCGGAGCCGGTGCGCTGGAGCTCGACTGGCGGTGAGAGCTACGAGTTTGGTCCCGCGGACAAGCATAGCCGAGGCACCGAGGTGATCGTCCACCTGAACGAGGAGGCGGCGGAGTTCGCCCGCCGCTGGCGTGTGGAGGGGGTGATCCGCAAGCACTCCGGCTATGTGGCCTTCCCGATTTTTGTTGATGGCGAGCGGGTCAACGAGAAGACCGCGCTGTGGCGTCGCCCCGCGCGCGAGATCGAGGCGGCGGAGTACGACGCTTTTTATAAGCAGTTGACGCTGGACATGGAGTCGTCGCTGACGCACACACACGTCTCGGCGGAGGTCCCATACGACCTGCATGCTATCCTCTTTGTCCCCACAAAGCGGGAGGGGGGCATCATGCGGATGCGGCAGGCGGAGGGGTTGCAACTCTACTCGCGCAAGGTGCTGATCCAGGAGTCCACCACCGAGCTTCTTCCTGGCTACCTGCGCTTTGTGGATGGCGTGGTGGACAGCGAGGATCTGCCGCTGAACGTCTCGCGCGAGACGGTGCAGAGCAACCGTGTCATGGCGCAGTTGAAGCGCACGCTCACGAGCAAGCTGCTGCGGGAATTGGAACGGCTCGCCAAAGATGAAGGCGAGAGATACCAACAGTTCTGGGATGAGTTCGGGCGGGCGCTCAAGGAGGGCGTCGCGACGGAGTTCGGCGCGCGCGACGAGCTGGCGCCGCTGCTGCGCTTCCACTCGACGGGGGCCGAGGGGGACGATGTGGTGTCCCTGGCGGCCTACAAGGAGCGGATGGCGGAGGGCCAGGAGGCGATCTTCTACGTCCTGGGCGAGGACCTGCGCTCCGTCCGTCGCAGCCCCCACCTGGACCCCTTCCAGGCGCGCGGGTTGGAGGTTCTGCTGCTGGTTGACCCTATCGACAGCTTCATGCTGAACAACCTGCGCGAGTTCGATGGGACGCCGCTGCGTAACGCCGCCGACCCCAACGTCACGCTACCCCCGTTGGAGGAGAAAGAGGGCGAGCCACAGCGCGAATCAACGCCGGACGAACCCTGGAACCACCTCGTCGCCCGTGCCGAGACGCTGCTGGGCGAGCGCGTGACGGGCGTGGTGGAATCGCAGCGGCTCACCGGCAGCCCCGTTCGTCTGGCCCCCACGGACGAGAGCGGCAGCCACGAGATGGACCGCGTCCGCCGCTGGATGCCCGGTGAGGAGCCCTACGAGGCGCCCCCGCGCCTCCTCGAACTTAATCGCAGCCACCCCCTCGTCCGCCGCCTGGCCACCCTCGCCGCGCGCGACGAGGCGGACCCGCTGCTGGACGCGGGGATCGAGCAACTGTACGAGAGCGCGCTGCTGCTGGAGGGGCTCCACCCAAACCCGGCGGATATGGTGCCGAGGATACAGCAGTTGCTGGAATGGGCGGCGGAGGGGCGGGGTGGGGGAGCTGAGGCACCGAAGAGTGGCGACCCTGGAGGCGCAGGATTGCAGCAGGATCTGTAAGCAGGGTGTTCTAAGAGCCTATCCGGCTAACCCTCTGTGACAGCATTTTTAGGGGAGAAGCACCAGCTAAAAAGAGTTATTCGGATAGGCTCTGAATAAGAAGGGTGGTTCGCCACCCGGCCAGAGGGGGTTTAGGAACCCGCTTGCTATTCACCCCTTACATCTCGAGCCGCTATCCCACCGAAATAGAAGATGGCTGTATGAAACGTGAAGAACTACCCGAATTGCATTATATTACGCCTATCGCTAATATTCCCTCTATTCTGGAGCGTGGCTTGCTTTCCTACAAACGTGCGACTTCTATCCTACGTAGATCAGTGGCAATGCAGGAGATTCAAGCTCGGAGAGCTAAAGTCGTTGTTCCAGGCGGGCAGCGTCTGCATGAGTACGTAAACCTTTACATCCACGCCCGTAATCCGATGCTATATAAGCGCCAAGATCAGCACCGCGAGTTATGCGTGCTCCGAATCAGCACTGACGTGCTTGACTTGCCAGGCGTAGTTGTGGCGGATCAAAATGCATCAAGCGGTTATGCGCGGTTTGAGCCTGCACCTTCGGGGCTTGAGATAATAGAACGCGACATGGTATTTGCTGAATATTGGACGCACCCGGATGATAAGATTAAAGAGTGG
>JACDAB010000253.1 GCA_013695665.1 Geodermatophilaceae bacterium | reverse complement strand
GCCTGGCTCGAGCTGACCACGTCCGTCGGTCACGAACCGTAGGCGGTTCTTGCGTTGCACGGTCGTCGCACGGGCGGCGGACAACCGCCGACGTGCCGGATCAGGGTGACCTGGAGCGTCGAGCCGGCTCCGGTAGCGCATCTTTCCGCCGAGGACAGCAGCACACTCCGCACATAGTGCTGCTTCCGGGCGTTCCTTTGCCAGCCCCACGAACGTGCGCCCGCCTAGGTGACGGGCCACCTATGGCGGCGGTTTCGTTGTGATGTTCCGGCGGCTGGCAGGCCCGGTGGTGCGGTGAACTCCGGGACGCCGTCTGCAGCCAGCCGGATCGACCAATGGTCGCGATGGACGACCGTGTGATGGTGCCCGCACAGGAGCACACCGTTGGCGAGACTGGTGTCCCCGCCATCGGCGAAGGAAACGACGTGGTGCCCGTCGCACCATGCCGGGGGCCGGTCACAGCCCGGGAACGCGCAACCGCGATCCCTGAGCACCAGGGCGCGGCGTCGGGCGCCGGTGAAGAACCGCTGCGAGCGCCCGACGTCCAGCACCTCGCTGGGTGCGCCCAGGACGGCGGGGATCAGCCGGCAGTCACAGGCCATCCGCCGGGCCGCCGCCGGTGACAGCCGCCGGCCGGCATCGAGCTGGGCCGCACCCAGACCCTCCAGCAACGTCGCGAGCGGGATCGTCACCGCGACATGCGGGCGCTCCCCGCCCACGTCGGGGAGCTCCCCGCCGGCCAGTGCACGACGCGCCAGTTCGACGAGGGCCTCGCCGCGGCGCTGCGCTGTCGTTCGGAGGTCCGGACCGTCAGCGCCAGTGGAACGCGGCGCGGTCAGCGGGTCCAGCGCGGCGCGCAGGACCGCGGCCGCCTCGATGTCCACACGGCCACGGAGCCACTCCATGCCGTGCCCATCGGGGGTGATGGTGAACTCACGGCGGCGCGCTGCCCGTTCCTCCTGCGCGGCCAGCCGCTTCGCCTCCAGGGCGTCTCCGATCTCCGGTGCGACCACCTGCAGGATGTGCGCACCGGCCCGGGCCAGCTGCTCGGCGTCCAAGTGCGCGGCCCGGGTGATCAGGTCACGCTCGGCCCGACGCGCAATGTCGGGGTCGAGGTCGGCGGGTAGCGCCTGCACCGCACCTACGATCGCCCCAGCATGGGCAAGGGTGACACCGCCCTCGGCCAGGGCCTGCCCGGTGGCGACCAGCTCGCCCCTGGTGGCCTTGGCGATGGCGGCAAGCTGCTTGGCCTCCCGGAACGTCAATGTCAACTCATGGCGCACCCACCCTGCGGTGGTGGAAGCCCCCAGGCGCGAGGCCAACTCCCGACTGTCCATCTCCCCGAGCAGGCGAACCAGCAGCTCCTGCACCCGATTGAGCACCCGCCCCGCGGCCGCGGTCAATGGGGGGAGATCGGCGTCGGCTATCGACCACAACGACAAACCTGCGACCTCGTCCAGAACCGCGTCGATCTGATCAACGGCAGCCCCGACCGGATGGCTCAGAGAATCGTCCGGCAACGCGCTCACACCGCAAACCTAACGGCACCCACCGACAGTTTTCGGTGCTAGAACCCGCTGCAGCGCAACAACTTTCAACGCTGTTGGGCTGTCCTGGCAGCACGACGCGACGACCCCGGGTGGCTCGTCGGGAGCCTCGCGCGCGAGGCATCGTGGCAGCAATCGCGCACCTTCACGGCCGTCCGTCGCAGGCATCTGTGATGCCGCCGGCTCGGGCGTGAAGGTAGCGCTGTTGGGGGACGCTGGTGGTTCGCCGGGCGGCCTCGAGATAGGCCACCCGCGCCGCCTCGCGATCACCTGCCAGTTCCAACAGGTGCCCGCGGACCGCGTGGGGTCGGTGGTCCCCCGCGATTCGCTCGTCGGCCCCCAGGCTCGCCACCAGGTCGAGTGCCTCGCGCGCGCCCCGGACCATGGCTACCGCGACGGCGTGGTTGAGGGCCACCACAGGGTTGTCGGCAACCCGCATGGGGAGCTCACACGGTGCGACAATCTGTGGCCAGTCGGTCGCCATGGCATTCGGCGCCTCGTCATGGATCGCGGCGATCGCCGCCTGCAGCTGGTAGGGACCGGTCGTCCCGCGAGGGAGCGCGTCGGTGATCAGCGCCACGCCCTCGGCGATGTGGTCGACGTTCCAGAGGCTTCGATCCTGCTCCGACATCGGGATCAACGAGCCATCGGGTCCGGCTCGCGCCGGCCGCCTCGCGTCGGTGAGCAGCATGAGCGCAAGCAACCCCGTTAGCTCGCCGTCCCCTGGTAGCAGCGACCTCGGCTGCCCGTGACAAATCGGGCGCCCTCCTGGGTATCGGTCGGCTCTGTCGGGACTCCAGCGCGGAGTGCCGCGACCGCTCGGTCAGCATTCCCACCCTGTTGTCTTGTCACTGCCGTCTCCTCTCGTCTGGATCTGCCGGTCTGCAGTACGTCGTGCGG
>JACDAB010000233.1 GCA_013695665.1 Geodermatophilaceae bacterium | reverse complement strand
GCCAGCAGCGGCGCTCGGGCCGCTCGCAGCCGTCCTGGCTGACCGGCTGCCGCGTCCCCGCGTCATGGCAGCGGTGCACGCCTCCATGTGCTTGGTCATGCTGGTCTTGGCCTGGCTCACGGCCGTGACTGCACCCTGGGTGTTCCTGCTCGTGGTGGTCGGCGTGGGAGCGGTCCTGTCCTCGGTGTTCAAGCCGTGCACTCACTCGCTCCTCCCGCAACTCGTCCGTGACCCCGCTGAGCTGGTCGCCGCGAACTCGGCGTACAGCACCGTCGAAGCGGCCGGCACTGTTGCCGGTCCAGTGCTGTCAGGCGTGCTCCTCGCGGTCTTTGCTCCGGAGGTGACGTTCTTCTCGCTCGCTGTGCTGTTCGCCGGAGCCGCCGCAGTCTCGCTGACCATCCACAGCGAGTTCCAGCCCGCCCGGACGCGACGGGCCCGCGGGCTTGCAGTCCTGGGTGGACCGCTGCGTGGCTTTCCGGCGCTGGTCGGGCCGGGTGTCCGTGTAGTGGTCGTGCTGTTCCTTGCGCAGATCTGTATGCGGGGATTCCTTAACGTGTTCGTCGTCGTGGTGGCGCTGACCGGCGATGGCGGGATGAGCACGGGGGCACTCTTCGCCGCGATCGGAGTCGGCGGGCTGATCGGAGCCATCGGTGCGCTCGGCGCCGGCGGGAGCGCCAGCAGCGCGCGCCGATTCGGCGTGGGGATATTGCCGCGTTGGGCCTAGAACTCGCGATGGTGATCAGCGGCGCGGTGCTGGCCATCTTTCCCCTCGCCGCGTCGCGCCGCCTGCGCGCGCTCGACCTCGCGACCGTGCCGCCACATGCGCACATTCGAGCTGTTGCAGCGCGTACCGACCTTCGCGGCCATGCCGCCGCTGGCCGTCGAGCGCCTGGCCCGCCTCGTGAAGGTGGTGCACGTTCCCGCTGGCGGGACGCCGGTGCGACAAGGTGACATCGGGGACCTGTTCTATGTCCTCGAGCATGGCGCGATGTCAGTTTCTCAAGACGGGCGTGAGCTCCGCACGCTGGGTCCGGGCGACTCCTTCGGCGAGATCGCCCTCCTGCTTGCCGTGCCCCGCACCGCCAGCATCACCGCCGTGGGACCGTGCCGGCTGCTCGCGGTGGACAGCGACTCCTTCGTGGCGGCCATCACCGGCCACCGCGGCGCTCAGCAGGCCGCGGACAACACGGTACGGCGGTTCATGCATGGCGACTCCGCATCGGAATCCGGGACCGACGAAGGGCCGTACCAGGACCAGACGTGACTCGCACGGCGACCGGCCGCCACAGGCGCCTGGGCGCATCCGTGCTCGTTGGCGGAAGCACCTGGACGGTTCACCTTGTCTTCGTGCGGCGGTTGAGTCATCCTGTGCGCAGCCCGTGTCGCCTGCCTCCGGTCGTGCCGCGTCGGGCGGGTCACCGCCAAGGAGCAGCGTGAATCCTCTGCTACGACGCCGTACGCCTCGCAGCCGTCTTGGTCGGCTCTGTGTGTTCGGGCTCGGTGTGACACTCCTCGCCCTCACCGTCCCGGCCCCGTCCGCCGCCGCCGACCCGGTGCCGCCGGTGACCGGCGAGATTCTCGGCACCAGTGGGATTGGCACTTACGACGAGACCAGCGACGCGCTGCGGGTGATCTGCGATGCCCCGCGGTCGATCACCGGGATCACGCTGTACCGCGTCAGCAACGAGGTGTTCGAGCCGGTGACCGGTATCGAGCCAACCTGCACGAGCGTCAGTGCCGACAACGGTGTGGTAACGCTGACCGATCCGCAGCAGTTCACTGCTATCGGGGATACGAGCCAGGACGACAGCAGCACTTCGAACTGCCCACCGGGTGCGGTCGCCACGGGTTTCCGCGGTCACGCGCCCGGCATCGGGGAGATCGCCGGTCTCCAGCTGCTCTGCGCGTACCTCAACGCCGACGGCACGCTCACTCCGGCCCCGCCTGGGGGCGCAGCGTTCATCGATCCGGAGGACGCCGGCACCGAGATCACCTGTGACCCCGGATCGTCGGCGGTAGGTGTGAACGGCGCCACCGCCGGCAACGAGGAACCGAACAGCGGCGAGATCACCTTCTTCGCCCTCGAGTGCGCCGAGCTCAGCTTCGAGGGGCAGCCACCTGTGGACGGCGCCCCGAATACCACCTGGCCGGCCGCCACACTCATGAGCGACTCGACGCCGGCCAGCAACCTGATCACCGAGCCCGGACAGGCACGCTGGTACAAGTTCGCGATCCAGCCGGACAGCACCGTGCAGCTCGATCTCACCGGGCTCGGCGCCAACTACGACCTCACCGTCTTCAAGGACATCGACCAGGCCTTTACGTTCTTGACCAGCACGGAGGACCTGGCCCTGCTTGGCGCCGAGTTCGCCGCCGACGCCTACAGCCCGTCGGCGTTCAGCCCATCCGCCTTCTCTCCATCGGCGTTCAGCCCGTCGGCGTTCTCCCCCTCGGCGTTCTCCCCGTCTGCGTTCAGCCCGTCGGCGTTCTCCCCCTCGGCGTTCTCTCCGTCGGCGTTCTCTCCGTCTGCTTTCAGCCCGTCGGCGTTCTCTCCTTCTGCGTTCTCGCCCTCCGCCTTCTCCCCGGCGGTCTCGCTGCCGTCGGCGTTCTCCCCCTCCTCCCTGGCGCCCCGAGGTCTCACCGAGGCTGAGTTCCGCGAGGCCTTCTCGGGCGCGCAGACCCGCAGCCTGATCGCCGTCTCGGCTCGCGAAGGAACCGCCGAGGAGTCCGTCCGCACAGCCACGTGGAGCAATACCGGGTTCTTCTACGTGCGGGTGCACGGGCGGAACGGGGCGTCGTCGACCCAGCCGTTCCAGGTCAGCCTCACCACCACGGGTGGCAGCTGCGGAACCCCGCTGGACAGCTTTCCCGACAGCCCGAGCATCGTCGGGGAGCCGGGGAGCGCGCGGACCGTGATCCTGACCGACTCGAGGAGGCTGCCCGGGCTCGACCTGGCCCAGCTGCAGGGTTTCGCCGACCGTGCGGAGATCGACGGCGTGGTCGTCGACGCCGACACGGTGCCGCTGCTGCGCGACCTCAACGCCCAGGCCGACACGCTGGTCGGCTGCGGCTACGCCAAGAACCTCGTGGCCCAGGC
>JACDAB010000182.1 GCA_013695665.1 Geodermatophilaceae bacterium | reverse complement strand
CCCCGAGGAGCTCTGAGGCAATCCGCTCGCCGCACAGCCAAACTCGTGTCAGGCTGGGAGGCGTATGAGTGATCCCGTGATCGACCAGCAGACCGACGACGTACGTCCGGACGATGTCTTCCACGACATCGAGGGCGAGGGCTACGACCTCTCCGAGCGTGGCGCCCTGCGGCGCATGCCTGGCCTGTCCACTGAACTCACCGACGTCACCGAAGTCGAGTACCGCCAGCTCCGCTTGGAGCAGGTGGTTCTCGTCGGCGTCTGGACCGAGGGCTCCGCCGAGGATGCCCAGAATTCGCTGACCGAACTCGCAGCGCTCGCCGAGACCGCCGGTTCCGTCGTACTGGATGCGGTCATGCAGCGGCGGTACCGCCCCGATCCGGCCACGTACATCGGTTCGGGCAAGGCCAAGGAACTGCGGGAGATCGTCGCCGCCACCGGTGCGGACACCATCGTCTGCGACGGCGAACTCAGCCCCGGCCAGCTGCGCCAGCTCGAGCAGGTGGTGAAGGTCAAGGTGATCGACCGCACCGCGCTGATCCTCGACATCTTCGCTCAGCACGCCTCCAGCAAGGAGGGCAAGGCGCAGGTCGAACTGGCGCAGATGAGCTACATGCTGCCGCGGCTGCGCGGTTGGGGTGAGTCCATGTCCCGGCAGGCCGGTGGGCGCGTCGCCGGCGGCGGCGGGATGGGCACCCGCGGGCCTGGTGAGACCAAGATCGAGACCGACCGGCGTCGGATCCGTTCGCGGATGGCGAAGCTGCGGCGCGAGATCGCCGGCATGGCGACCACTCGCGAGACCAAACGGCAGGAGCGCTCGCGGCATGAGGTGCCGTCGGTGGCCATTGCCGGATACACCAACGCCGGGAAGTCCTCCCTGCTCAACCGGCTGACCGGGGCCGGTGTGCTGGTCGAGAACGCGCTGTTCGCCACCCTCGACCCGACGGTCCGCCGCTCGCAGACCCGCGATGGGCGGACCTTCACCCTGACCGACACTGTCGGTTTCGTCCGCCACCTCCCGCATCAGCTTGTCGAGGCGTTCCGGTCGACGCTGGAGGAGGTCTCGGAGTCCGACCTGATCCTGCACGTGGTGGACGGTTCGCATCCTGACCCGGAGTCGCAGATCAACGCCGTACACGATGTCTTCGGCGAGATCGACGCGCTCAAGGTCCCAGAGGTCATCGTCGTGAACAAGATCGACGACGCCGCGCCGGAGACGCTGCTGCGGCTGAGGTCGCTGGTGCCCGACGCGCTGTTCGTCTCCGCGCTGACCGGTGAGGGACTGGACGGCCTGCTCGACGTCCTGGACAGCCGCCTGCCGCGGCCGCAGATCGACGTTCACGTGCTCGTGCCCTACGACCGCGGGGATCTGGTGTCGCGGGTCTACGTCAGCGGGGAGGTGCTGAGCGAGGAGCACGAACCCGATGGCACCCTGCTCAGCGCCCGGGTCGGTTCCGATCTCGCCGGGCAACTCGCGCCGTACGCGGTCTGAGGCCACCGGCGTTCATGCGGGCGCCACCTGCGGCTGGGTCGCGGGCGGTAGCGTTGATCGCGTGACAGCCGATGTCAGCGCCGGGCGCGCCACCGGCGCCGAACGCCGGCCCTGGTGTCCCTCGTTGCCGGTCGTGGTCGCCTCGGCACTACTCGGTCTGTGGTTGACGCTGGACGTGGTCCTCGACGGCCCGTGGCACCGGGCCGACATCGCCCTGGCCGACTGGATCGGTACGGCGCAACTGCGCGATTCGACCGTACCCAACGCAATCCTGTGGCTGCTGTCGCAGACCGGGGGCCGGGCCGTGGTGCTCGTCGTCGTCGGGTTGCTGACCCTGTACATCATGCGCGAGCGCCGGATCTGGCAGCCCGCGCTGCGCGTGCTGGTTGCGTTTGTCCTTCTCACTGTCGTGGTCTATGCGGTGAAGATCGGGTTGGGCCGCACCGCCCCCGGCTACGGCGCATCGGTCCTGTACCTCGATGGTCGCTCCTATCCGTCAGGACACGCGGTCAACGCCGTGTTGTGGTGGGGGCTGGCGGTGTGGCTGGCCCGGTTCTACCGGCTGCCGGCCCGGGCGGTCCGGTTATTCACCGTTGCCGCTATTGCGGCACCGATACTCACCAGCCTGTCGATGCTGGCGCTGAACTATCACTGGCTCACCGACGTATTGGCGGGACTCGCGCTGGGCGTGGTGTTGCTGCGCGTCCTGCACCAGATCTTCAGCACGCGCCTGGGAGACTGGGGCAGTGCGCCGAGGCAGGGTCGCGCTGGTGGCCGCAATCGTGATCGGGTGCTCGCTACCCGCCCCGGCCCGCGCGGCTGACCCGGTATACGGGCCGCCGTCGCTTCTATGCACTGTCACCGACCCTCGGCTGTCCGAGGCGAGCGGTCTCGCGGTCGACGGCGACCGGCTGATGATGGTCAACGACGGCGGTGAGGCATTGGAGGTCTACGTCCTGGACCGGTCCTGCCGGGTGACCTCGGTGATCACCTCGCCCGTCGACCCGTACGACATCGAGGACCTGGCAAGGGCTGTCGACGGAACGCTCTGGCTGGCCGACACGGGTGACAACGGCCGGGATCGGGACACCGTGGCGCTGCACGCGTTGCGCGAGGACGGCCAGTCTGTCCTCTTCCGCTTCACCTACCCCGACGGCCCGCACGATGCGGAGGCGTTGCTGCTGGACGCGGCCGGGCGGCCGTATGTGTTGACGAAGGAGCCGCTGGGACGCGCTGGCATCTACACCCCGTCCGCACCGCCGTCCCCGTCCGCAGCTGTGCCTATGTCGCGGGTGGGTGACCTCGAGTTCACGCCCACCGGTACGCCGGGCGGACCGCTCGGGGAGATCGGTCAGGTGCTGGTGACCGGGGCAGCCCTCTCGCCGGACGGTGCGTTCGCTGCGGTGCGGACCTACACCGATGCCTACGTGTACGCAGTGCCGGACGGCGATGTGCTGGCGGCCCTGGGCGGCGACCCGGTCCGGGTCGCGCTGCCCGCCTCGCCGCAGGGCGAGGCCATCGCGTTCGCAGCGAACAGCCGCGACCTGCTCGTCACCAGCGAAGGGACGCCGTTCGACGTCACGCTGGTACCCGCCGTGACGCCGCCCCCGGCCGCATCGACGAGTCCCTCCTCTGGTGCTCCAGCCGACACCGACCCTTCCGGCGCGACCCGGTCGTCGGCTGCTGAGGCCCCCGCTGGACCGTCCGGGGGAGGGAACTCCGACGGCGTGAACCTGGTGATCGCCGCAGTGCTGGCGGCGGTCCTGATCGCGGTATACGGGGTACTCCGGCGCCGCGGCTGAGCGTTTCCACAGATTGCGGTCTCAGGCTGCCTGACGGCGTCCTGGCTGGCTATCCTGCGAGCCATGTCCCGCCGGGCAGCTGTCACGGTCGTTGCTGTGACGCTGGCCGTGGTCGTGGGCTGTTCGAGTGAGGACCCGCCCGCAAGCCTCCCGTCGTCGGCGCCGCCTTCCAC
>JACDAB010000155.1 GCA_013695665.1 Geodermatophilaceae bacterium | reverse complement strand
TCCAGCAGTGTCGGCCCGTTGTCGGCCAGTGCCCGGTAGACCTGCTCGACCAGGGCGGCCCGGGCATCCTCGTCCCCCGCCAACGCCCGCTCGGGCAACAGGTCGTCGGTGTGCACCGGACGCGGGGCGTGCGGCCACGCAGCGCAGGCCCGCAGCCCGGACATCGCCGCCCGGGCAGAGCGGCCCGCCACCCCCAGTCCGTCTACGGTCGGCCCCAGCACGACCGGACCGGGTCCGAACTCGGCGAGCAGCGGCCGGGTCAGGGCGTGGGCATCGGCGACACCACCGAGTACGACGATCAGCAGTGCGCCATGGACACCGGCGAGGACCTCGGCGTGGTGCAGCCGCGCGACCCGCTGCAGTGCCCGGTGGATGTGATCGGTGTCCGAGGCGGCGGCCCTGCCCACCACGACGGTGACCGGGCGCAGAGCCGCCCAGCCCAGCGCCGCTGCCCGGCTCGGCAGGGTCTCGTCGCTGTCACCGCGCAACAGCGCATCCACGACGAGCGCCTCCAGCCTGGCGTCCCACGCGCCGCGGTTCTCCGCGAGGGTGGCGTAGACCTGTGCGGCGGCGAAGGCGATCTCCCGGCTGAAGCGCAGCACGCCCTCGCGGAGGTCTTGCTCCTCACCCGGGGCGGCGAGCGCATGCGCCCTGGACTCCACCACGTCGATGGTCACGCGGACGAGGTCCACCGTCTGCTTGAGGCTCACCGAGCGGGCCAACTCCCGGGGAGCAGCACCGAAGACCGGGCCGGTCAGCTGCGGGCTGCCGCCGGGGGAGCGCAGCCACTCCACTAGCGAGGAGATGCCGGCCTGGGCAACCAGGGTGACCCAGGAGCGCTGGTCGGCCGGCATTTCCCGGAACCACGGCAGCAACTCATCCATCCGCGACACGCTCTGGGTGGCCAGTGCACCCGAGGCGCGTTCGAGCCGACGCAGCGTCGCCTCCAACGGCACCGGCGGGCTCATGACGCGCAGCCTGTCACGACGCGGCGGACCGTTCGCGACGTCCGTACGGTTGAGCGTCATGGTGTCCGAACGTGCGGTTGTGGCGCTGGGCAGCGTCGCGACGGTCCCTCCGGCGGGCACATGACTCTGGCTCAGAGCGCTCGCCGCCGGCTGCTGCTGGCCGGTCTTCTCCTGTGGTTGCTCGTCGTCCTTCCGCTGGCTGTGCTCGTCGGGCTGCAGTGGGCGCCGCTGCTGCGCCTCGACCGGGCCGTTGTCGAGGCCCTACAGCCGCGAGCCGTCGAGCAGCCGGCGTATCAGGTGGTCCTCAACGTGGTGACCACCGCCGGTACGTCGTGGTTCCGCCTGCTGGTGCTGGCCCCGGTGGCGATCTGGGCGTTCCGCAGCGGCCGGAAGCGCCTCGGCTGGCTCCTCGTGGTTGCGGCCGGACTTATCGGCGCCGTCACTACGGGACTCAAGCTGCTGATCGGGCGTGAGCGGCCGGACGTGCCCGATCCGCTCTACCTGTCCGATTCACTCTCGCACCCCAGCGGCCATGCATCGGGCGTGGTCACGCTCGTGGCTCTGCTGCTCGTGGCGTTCCTCCGACTCCAGCCGCCGAGGCAGCGGATCGGGACGGTCGTCGGGGGCGCGGTGCTCGTGCTCGCCGTCGGGCTCACCCGGATCGCCTTGGGAGCGCACTATCCGAGCGACGTGCTGTCCGGGTTCGCCCTCGGCGCCGGGTGGGTCTTGGTCACGACTGCGCTCTTCCACGCCGTGCCGGGGCCGGGGCAGGAACAACCGAATGGTGCGGACTTGTTGCACAAGCAACTACCAACGGAGAGAGGTGCCCATGAGCACGGAACTGAGGCGTAGCGACGAGCGCTTCGCCACCCGGATCTCCTGGCTGGATTCCAAGCACTCGTTCTCCTTCGGCGGGCACTACGACCCGGCCAACACGCATTTCGGGCTGCTGCTCGTCAACAACGACGACCACGTCGCCGCGGGTAGCGGTTTCGAGACCCACCCGCATCGCGACATGGAGATCGTGACCTGGATGCTGTCCGGTTCCCTGGTCCACCAGGATTCCGAGGGGCACAGCGGCGTTCTGTACCCGGGGCTGGCGCAGCGGATGAGTGCCGGGGCGGGGATCTTGCACTCGGAGAAGAACGACTCTTGGCGGGTGAGCGGGGATCGCCACGACGACCCCGTGCACTTCGTGCAGATGTGGGTGGCTCCGGACGAGCGCGGTGTCCGGCCGGGTTACGAGCAGTTGGACATCAACGCCGACCTGGAGCGCGGTGGTCTCGTCACCGTCGCCTCGGGCCGGGCCGGGCACGCCGACGCGGCGATCCAGATCCGGCAGAAGGACGCCACCCTGTACGCCGCCCGGCTGGGCGCCGGTGCGACGGTGCGGCTGCCCTCAGCGCCGTACGTCCATCTGTTCGTGCCGGTGGGCCAGGTCGACGTCGAGGGGTCCGGCGTACTCGGCACCGGCGACTCGGTGCGGCTGCGAGCGGCCGACGGTCAGCGGGTGAGCGCCGGTCCGGAGGGCTCGGAGATCCTGGTCTGGGAGATGCACGCCGCCATCGCCGGTTGGTAACTGCCGTCCCCAGACGGCATACTCGTTCGCATGGCTAACGAAACGTACGCGGATGTAATGGTGCAGGCCGATGACCTGGCAGACCGGACCATCGACTTCCGACGCCGGCTGCACCTCCGTCCCGAGCTCGGCCTGCAGCTCCCGATCACGCAGGAGGCGATCCAGGCCGAGCTGGCCGATCTCGGTCTCGACGTACGAACCGGCACGTCGACCACGTCGGTGGTCGCGGTCCTGGAGGGCGGCTCCGACGGTCCGACCATGCTGTTGCGTGGCGACATGGACGCGCTGCCGCTGACCGAGAACACCGGGCTGGGCTTCGCATCGGAGATCGACGGGGTCATGCACGCGTGCGGTCACGACACGCACGTCGCCATGCTGGCCGGGGCCGCCCGGTTGCTCACCGACCGTCGCGCCGAGATCGCCGGGCGGGTGGTCTTCATGTTCCAGCCCGGCGAGGAGGGCTTCCACGGCGCCCGCTACATGCTGGAGGAGGGGTTGCTCGACACCACGGGACAGCGCCCGGCCGGTGCGTTCGCGCTGCACACGACCTCGACGTTCGCCTCGGGCACGATCAACACCCGGCCCGGGCCGCTGCTCGCCTCCGCGGACACGATCCGGATGACTCTGCAGGGGAGGGGCGGGCACGCCTCGGCGCCGCACTACGCCAACGACCCGATCCCGGTTGCCTGCGAGATCGTCATCGCGCTGCAGACCATGGTCACCCGGCGGATCGACATCTTCGATCCCGCGGTGGTCACGATCGCTCACCTCACCGCCGGTACGACGGACAACGTGATCCCGGCGAGCGCCGAGCTGGAAGGCACCATCCGGGCGCTGTCCCCGGAAGCCCGGACCCGGGTGCACGACCTCGTCCGGCAGGTCGCGCAGGGCATCGCCTCCGCGCACGGCATGCAGGTGGACGTGGAGATCGAGCCCGGATACCCGGTGACCGTCAACGACAACGACTTCGCCACGTCGGTGCACGCGATTGCGGGGCAGCTGCTCGGAGTCGACCGCGCCAGCATCATGCAGACGCCGATCATGGGGGCGGAGGACTGGTCCTACGTGCTTCAGGAGGTGCCCGGCGCGATGGCGTTCCTGGGTGCCTGCCCGCCCGACCTCGAGCCGGACACCGCGCCGGGCAATCACTCCAACCTCGTCGTCTTCGACGAGGCCGCGCTGGCCACCGGCGTGGCGACATACGC
>JACDAB010000130.1 GCA_013695665.1 Geodermatophilaceae bacterium | reverse complement strand
TCACCACCCACCGCACCGGCTGCTCGCCGAGGGCGCTCAGGTCCCGCCGGATCTCATCCGCCTCGCGATGGGAGGAACGGGTGTCGACCACCAGCAGACCGTCCGCGGCGCGGATGACCGTGACATTGACGTCGTACGGCTCGTATCGCCCGAGGAAGATCCCGTCGGCGACCTCCAGCCAACGGCTCGCCGCATCGCATGATCAGCGCCACTCCGGCCGGAAATCCCAGCGAAAGCCTCGACAAGGGCACCCACTAGCGGCAGTCTGCATGCGTTCGCTTACCGACGGTCCCACACTGGGAGAGGCCGATGGCAGACAGCACCCGCGAGGACGTCGACGAGACCACCAACCCCGACGGCAGCCCTAGCCTGAAGCGGGTGATGGGGCCGGGTCTGCTGCTGCTCTTCATCGTCGGGGACATCCTCGGAACCGGGATCTATGCACTGACCGGTGAGGTCGCCGCCGAGGTCGGCGGCGTCGTCTGGCTGCCGTTTCTCGTCGCCTTCGTCGTCGCGCTCATCACCGCGTTCAGCTACCTGGAACTCGTCACGAAGTATCCGAAGGCGGCCGGCGCCGCGCTCTACACGCACAAGGCCTTCGGCGTCCACTTCATCACGTTCATCGTCGCGTTCGCCGTGATGAGTTCGGGGATCACCTCGGCGTCCACAGCATCGCGTGCCTTCGCGTCGAACTTCGGCAGCGCCTTCGACATCGATCTGGGCGAGGGCCTGCTGATCACGCTGGTCGGTCTGGCCTTCATGACCCTGGTCGCCGCGATCAACCTGCGCGGTGTCGGCGAGAGCGTCAAGACGAACGTCGTCCTGACGTGCGTCGAGCTGTCCGGCCTCCTCCTGATCATCTTCATCGGCCTGTACGCGCTGGGCGTCGGGGACGGTGACTTCTCCCGCGTTACCGAGATCGACACCGGTGACAACTCGATGATCGGCGGCGTGCTCGCTGCGACAACATTGGCGTTCTTCGCGATGGTCGGCTTCGAGGACTCCGTCAACATGGCCGAGGAGTGCAAGCGGCCGACGAAGATCTTCCCCAGGGTGTTGCTCACCGGCCTGATCGCCACCGGCGTCATCTACGTGCTGGTGTCCGTTGCGGCGATCGCGCTCGTGCCGGCCGACGAGCTTTCCGAAGGCGACACCCCGCTGCTGAAGGTCGTCGAGGCCGGCGCTCCCGGGTTCCCCCTCATCATCTTCGCGTTCATCACGATGTTCGCGGTGGCCAACTCGGCGCTGATCAACATGCTGATGGCCAGCCGGCTCGTCTACGGCATGAGCCGCGAGCGTGTACTGCCCGCCCAACTCGGTCGGGTCCACCGCACCCGCCGTACGCCCTACGTCGCCATCGTCTTCACGACGCTGTTGGCCTTCGGGCTGATCACCTTCGTCGGTGAGGTTCCAGCCCTGGGCGGTACGACGGCGCTGCTCCTGCTCTGCGTGTTCACCGTGGTGAATGTCGCCGCACTGGTGCTGCGCAAGGACGAGGTCGACCACGACCACTTCCGGGCTCCCACAGTTCTGCCCGTGATCGGTGCGATCAGCTGCGGCTTCCTGGCCACGCCGTTCACTGGGCGGGACAACGAGCAGTACGCCATCGCCGGCGTCCTGCTCGTCGTCGGCATCGCCCTGTGGGCACTCACCGTCGTGGTGAACCGGCGTACCGGCCAGACGCAGGGCGAGGCCGACCCGGCGAACCTCGGCGGCGGCGGTCCGGTCAACTGACCGGCTCAAGCTTGCCAAGGAGGCGCGTCTCGACGGTGCGGACACGGCGAAACTGGTCAGAGACGGCAGCTGGACGAGGCTGGAACCTGTCGTCCCTGACCGGATTTCGGCGCGGACGTCAGAGCGATCAGCGCCGCCCGGTATCTCTGGCACCGGCCCGGGGTGACCGCGGGAGGCCTTGACGGGGGCACAGCCGGACCGGCACCCTCCCGAGCACGCGATCGGGGGAGTTGCCGTGGTCACCTGTGTTCCTGCCGCGCCGCACTTCACCACCCACTCGGAGCGCCTGGTGTGGGAGCGGCTGCGGGACACCCTGCCCGGAGGCGCGCTGTTGCTGGCCAATCGGCGGGTCACCGACCGCTCTAAGGATCACGAGGCGGACCTCGTCGTCGCACTGTCCGGTGCTGGTGTGGCTGTCATCGAGGTCAAGGGGTCGACGGTCTGGCACAACGGAACGACATGGTTGATCGAGCGGCGCGGCAGGCCGACGCCGATCGATCCCGTCGACCAGGCCCGGGCAGCGAAGTACGCACTTCGCGAGTACGTCGAGACCGATCCCCGATGGGCGGGTCGCCGCCGGTTGGCGTGGGCACATGTCGTCGCGCTGCCCTTCTCGGCCATCCCGGCCGACTTCGCGTTGCCGGACTGTCCACGGTGGATGGTCATCGATCGGGCACAGCTGGACGGGGCCGCTGCTCTAGTGCGGGGAGTGCTGGTCGACCAGGTCACCGGGGACCGCCGGCCGGACACCTCCGACATCGCGCTGCTCGAAGAGATCCTCTCCGGCCGTCCGCTGCCTATGCGGGACCTGCTCACCGAGGCCGCCGAACGGGAGGCGACCGTCGACCGGCTGACCCAGGAGCAAGCGGTGATCCTCGGGGCCGTCCAATTGCTCCACCGCGTCGAAGTCCGCGGCGGCGCCGGCAGCGGGAAGACGTGGCTGGCGGTCGAGCAGGCCCGCCGGCTCACGCGGGCCGGCCAACGCGTCGCCTTGATGTGCTACTCGCGTGGCCTCAGCGCCTATCTGCAGCGGCGCTGCGCAGGGTTGCGTCACAACGAGCGTCCGGCGTACGTCGGAACGTTCCACGGACTCGGTGTGCGGTGGGGAGCGGCCTCCGGCTCCGATGACGACCCCGACTTCTGGGAACGGCAGCTTCCTGACCAGATGGCCGTTCTCGCCGGGGGACTGGACCCTGGCGACAGATTCGATGCGGTGGTGGTCGACGAGGCGCAGGACTTTGCCGACGCGTGGTGGACGGCGGTGCTCTCCGCGCTCCGCGACGAGGAAACCGGGGGTGTCTACGTCTTCTCCGACGAGGGACAGCAGGTGTTCTCCCGGTATGGGCGCGCGCCCATACCGCTCGTGCCCCTGGTCCTCGACACGAACCTGCGCAACACCAAGCCGATCGCCGAGTCCTTCAAGTCACTCACACCGAACCGGATGCGGATCGGCATCGTCGAGGGGCCACCGGTCCGTTTCGTCAGCTGCTCCACCTCCGATGCGCTCGCGGTGGCCGATGATGCAGTCGAAGCTCTGCTGGAGGACTGGCGACCGCAAGATGTTGCGCTGCTGACCACGGGCCCGCGCCACGGCGAGCAGACCCAACGGCAGAGTGAGGGTTGGCAGTCGTACTGGCAGTCCTTCTGGGATGACGAGCAGGTGTTCTATGGCCATGTTCTCGGGTTCAAGGGTCTGGAGAGACGGGCGGTGGTCCTCGCCGTCAACGAGTCCGGCAACCGCGATCGGGCCAGAGAACGGCTGTACGTCGGACTGTCCCGGGCCCGGGACCAGCTGGTGGTCTGTGGCGACCCGGACCTGATTCGGGCCATCGGCGGCGACCAGGTCGCGGCACAGCTCGGGTTCTAAGTCTCAGTTCGCAGCCGGTGCGGCGTGCCGGGTCCGCTGACCGTTGCGGCGCCAGCGTGTCACGAGCCCGATCCAGGAGACAGCCACAATGACAGCGACAGCCAGCCGCACCTCGGTGATCCGGTCGTCGGGGTAAATCACGCCGGTGAGGTACGTGTCGATGAAACCGTCAGCCAGTTCGGGCTGCCCGTCGGCCTGACGCAGCCGATTCTCCACAAAGGTGAGCGGGCACAGCCATTCGAAGGTGACGATCGCGAGACCCCAGCTCGCCATCGCGAAGTGCGCGATGAGCACGCGCGGCCAGCGCCAGGCCAGGAAGCCGCCGAGGACAAGGAAGACGAGGAACGCAAAGTGCACGATCATCACGGCATCCGCGAGTAGCCCAGCCATCGACTGCCTCCTCCGCTCAAGCGTAGGCGTCGGCCTTGAGTGGCCGGGCACCACCCATCCAACGGACGGTCGATCGGATCGGCTGGGACGACGCCAGTCCTTGACCCGGTGTGGTGGCTGGCCCGGCGAGCCGATGGAGCACGCCAGCCACACTCGCGGCGGGGACGGCGGCGCTCCACAGCCACCCCTGCCCCCACCGATAGCCCGTCGCCTCCAGATGGCGGCGTACGGCATCGGTCTCGATCCCTTCAGCGACCACGTCCAGACCAAGGTCGGCCACCAGCCCCACGGTGGAGGCGGCCATCACGGCGGCCTGCCGGTCGGTGAGTACCGCGCTGACGATGCTGCGGTCCAGTTTCACCGCGGCGACGGGAAGGCGAAGCACCCGGGCGAGGTTGGACCAGCCGACCCCGAAGTCGTCGATCACGATGTGAACGTCCGCGGCTGCCAGCTCGCTGAGTTCGGCCACGGCGAGGTCGGGGTCGGCCAACGCCGTCGCCTCGGTTATCTCCAGTGCGAGCTCATGCCCCGGGACGCCGTGCCGGGCCAGTGCGGCCAGCACGTCCCGGGCAAGTCCGGGGCGGGACAGCTGCCCGCCGGCGATGTTGACACATACCCCTCCGGGCAGGGGGACCCGTTGCCGGCGCAGGGAGGACAGCTGCGCGAGGGCGGCTTCAAGGACGACACGACCGGCCGGCACCACCAGGGCGCTGGCCTCGATCGCCGGCAGGAACGCTTCCGGGAGCAGCACCCCGAGTCGGGGATGTTCCCAGCGCAGCAGCGCCTCCAGCCCAAAGGGGCGACCGGTGCGGATGTCCACTATCGGCTGGAAGTGCGGCACGAGCTCGCCGCGCTCGATGGCGTGGCGCAATCGGGCCGGGTCATGTGCCTCGTCGATCACGGACTCGGCCAGCAACCCGGCCGAGCGGTCACTCCGGCGTTGTTCCAGCAGCACGACGACCTGCCGTGCCAGCACGGTCAACCCGTGGACCTCCTCCGCGCTGAATCGTCGCGGTCGCTGGTCCAGGACACAGAATGCGCCCAGCGGTAGCCCGTCACGACCAACCAGCGGAACCCCGGCGTACGCCCGGATCGAAGACTCACCGGTGACCGCGGGATGCTGGGCGTACCGCGCACTCTTCGAGGCATCGGAGATGACCAGCGTGGCACAGCTGGCCACGGCGTCGGAGCAGAAGGACAACTCCCTGGGGAGCTGCCGGGAGGGCCGTGGGATGCCGTACACGGACTTGGACCATTGATGTTCGGCGCCGACGAGATTCACCATGGCGATCGGGGTGCGACACAGCCGCGCGGCGAGCGCGGTCAGTTCGTCGTAGGCCACCTCGGGAGCAGTGTCCAGTACGCCGTACGACGCCAACGAGTCCAGCCGGTCACGCTCTGCCGGGTGCCGCCGGACTGCATTCACGCGAACCCCCGAACAGCCCTTGAGTGAAACGATCCCGACAGGTGGCCGAGCCCGTGGTTCGCCGGGTCACCGTTCGATGGCAGCCGGGGACGCAAAACCCCCGGCCACCACGAGTGCGACGCTGCCAGGAGTCGACCGGACCCTAGCCGTGCCCTCCACAGGGTCGACGTGATGACTGTGTCCGACAAGTCATCGCCCGTGAACGTCGTGGCCGTGTCCGCGGCGGGAGGCGGGCGCTGCGGCGCCGAGGACGACGACGGTGACGACGGTGACGACGGCCCCGAGGATGAGGGGCATCCGAAGCTTCAAGGTGACTCCCTGCTGGGTGGCCGGCTACGGTGTGGTCTCGCCCTTAGAGAATGTTTCGACCCGCGCCCAACCCAGCAGTAGTGCCCGATCGGGTGAAGGGGTCGCGCTCCCTCCGGGTCGACCTCGGGTCGCCGAGGCCACCCGCGGTCGTGGACATGCCCGGACCCGTCGACCGAGCCGCGGCAGGCGCCGCTCCGACCCGATCCCCGCCTGAGCCAGCCCGCCGACTTCCGTCCGCGGCGCGGTCCTGCCGACCACGTGGAGCGGTTCCGCTCAGCGATTCTGCGCGAGGAACCGGGACCACCGGGCTAGCGTGATCACCATGCTTGGGCTTCCGGACCCCATACGCGCCTGCC
>JACDAB010000129.1 GCA_013695665.1 Geodermatophilaceae bacterium | reverse complement strand
TCTCGAACTCCAGCGCCTCACGGTTGTGGCCTTCGGCGTAGGGCGTGAGGAACACCTTGCACTCCAGCCCGGTGTTACTCGGCTTGATGTGGATTCGCTCCTCGGTGCCGAGCGGCTTGCCGATCCGGATCGCGATGCGCACGTCCTGGGGCACGAGCAGCGGGTCCAGGTCGACCAGCTCGCACAGCAGGATCTGAGCGGCAGCGCAGAACCGCTCGGCGGCGAGCACGGCAAGCCGCTCGTTCGCCACCTCGACGTACCAGCGGGTGCCCAGCCCCGCGAACGTGATCGTCCGCATTGGACCCGCGTCACCGAAAGGCGTCCCGCATAGGTCGCGGTCGGCTTCACCCAAGAACGCCGACTCATGGCAATCGCCGTATGCCTTCTTCGTCTCTTCGACCAGCGCCAGCAACCCGTCTTCCCACCCCGTCGAGCCGAGAGCCGTCAGCAGAACGTGCTCCAGACTCGGCCAGTACTGCCTGGCCACGTGGACGCAAGTGGCCATGTCGAAGTCGAGGATCTGGAGGATGTCCTTGTGCTTCTCGTAGTCGAACGCGTCTGCCACCAGCGCGTTCCTGGCTATCACGGCCATCTGCGCGAGGCCGGCCGCATCAAGCCAGGCCCCCTGCTGGTAGGCCGCGTCCATTCCCTCGACCAGCGCGTCGGCGACCACCTCGTGCAGGTCGTCCTTGTCACTGGTCATCGCGAGGGACGCCGCGGTCAGCCGGTACTGCTTAGCAGCCAGCGTCATCCCGATGCTCGAGTAGGTCTGAGCGATCATCCGCATGGCCAGTAGGGACCCGCGCAGTGTGTCGCCGTGCCACCACTTCGCCTTGGCGGCGTGGAACTCGCGAAGCGCGTCGAAGGGCCGACCCAGATTGAAGAACTTCATCGCCCGGTCGCGGCACCGGTGCGCCGCAGCCGCGTCGCCCTCCAGGCGCTCCATCGCCGCGTCGAGCCCGTCGCGAACCTTGTCGTAGCCGGGCTCGTCAACCAAGACAGGGACCAAGAGGTCGAACTGCCTCGACAGGGTCTCGACCGGGAACGCCGGCACCTGGGGAAGCAGGTCGACCAGTTCCCCGAGAAGAAGCATCGCCCGCTCGACGTCGGCGAGCCAGGAGGGGTCAATGAAGTCAGCCTCCGTATCGTCATCGTACTCGCCCTCTTCGTCGGCCTCGACGTCGAGTGGCTGGTCCGCGGCACCCCTCGTCGCCTGGGTGAGGGGAGTAGTTTCGTCGCCCGCCGGCGGACCGTCAGTCTCAACCGGGTCAGCCAGCTCCGCCGGCTGCCCCGGCGCCGTCATCCGGCTGTACGCCGGGTGCAAGGCCAGCAGCGCGTCCAGCTGCAGCAGCCGGGCGTACCTCACCGGATGCGTCGCCGAGTCGGTGGCGGCACGCAGCGAGGCGACCGTGTTCACCAGTTCCGAGTGCATATTCGCCAGCTCATGCGGCGTGACGGTCCTGGTGTCCTCGTCGACCCCGTGCGCCATCGCGCCGCCGAAGTACATCAAGAGCACCTGGGCGTCCTCGAGCAAAGCGAGCGAGGCGCTCGCAGCAGCGTGGCGGACGAAGTCGCGGATGGGCGTCTCCACCGCCGTGAGCGACTCCAGTCCCCGGATGTGTGCCACGGCGATCTCGTAGCGTGCACGCATGCCTACCTCGTCGCTGACTCCCGCGGACGGGTCCAGGAACCGCGCCATGAAGCCGAGCCACTCCGGCAGGTCGGCCTTGACCCCGTTGTCGTGAGTCGCGTGACGAAGCCCCGGCCGAACCTGCGCCAGGTCGCCAGGCGTCAGAGCCGTCACCTCACCTCGTCGGCAACGGCCGAGCAGGTCCCTGTACCACTCGGGCGGCGGCTCCTCACCGGGATAGTCCGGCACCATGCTGCTGGGCAGCTCCAGGTACTCCTGAGCCACCCAGACCAGGTCTGACTCGGCGAGCATCGACGCCAGCGTGATCCCGTCGAAGATCTCCAGCGTCACGTCGTAGGTGTCGCGGGCCCACTGCTCAAGCTCGTGCTGCTTGGCAGCCGGGATCGGGACCACCGAGCAGAAGGTGACGTACTTGACAGGCACATCGGCGCTGGGGCAGATCTTGGCCAGGTCGTCCTTGACCTTTGTCGGTAGCCCGTCCTTCTGCAGAGTGCAGGCGACGACCACAGGCTTTGCGCTGGCCCGTCCGACGAAGCCCTTCGCGTGGGGCTGCTGCTCGGGCAGCCACGTCACGAACGACTCGACATCGCGGCCCTGGTCGCCGCCCGCGCTGACTGGACCCGTCGCGAGCTTGACGTTATTGCTGATGCGGCGCCGCGCGACCCTGAAGCAGATCTCCTCAAACCGGTGGTGCTCGTTTCGAGACGACATCTGCTTGAGCTGGAAGTGGATGAACTTCTCAGCAGCCGGTGGGTTGGTCACCTTTCCATTGTCGCGG
>JACDAB010000121.1 GCA_013695665.1 Geodermatophilaceae bacterium | reverse complement strand
CGCAGGCGGGCGAGTCCCGGTTGCGTGAGGTGATCACCGGCGCCGGCTTCGGCAGCGTCCGCCGAGTGTCGGAGACGCCCTTCAACATCGTGTTGCAGGCGAGGCCCTGAGCGGTAGCTCAGGCGGTGCGTCGCCGCAGCGTTGCCGCGCCCAGGACCAGGGCACCGACGATGAAGGCGCCCAGGACGAGGAAGTCCCGCCCGGCCGCCGCGGTCAGGCCGGTGCTGGCTGCCACCTCAGCCATCGCGTCGACGGCGTAGGAAAGCGGGAGCACGTTTGAGACGGCCGAGAGCACGCTCTGCATCGCCCCACGGGGCACGAACAGCCCGCACAGCAGCAACTGCGGCAGCACGAAGGCCGGCATGAACTGCACGGCCTGGAACTCCGTCTGCGCGAACGCGCTGGCGAGCAGCCCAAGCGCCGTCCCGAGCAGTGCCGACAGGACGGCGGTCACCAGCAGCCAGCCGGCGCTGCCCGCGATGTCCAGGCCAAGCAGCCACAGGCTCACCGCCCCTGCCAGACTGGACTGGACAACGGCCACGGCACCGAAGGCCAGCGCGTACCCCAGCAGCAGGTCCAGCTTGTTCAGTGGCATCGCCAGCAGTCGCTCGAGCGTTCCCGACGTGCGCTCGCGCAGCATCGCCACCGACGTCACGATGAACATCACGACGAGCGGGAAGATCGCGAGCAGCAACGGCCCGATCCGGTCGAAGACTGCTGGTTGCCCGTCGAAGACCCACGAGAGCAGCGCCAGCAGCAGGCAGGGCACGAGCAGCAGCAGCGCGACCGTGCGGTGGTCGTGGCGGAGTTGGGTGAGCACCCGGCCCGCAGTGGCCATCGTGATTCGCACGTTCATCGCGCAGCCACCTCCTGCGCGTCGATCAGGGCGAGGAAGGCCGCCTCGAGGTCGTCGGTCCCGGTGCGCGCACGGATAGCTGCAGGCGAGTCCGCAGCGAGCACTGCTCCGTCACGCAGCAACAGCAACTCCGAGCACCGATCGGCCTCGTCCATGACATGGCTCGAGACCAGCAGGGTGGTACCGGTGTCGGCCAACCCGTTGAACATCTGCCACAGGTCCCGGCGGAGCACGGGATCCAGACCCACGGTCGGCTCGTCGAGGACGAGCACCCGCGGAGCCCCGAGCAACGCCGCCGCCAGGGAGACCCGGGTGCGCTGCCCGCCGGAGAGCCGCCCCACCAGAGCCCCGGCCTTGCCGCCCAACCCGACGTCACGGATCACACCGTCGACGTCCGAGGGTGCGGCCCCGACCACAGCGGCGAAGTACCGCAGGTTCTCGCGAACGCTGAGATCGGCGTACACGCTGGGCGCCTGGGTGACGTAGCCGATCAGGGAGCGCAACGGCCGGCTTCCGGCGGGTCGTCCAAGGACGTCGATCCTGCCGCTGGTGACCTTCTGTACGCCGACGATGCTGCGGATGAGCGTGCTCTTGCCGGACCCGCTCGGGCCGAGCAGACCGGTGATGCTGCCGGCGGCCACTTGACATGTCACCGCGTCCAGAACCAGCGTTCCGCCGCGATGAACGGTCAGCTGGTCGATCACGATGGCTGGGGTGCTGGCCACGGCGTCACCTCCGACTGGCGTATTTCATTACGTGATGAAATCTACGCCTGTACGGGCTCGGCGGCAAGGACTTCTGCAAGGTCGCCGGTCAGGTATCCCTGCAGCGTCGGTGCAACGGCGGCCACGATCTCCTCGACACTCATCCTGATGAGCGGGTCGGCCTGAACGAGGTATCGCGCGACGGCCAGCCCGATCAGCTGAGTGCCGGTCAGAGTGGCCCGGGTCATTGCCTGGTCCGAGCCGAGCCGGGTGGCCAGCCGACCCAGAATCTCCTGGACCACGAAGTGACCCAGCCGGGTCGAGGCCTCCTCGCTGGACAGCGCTGTGCGTATGGCTGCACGCATTCTGGGGCCGGTCTCCGGCGATTCCCAGAGAGCGAGAAAGAATCGCAGCAGCCGCTCCCCCAACTGCTCCACATCGCCGTCCAGCACCCCCGGGAGTGCCACGGCCGGGTCGAGCGGCAGCTGCATCACCTCGGCGAACAGGCCGGACTTTCCATCGAAGTAGTGGTGGACCAGCGCGGCATCGACGCCGGCCGCGCGGGCGATGCCACGCAGCGAGACCCCCTCGTAGCCGAGTTCGGCGAACTGCGTCCGGGCCACGTCCAGGATCGCCTGCCGGGTGTCCGCGTTGCCCGGTCGCCGGCCGGTCCGCGCCATCAGGGGCCTTGCAGTCCGGGCGCCGGTTGCGCCGGCGCTGCCAGGTGCAAGCGAGTGAAGGCGAGCGCCTGGACGATGTCGGCCTCGCGTTCCGCACGGCTGACCGCTCGGCCGGTGCTGATTTCCACGACCACGGTCCCGGGAAATCCGCGCTCGGCAAGCCGTTCCAGCACCGCAGCGCACGGCTGGGTGCCTCGCCCGGGAACGAGGTGCTCGTCGCTGCGTTGCCCGGAGCCGTCGGCGATGTGCACATGGGAGAGTCGATCGGCCATCTCGTCCAGCAGTGCCAGCGGATCGGTCCGCGAAACCGACGTGTGCGACGTGTCAAGGGTGAAGTGCCGGTAGTCGTCGTCCAGCGGGCACCAGTCCGGGGCGTACGCCGAGACCTGCCGCCCGCGCACCCGCAGCGGGAACATGTTCTCCACCGCAAAACGGATACCCGTTTCCTCAGCCAGCCGCACCAGGCCGGATGCGAAGTTCCGGGCGTACTCCCGCTGCCAGCGAAACGGCGGGTGGACCACCACGGTGTCCGCCCCCAGCCGGAGCGCGGCCTCTGCCGCCCGGTCCAGCTTTCCCCACGGCCGGGTGCCCCATACCCGTTGGGTGATGACCAGGCACGGCGCATGGACGGCGAGGATCGGGATCTCGAACTGGTCACGCAGGCGCAGCAGGGCATCGACGTCCTGGCTCACCGCGTCTGTCCAGACCATGGCCTCGACCCCGTCGTAACCGGTGCGCGCGGCCAGCTCGAACGCGGTGGCCACCGACTCCGGGTAGGCGGCCATCGTCGACAGCGCCACCTTGGCGCGTGGTACCCGTACCGCTCGCCCGCGACTCCCGTCGCCCGACATCACGGTGCGGCCACCTGCCGGCTCAGCTCCGGGCCAGAACGGCTGCGGCCGGGAGTACGACGAGGAAGGCCGCCACCAGCAGCAGGGCAGCGATCGCAGCGGACCCCAACGACTCTTTCGAGCGCCATCGCCGCAGCAGCTGTCCGGCGGTCACCACACCGGCCAGCACCAGCGGAGCGGCGATCGCGGCGACGTACGGGTAGAGCTGCCAGAGCAGGCTGAACGCATACCAGATCAGCACGCCGAGGACGGCGGCGGCGACCAGCTCACCGAGGAGGGCGACCCAACCGAGCAACCCCCACCGCCACGATGACCTCCCGCCTTCCCGCTCGCCGCCGACGGCTGCCGTGTCGTGGCCCTCCGGCGTGCTCTCGGTCTCGATCGGCCCTACCGGTGCAGGTTCTGCGAGCAGGCCCGGCTGGCCATCTGACTCCGGCCCGAGATCGCCCTCCGGAACGATCTCCGGTTCCGCGTCTTGTTCCGGTTCCGGTTCCGGTTCCGGTT
>JACDAB010000094.1 GCA_013695665.1 Geodermatophilaceae bacterium | reverse complement strand
CGGCGCAGGCGTCGCGCACAGCGGCGCCGTACACCTCGTCGACATCGGCCTCGGCCGCTACCTGGACCATCCGGTTGCCAAGCTGCTGGAGCCGGCCGACGTGGCGGCGCTCCTGCCGGTCCCGCGGCCGGGTGACGACAAGTACCGCCGCGGCGTCCTCGGCGTCGTATCCGGGTCCGCGGCCTATGAGGGGGCTGCGGTCCTGAGTGTCGGCGGGGCGCTGCGGGGCAAGGCCGGCATGGTCCGGTACGCCGGCAGCGCAGCGGACGGCGTCCGCGCCCGGTGGCCCGAGGCGGTGGTGACCACCACCCGGCCGGCCGAGGCCGGCCGGGTGCAGGCCTGGGTGATCGGGCCCGGGCTGGGGACCGACCAGCACGCCCGCGGCCTGGTCGCGGAGGTGCTGTCTACCGATGTGCCGGTGGTCGTGGACGCGGACGCGTTGACCCTCGTCGCATCGGAACCGCAGTTGGTCCGCAGCCGCACCGCGCCGACAGTTCTCACACCGCACGACCGAGAGTTCGAGCGGATCTTCGGCCCGCTCGGCGATGACCGGTTGGGCGGCGCCCGGCGCGCGGCGACCGACTTCGGTGCGACTGTGCTGCTCAAGGGCCAGGCGACGATCGTCGCCGATCCCACCGGCCGCGTGTTCGTCAACCCCACCGGTAGCGGGTGGCTGGCGACGGCCGGCACCGGTGATGTGCTGGCAGGACTGACCGGGGCGTTTCTGGCGGCTGGCGGCGACTCGACCTCAGCGGCCGCCGTGGCGGCGTACGTGCACGGTGTTGCAGGGGCCCTCGCGGCGGGTGCGCGCGATCCGGTGTCCACGGCGACTGGAGCCCCGATCGTCGCGATGGACGTCGTCGCGGCAATCCCCGGGGCGATCCGCTCGGTCAGTGGAATGGATCGTGAGCGGTCGGTGGATCGACGCACGCGCACCCGCCTTGACTGAGCGTGCACGTCAGGCGGGTCGGACGGCCGGAGGGGAGTCTCTGAAAGACTCGACTGCGTGGCCCGCGCGGAGATCGTCGTCGACCTCGACGCAGTCCGGCACAACGTGGCGTTACTGCGCCGGCTGGTCGATCGGCCGCTGATGGCGGTGGTCAAGGCGGACGCCTACGGCCACGGGCTTGTGCCGTGCGCGCAGGCCGCGCTGGATGCCGGTGCCGAGATGCTCGGAGTCGCGCTGCTCGATGAGGCACTGACGCTGCGGCAGGCAGGGGTCACCGCGCCCATCCTTGCCTGGCTCGTCGGCCCCGACGACCGGGTGGCCGAAGCGGTGGCGGCCGACGTTGAGGTGTCGGTGAGCGCCACCTGGGCACTGGCGGAGTTGGTGACTGCCGGGCGCGAGACCGGGCGGATCCCCCGGATCCACCTGAAGTTCGACAGCGGGCTGTCCCGTGCGGGGGCGACCGAGGCGGACTGGCCGGGGCTCGTCGCGGCGGCGGTGCGAGCCGAGGCCGAGGGGAGCGTGCAGCCGGTCGGCCTGTGGAGTCATCTTGCCTACGCCGACGATCCCGGGCATCCGGCTGTGAACCGGCAGGTGCGCGCATTCGCCGCCGCTGTGGTAGTCGCCGAGCGGGCGGGCCTGCGTGGTCTTTGCAAGCATCTGGCCAACTCCGCGGCCACCCTCACTCGTCCCGACACCTGGCTGGACATGGTCCGCCCGGGCATCGCGTGCTACGGCCTGGATCCCCTCGGCGGCGATCCGGCGGTCCACGGCCTGCGCCCGGCCATGACGGTGCGCGCCGAGGTCGCGCTGGTCAAGCGGGTCCCGCCCGGCGCGGGGGTGTCCTACGGGCATGCCTACGTCACCGACCGGGAGACCGGGCTCGCTCTGGTCCCCATCGGGTACGCCGAAGGCATCCCGCGCAATGCCACCAACGTCGGGCCGGTGTGGCTCGGGGGGGCGCGGCGCACCATCAGCGGGCGGGTCTGCATGGACCAGTTCGTCGTCGACATCGGAGACGACTCAGTCCGGGCCGGCGACGAGGTCCTCGTGTGGGGACCGGGGACGCAGGGAGAGCCGACAGCCCAGGATTGGGCCGACGCAGTTGACACCATCCACTACGAACTCGTGACCCGGGTCGGTGGCCGGATGACCCGCCGGTACGCCGGGGGCGGCGGCTGATGTCGCCGTTCACCCGCAGATCGGGGGCTCGCCCTCCTCAGCCTGGCCTGGCCGCCGGCCACGGGGGTCGCTGATGCCCTCCGCGCGCAAGCTTGGGCTGGTCGGCGCCGCGCTCGGTGTGCTGACCGCGGGGACTGGCGCCGCCGTCGCGGTGGCAAGCCGACGGGCCGGCGCCCAGCGGAGGGCACCCGAACCTGATGCGGTTACCGAGGCCCGGTTCGGTGCGTTGCGTGCCGACCGGAGCTACACCGTTGTCGCGGACGACGGCATCCGGCTGCATGTCGAGGAGGTCGGTCCCCTCGACGCCGAATGGGTGGTCATCTTCGTACATGGCTACACCCTCGCCCTCGGTAGCTGGCACTTCCAGCGGCTGGCGCTCGCACGGCCGGGGCTGCGGTTGGTGTTCTACGACCTGCGCAGCCACGGCCGCAGCGAACGGGCCTCGGCGGACTCCTGCGAGCTGGACCAGCTCGGCCATGACCTTGCCGCGGTGCTCGGGGTCGCCGCCGGTGACCGGCCGACGGTCCTGGTCGGTCATTCGATGGGCGGCATGACGATCATGGCGCTGGCCGAGCAGTTCCCGGATCTGTTCGGCGGACAGGTGACCGGCGTCGCGCTGTTGTCGACGACAACCGGGGGGCTGGCCGACGTCGACCTGGGTCTGCCCCGAGTCCTCGCACCGCTCAAGCTGGTCATGTTGCCGATGCTCGCCCGGGGGATGCGCGCGCGACCCCGGCTCGCCGAGTTCACCAGGCGGACCGGGTCGGACCTGTCCTGGTGGCTGACGAAGTCCTACAGCTTCGGCAACCCAGCCGTGAGCCCGGCGTTGGTCGACTACGTCGGCGAACTGATCGCCGCCACGCCCGTTGAAGTCATCGCCGACTTCTTCGCCACGCTGATGGGGCACGACACAGTGCGGTCACTGCCGGCCCTGTCCGGAGTGGACACGCTGATCGTCTGCGGTGAGGCCGATCGGCTGACACCGCTCGCGCACAGCCGGGCCATGAAGGACGCCCTTCCTGCGGCGAGGTTGGTGGTGGTGCCGGGGGCCGGGCACCTGGCGATGATGGAGCAACCGGACCCTGTCAACGATGCTCTGCGCACGTTGCTCGACCGGCTAGCCGGGTCAACGGTCAACCGGAACCGGCGGGCGTGAACGGCCGGCCCGAGTCAGGGCTCACAGCGGCGGAGGCGGTGCTCTCGCGCGCTGCGTCCTGCCGGACGTGGAGCCAGTTGGCCGAGGCGGCACGGCTGTGCACAGCCTGCCCCGACCTCGTCGTGAGTCGCTCGAGCGTGGTGGTCGGCGATGCACCTCACGGCTGCCGGCTGGTCCTGATCGGTGAGGCGCCGGGAGCGGAGGAGGACATCAGCGGGCGCCCGTTCGTGGGCCGATCCGGGCGATTGCTGGACGAACTGCTCGATGGGGCGGGGCTGGACCGCGGCGAGATTGCCGTCCTGAACGTCGTCAAGTGCCGGCCGCCGCGCAACCGCACTCCTCGGTCCGCTGAAACGCGCAACTGCAGCGGCTGGCTGAACCGCCAGCTCGACCTGTTGGGAGCCGAACTCATCTGCACTCTTGGACTGTCGGCGACACAGCACCTCCTCGGCCGGGGGCTCCGCCTGGCGACAGCCCGGGGTCGTGTTCACCAGGCGCCGGCAGGTCGGGTCGTCGTCACCTATCACCCGTCGGCAGCGCTGCGCTTCGGGCCGCGTGGGGCTCCGCGGGAAGCGTTGGCGACCGACCTGGGCATGATCGCGGACCTGCTGGCGGCACGGTGAGTCACGACCGTTGCGAGAGCCTGCCGACCGCACGCGACACGTGGGAGCTGGGCCGCCGGATCGCGGAGCTGGTGCGACGCGGTGACGTCATCGTGCTCACCGGTCCGCTCGGGGCCGGCAAGACCGTGCTGGCGCAGGGCATCGGAGCCGGACTCGGCGTGCACACCGGGGTCGTCTCCCCGACGTTCGTCCTTGCCCGGATGCACCCGGAAGGACGGCTGCCGCTGGTGCACGTGGACGCGTACCGCCTGGGGGGTTTCGCCGAGCTTGACGATCTCGACCTGGACAGTGACCTCGCGGACTCGGTGACCGTCATCGAGTGGGGCGAGGGAGTGGGCGATCGTCTCGCCAGCGGCTACCTGCACGTCCGACTCGATCGCAGCGCCGTGGATGAGCGGCGTACGGCGGTCCTGTCGGGGATCGGAGCCGGCTGGCCGGAGCGGCTGGGGGAACTCAGCCGCTGAGCTTGAGGCTGCCGAGCACCGTGTCGCAGCCTGCCAGCACCTCGGCCTCCATCGTCTGCCACTGGCAGTTGACCTGCAGCTCGTTGGCTCCGCGGAAGATGAAGTACGTATCGCTGCGCAGCCCTGCCGAGTCGCTGCCGGTGTAGTAGAACGCCCTGGCGCCGTCCACCTCCAGCACCAGCGGTTCGGTCTGGGTGAAGTCGAAGCCCTGGGTGGCAAGTTGCTCGATCACCGGCGACAGGGCGTCGACCAGCTCCTGGTCGCTGAGGTCATCGGAGTCCAATGTCAACTCGTAGAGGCTGAGGACGATCAGGTCACGTTCGGTCAGGGACAGGCCGGTGGAGAACGCGGCGGCAGACCCGGCCTGGTTGTCGATGGTGATGTCGTCCGGGCGGAACCCGGCGGGGGCATCGAAGCAGAACGGCTGGCCTTCAGGTGCGACGACGTTCTCTCCCTCGCAGACCAGTTCACCAGAACCCGGGTCGGACTCGCTCGACTCGGTCGGCTCCGTCGTTTCGGTCGGCTCCGTCGTTTCGGTCGGATCACTGCTCCCGCCGGTCGCACCACCTCCCGCCGTGGGGGTGCCGGCGACGGTGCTGGCGCAGCCAGTCAGCAGCAGCGCTAACGCCACCGCCGCGGGGGCGAGACGGGACCTGACTCTGGAAGGCACGATGGCACCTTTCCCCGGGACTGCGACGACGGTCGTCGGCCAGTCTGCCAGCAGTGGTCGGTCAGGCGGTCGGACGCCGGCAGCGCACGGCTAAAATCGGCGTGTGCTCACTCTTGCTGTCGACACCGCGACGGCCGGCATTGTCGTCGGCGTCGTGTCCGTGACAGCTCACCCCCACGTACTCGCCGAGCGCCGTACCCACAGTCCCGCGCGGCACGGCGAGACCGTCCCGCCCGCCATTGCCGCGGTTCTGATCGAGGCCGGGTGCACCCCTTCGCAGCTGGAGGCAGTCGTGGTCGGCATCGGCCCCGGGCCGTTCACCGGCCTGCGGGTCGGCATCGTCAGCGCCGCGGCGTACGCCGACGCCCTCGGCGTACCCGTGTACGGCGTGGGTTCCCTGGACGCGGTGGCGCTCGGCCTACCCGAGCAGGCGGGGCTCACTGTCGTGGCGACCGATGCCCGCCGGCGTGAGGTCTACTGGGCGATCTACGTCGACGGCGAGCGGGTCGATGGACCGAACGTGGGCACGCCGGCGGATCTGAGCGATCGGCTAGGCGGGAGGGCAGCGGATCGGGTGGTCGGCGGTGGCGCCATGCTGTACGACCTGCCCGGTGCCGAGAACGCCGGCCCGACAGCGGCCGGCCTCGTAGCGGCGACCGGACGCGCGCTGGTCGACCGGCAGCCGCCGGTGCCGCTACGCGCTGCCTACCTTCGCCGCCCGGACGCCGTCGAACTGGCAGCGCGCACACCCGCGGGCCGGGCGTGACCGAGACGGCACCCGCGGGTCTCCGCGTGACGCTGCGGCCGATGAGGATCGACCACCTGCCCCGGATCATGGCCCTGGAAACGGAATTGTTCGGTTCCGAGGCGTGGACCGAGGGGATGCTCCGATCAGAGCTCGCCGACCCGGACAGCCGGCACTACGTCATCGCCATCGACGGCGACCACAGTGACGACCGCAACGACGACCACGGCCGCCTGATCGTCGGCTATGCGGGGCTCATGGCACACGACGACGAGGCGCACATCCTCACCGTCGGCGTGGTGCCCGCGTGGCAGCGCCGCGGTATCGGTGCGATGTTGCTGCGCGACCTGCTGGACGCGGCGGGCTCCCACCGGGTGCTGCTCGAGGTCCGCGCCGACAACGAGGCAGCGCAGCGGCTCTACGCCCGGCACGGCTTCTCCCCGATCGGCCGCCGGCGCGGCTATTACCAGCCCAGCGGCGCAGACGCGGTGGTGATGGCTCGTGGCTGAAACCCACGCGGCCGGGCCGCTGATCCTCGGTATCGAGACGTCATGCGATGAGACCGGCGTCGGCCTGGTCCGTGGCAACACCTTGCTCGCCGACGCAGTCGCGTCCAGTGTGGACAGTCATGTCCGTTACGGCGGCGTCGTGCCGGAAGTCGCCGCGCGCGCACACCTCGAGGCGATGGTCCCCACGGTGCACCGGGCGCTGGAGTTCGCCGGCGTACGACTGTCCGATGTGGACGCTGTCGCGGTGACCGCCGGGCCCGGTTTGGCCGGCGCGCTGCTTGTCGGCACCGCAGCCGCAAAGTCCTACGCCCTGGCGCTGGACCGGCCGCTGTACGGCGTTAATCACCTCGCGGCACACGTGGCTGTGGACACGTTGGAACACGGTGACCTGCCGACACCGCTGGTGGCGTTGCTCGTCTCCGGCGGTCACACCTCGCTTGTCCTGGTCACGGACATCGCCCGGGACGTTCGCACCCTCGGCGCCACCGTCGACGACGCTGCGGGCGAGGCCTTCGACAAGGTGGCCCGGCTGCTCGGTCTGCCATATCCGGGCGGTCCGGTCATCGACCGGATCGCAGCCGGCGGGGACCCGGCGGCCATCGCGTTCCCGCGCGCGATGACCGGTCCTCGCGACGCGGCGTACGACTTCTCCTTCTCTGGCCTGAAGACTGCGGTCGCCCGCTGCGTGGAGGGCGCCGAGCGCAGCGGTGCGCCGGTCGCGATCGCCGACGTGGCAGCGTCGTTCCAGGAAGCGGTGGCCGATGTGCTGACCCGCAAGGCACTGCGAGCCTGCCGCGAGCACGGTGTGGTGGACCTGCTGATCGGCGGCGGTGTCGCCGCCAATTCCCGGCTGCGCAGCCTGGCTGCGCAGCGGTGCGCCGAGGCCGGTGTCCGGTTGCGGGTGCCCCGGGCCGGGCTGTGCACGGATAACGGCGCGATGGTCGCCGCGCTGGGGGCGCGGGTGGTGGCGGCAGGTGTTCGCCCCTCGCCGCTGGACTTCGCGACCGACCCCGGGATGCCGGTGGAGCGGCTCACCGCCTGACCCGGTATTGAGCATCTGGCACTCTCGGGACTAGAGTGCTAGTCGCAGCACCTCACCGTTCCTGGCACCCGCGACGACAGGCCGGCGAGGGCATCGCCAATCAGCCATCAGTGGATCAGGTAACCCCAGAAGGGGGAATCAGCACGTGACGACCGCTACAAAGGTCAACATCAAGCCGCTCGAGGACCGTGTCGTGGTCCAGGCGAACGAGGCCGAAACCACCACAGCCTCCGGTCTGGTCATTCCGGACACCGCCAAGGAGAAGCCACAGGAAGGCACTGTCGTTGCTGTCGGCCCCGGCCGCATCGACGACAAGGGCAATCGCGTCCCGATGGATGTCAACGTCGGCGACACGGTGATCTACAGCAAGTACGGCGGCACTGAGATCCGGTACTCGGGCGAGGAGTACCTCGTGCTCTCCGCCCGTGACCTGCTCGCCGTGGTCGAGAAGTAGATCGAGCAGTAGCCAGCTCGAGCACGCATCGCATCGCCTACCGCCCCGGCGGCCCCACTGCCTGCGCAACAGGCACGGGCGCCGGGGCGGTAGGCGTAGTGATCAATACGGCGGACAACGCATCCGAGGGGAACACTGAGCCATGCCCAAGATCATTACGTTCAACGAAGAGGCCCGCCGGGCTCTGGAGCGCGGTGTCGACAAGCTCGCCGACGCGGTCAAGGTCACACTCGGTCCGCGCGGTCGCAACGTTGTCATCGACAAGTCCTACGGTGCACCGACGATCACCAATGACGGGGTGACGATCGCCCGCGAGATCGACCTCGCCAACGCCCAGGAGAATCTGGGCGCACAACTTGCCAAGGCAGTCGCCACCAAGACCAACGACGTGGCCGGCGACGGTACGACGACAGCGACGGTGCTGGCCCAGGCCATGGTGCACCAGGGCCTGCGCAACGTCGCGGCGGGTGCGAACCCCACAGCACTCGGCCGGGGGATCGAGGCAGCGGTCCGCGCGGTCAACGAGGCCCTGGACGCAGCCGCTGTCCCGGTGGACACCCGCGAGAGCATCGCCCACGTCGCAACCGTGTCCGGGCAGGATGCCGAGATCGGCGAACTGATCGCCGAGGCGATGGACAAGGTCGGCAAGGACGGCGTGATCAGCGTCGAGGAGTCCAACACGATGGACACCGAGCTCGAGCTGACCGAGGGAATGCAGCTTCCCCGGGGCTACATCTCGCCGTACTTCGTCACCGACGCTCAGGAGATGGAGACAGTCCTCACCGACGCGTACGTCCTGTTGCACCAGGACAAGATCAGCTCCGTGGCGATGTTGCTGCCGCTGCTGGAGAAGGTGGTGGAGGCGGGCAAGCCGCTGGTGGTCATCGCGGAGGATGTCGAAGGCGAGGCGCTGTCCACGCTGGTGGTGAACGCCATCCGCAAGACCTTCCCGGCAGTGGCGATCAAGGCACCGTTCTTCGGGGACCGGCGCAAGGCATTCCTCGATGACCTGGCGATCGTGACCGGTGGTCAGGTGGTCTCAGCCGATCTCGGTCTGTCGCTGGATGGTGTCGGTCTCGACGTGCTCGGCACGGTTCGCCGGGTGACGGTCACCAAGGACACCACCACCTTCATCGACGGCGGTGGCTCCTCCGACGCGATCGCCGCTCGGGTGGCGCAGTTGCGCAACGAGATCGAGGACACCGATTCCGACTGGGATCGGGAGAAGCTGCAGGAGCGGCTGGCCAAACTCGCCGGAGGGGTCGGCGTCATCAAGGTGGGCGCTGCTACCGAGGTTGAACTCAAGGAGCGCAAGCACCGGATGGAGGACGCAATCTCCGCGACCCGCGCTGCCATCGAGGAAGGCGTGGTGGCCGGGGGAGGCTCAGCCCTGATCCATGCGGCCACAGCGCTCGATGACCACTGCGGCATGACCGGCGACGAGGCGACGGGTGTTGCCATCGTCCGTCGTGCGCTGTCTGCGCCGGCGTACTGGATCGCGGCCAACGCAGGTCTGGAGGGTTCGGTCGTGATCGAGCGGGTCCGCGACCTCGGCGCCGGTAACGGCTACAACGCCGCTACCGGGGAGTACGGCGACCTGAGCAGTCAGGGCGTCATCGACCCGGTCAAGGTGACCAAGGCGGCGCTGACCAACGCCGCCTCGATCGCGGCGTTGGTGCTCACCACGGAGAGCACGGTCACTGACAAGCCTGCGGAGCCGGCTCCCGCCTCGGGCGGCGGCAACGGACACGGGCACGGTCACAGCCACTAGGACCGCTACGACGACGGCGGCTCGCTCCCCTGTGGTGGGGTGCGGGCCGCCGCTGTCGGTTCACCGACGGACGTTGCTGGCGGCTCAACCGACGCTGACCGCGATGCGGCTCTCGGCGAGCAGCCGGGACCGCTCCTCCTCACCCATTCCACCCCAGACGCCATAGGGCTCGTGCACGGTCAGGGCGTGCTGCCGACAGGCCTCAAGCACCGGACACGAGGCGCAGACAGCCTTGGCGGCCTCCTGACGCCGGGCCCGAGCCAGGCCGCGTTCCCCGTCAGGGTGAAAGAACAACACGGTGTCAACCCCTCGGCAGGAGCCCCGCAACTGCCAGTCCCAGGTCTCGCTGACCGGCGTGGGCAGCCGGCGTACGTCGGCCATGTCTCCCCCTCACTCACAGCTCGCTGACCCGAACGGTGGCCGGCGACACATTTGTGGTGTCCAACCCGATGGGTCCTCAAACCTGCCGCAAGCACCGGCCCGTCCCCGATTTCACATCCCGGTGCGCGGGCTCGACCGTGAAACCGGGTGATGGGTAAGCCTCAGCCGGACGAACAACCCGGCTGCCGCCTGGGGCTGATTCAGCCGATCGGGGCTGAGGCTCGGCTCGATCGTGTTAGATTCACGATCCCGCACCATGCTGATTGTTCCGGTCGGCAGAGCGTGCGTGCGCCCAGCAAGGAGGACTGTCCGTTATGGCGAAGGTGCTTGTCCTCGATGAGAGACGCCGGGTTCGGGAGACGTTGCGGGAGTTGCTCGACGGCATCGCTGAAATCGAGCAGGTCGATTCGGTGGCGACACCCGAGGAGTTGTTCGAGCGGTTCCCGCACGAACGCCCCGATGTGGTGCTCATCGGCACGCAGCGCGCTGTCAGCAGCGGTGTCGAAACCTGCCGCCGCCTACTCGGCGTGGAGCCTGCCGCCGCGGTGCTGCTCTTCGGCGCTCCCGATGACGGGCCGAACATTGCCGCCGCGGTGGCCGTCGGAGCGCGCGGCTACCTCCGCTGGGATGCCACGCCGGTGGAACTTGCCATCGGTCTGGCCCAGGCCGGGGTGGGTGGCGACCTGCCCGGTCCACGGGTTAGGGGCAACCACCGCGGGCCGACGGTCGCCCTGACCGAGCGGGAGTTGCAGGTCCTGGTGGGGATGAGCCAGGGCAAGAGCAACGCCGGCATCGGCCGCGACCTGTACTTGTCAGAAGACACGATCAAGACCCACGCCAGAAGGCTCTTCAAGAAGCTCGGGGTCAGTGATCGAGCCCAATCGGTCGCCATCGGCTTCCGAATCGGCCTCTTGAGCTGACGGCTTGTCCGATTTGACCACCTTGGGTGAGTGATTCCGCTGTTTGCGTTGCGGAGGGATCGCGGGTGCGCTTCTATTTACCTAGCTCCCTCGGGGGTGCGTCTCACGACAGAACGAGGTCTTGGCTGACTTCTGGTCCGATTCCCAGCCGGCGTCACTGCGCCGGCTTCCACCGCCGATCATCGGCGACGTGTTTGAGAAGGGCGTACACATGGCACCACGAAGGACATCGCACCGCGGCGTAAAGCGCTCGCTGGGGGTGCTCGCCTCGTCTTCGCTGCTGGCTGCAGCCGTGGTCGGCGTCGTTCCTGGCACGGCCGGTGCATCCAGCCACCGGGAAGCGCCGGCAATCGTGAACGATCCGCAGCACGACAACACTGACACGTACGCGTTCGTCAGCCCGGACAAGCCGGACACGACGACGATCATCGCGAACTGGATTCCTCTCGAGGAGCCCAACGGTGGCCCGAACTTCTACCCCTGGGCGGCCGGCTCGAAGTACTACATCAACATCGACAACGACGGCGACGGCCTTGCCGACCTCAAGTTCGCCTACGTGTTCCGCAACGTCGACTCGCGCGGCGACCGAACGATCACCGGCAACCGGGACGAGGGCACTTTCCTCTACAACACCGGTCCGGTGACCTCCTTCGCCGACCGCGACCTGCGCTTCAAGCAGCTCTACACGCTGACGGAAGAAGTCACCGGCACGGTGCTGATCAGGAGCGGTCGCTCCGCGCCCTCGAACGTCGGCCCGGCCTCGATGCCCGACTACCCATCGCTGCGCCAAGAGGCGGTCAGCGACTTCTTCATGGAGAACACGATCGGCACGTCCTTCGCCGGACAGGCCGATGACTCCTTCTTCCTCGACCTGCGGGTCTTCGACCTGCTGTACGGCGGCGACCTGTCCGAGGTCGGGCAGGACACACTGGCCGGGTACAACGTGAACTCGGTCGCGCTGCAGGTGCCGTCACGGCTGCTGGCGCTGAACGGCAACGTCAACCGCAACCCGGTCATCGGCGTCTGGAGCACGACCGAGCGCCAGACCCTCGACCTGGAGACCGGCCAGGCCGTCGGTGACTTCGTGCAGGTGTCCCGGCTGGGCAACCCGCTGGTCAACGAGGTCGTCGTCCCGGCGAACCTCAAGGATGCCTTCAACAGCATCGTCCCGGCCCAGGACGCCACCGCTGCTGACGGCCAGGTGCTTCAGCGGGTGCTCGAGCCCGAACTGCCGCGGCTGATCGAGGCTATTTACGGCATTCCCGCCCCGGCAACGCCGAGAACGGATCTGGCAGAGGTCTTCCTGACCGGCGTCACCACCGCGCTTGACGGCACTGGCCTGTGGACGGCGTTGGGTGCGCCCACGGACGAGGCTCCGATCGCGCTGGACCTCAACTCCCAGGCCATGAACGCTGACGTGGACCCGGCTGCGTTCGTGCCCTCGGAGATGCTGCGCCTGAACATGAGCATCCCGCCGACGGAGAACCCGGACCGGCTCGGCGTGTTGGCAGGTGACCTGCAGGGCTTCCCGAACGGCCGCCGCCTCATCGACGACGTCGTCGACATCGAGATCCAGGTCGTCGAGGGCTTCTTCGTCGACGGTGACGGCGACGGTGAGCCCGATGGCCTCGTCGAGGCCCTCGCCGCCGGTGACGCGGTCAATGAGAACGATGTGCCCTTCAGTAACTCGTTCCCGTACATCGCACTGCCGCAAAACGAAGGTGTCAACGTCACGTTCGGAGGCGACGAGTACGGAGGCGACGAGTAGTCGCTAGACCCAGAAACGGATCAGCCCGACCCTCCTATGGGCCGGGCTGATCCGTCTTTTTGGGTGATGTCAGCGGGGCGGATCAGGACTCCTCGGAGGTGTCCGCGGCGCGCATGGTGCCATCGGCGTACCCCCGCGCGTAGTCCCATGTGACGTAGTCGTGCGGGTCGGGGTCGAACGGGGGTTCGTGCACCCGGGTGGCCCCGACATCGAGCAACTGCCGGAGGTTGGCCTGCATGAGGTCCCACCCCACGTAGTGCGCCTCACCGCAGTCCGAGCAGTCGACGACGACGCCGCGGACACCGTCGGGCTCCAGCAGCACCCGGAAGATCTCCAGGTCCTCCAGGTCGTTCAGGGCATCCTCACGCTCATCCGGGGACAGCGGCTCATCGACGTGGTCGCCGTCCAGCGCTTCCAGCGCCTGGGCCGGGTCGCTGGGGTCGTCGAGAAACGGGTCCCGCGGCGGCTCATCCATGTGGCTACCGTATCGGGCTTGTGCCTGCCCGGCCTCGTCCCGCCCCGGGGGCGCAGGCCGGTCGCGGCGCCGGTAGCGGCTAGGATAAGCAGGCCTGGAACTCCAGTGGACCTGGCCGAGCGGGACCCGCGAGGGCACCGTCGAGAGGGGAACGATGCCGGCTTCGCAGCCCATGCACGCCGCCCAGGTCGAGTCCTCCTTCAGTGCCCGCCCCCAAGTCCCCCCGAAGTTCGCCTTGCTCGGCCTGACCTTCGACGACGTGCTGCTGCTGCCCGCGGCCTCCGACGTCATCCCCAGCGAGGCCGATACGAACACGCGGCTCAGCAGGTCGATCTCGTTGCGGGTTCCGCTGCTGTCCTCGGCCATGGACACCGTCACCGAGGCACGGATGGCCATCGCGATGGCCCGCCAGGGCGGCATCGGCGTACTGCACCGGAATTTGTCAGTTGACGAGCAGGCCGCGCAGGTCGATCTGGTGAAGCGATCCGAGGCGGGCATGGTGACCAATCCGATCACCTGCGCCGCGGACGACACGCTGGCCCACGTCGACGAGTTGTGCGGCCGCTTCCGAATCTCCGGGGTACCGGTCGTCGACCAGACCGGCGTCCTGCTCGGCATCGTGACCAACCGGGACATGCGCTTCGAGTCCGACCTGTCGCGATTGGTCCGGGACGTGATGACGCCGATGCCGCTGGTCACCGCTCCCGTCGGTGTCGCAGCCGAGGACGCGCTGGCGCTCCTTCGCCGGCACAAGGTCGAAAAGCTTCCACTGGTGGACCCGGCCGGTCGGCTGCGCGGTCTGATCACCGTCAAGGACTTCGTCAAGAGCGAGACCTACCCGGCGGCAACCAAGGACGCC
Source organism: Geodermatophilaceae bacterium (assembly GCA_013695665.1). Lineage (GTDB taxonomy): Bacteria > Actinomycetota > Actinomycetes > Mycobacteriales > Geodermatophilaceae > JACCTY01. The sequence goes on along the minus strand of JACDAB010000094.1, from coordinate 3,342 downwards.
GACGGCCGCCTGGTGGTCGGCGCCGCGGTCGGGGTCGGCGAAGACGCCTACAAGCGGTCCCGGACCCTCGTCGACGCGGGTGTTGATGTGCTCATGGTCGACACCGCACATGGCCACTCGAGGGCGGTCCTGGAGATGGTGACGCGGCTGAAGGCGGACGTCCACATCGACATCGTCGGCGGCAATGTCGCGACCCGCGAGGGTGCCCAGGCGTTGATCGACGCCGGTGCCGACGCCATCAAGGTCGGGGTGGGGCCTGGCTCCATCTGCACCACACGCGTCGTCGCCGGAGTCGGCGTGCCGCAGGTATCGGCGATCTACGAGGCGGCCCTGGCCGCTCGCGCGGCCGGGGTCCCGGTGATCGGCGACGGCGGCGTCCAGTACTCCGGTGACATCGCCAAGGCGATCGCGGCGGGCGCGGACTCGGTCATGCTCGGCAGCCTGTTCGCCAGCGTCGAGGAGAGCCCGGGGGAACTGGTCTTCATCAACGGCAAGCAGTACAAGTCCTACCGTGGCATGGGTTCGCTGGCTGCGATGCAGACCCGCGGGGGCGCCCGGTCGTACTCCAAGGACCGGTACTTCCAGGACGACGTGCTCTCCGACGACAAGCTGGTGCCGCAAGGAATCGAGGGCCAGGTTCCCTATCGTGGACCATTGTCGGACGTCGTGCACCAGCTGGTCGGCGGTCTGCGGGCGGCGATGGGCTTCTGCGGGTCCCGCACGATCCCGGAGCTGCGCGACACCGCTCGACTGATCCGGATCACCGCCGCCGGGCTCAAGGAGAGCCACCCGCACGACATCGCGATGACCGTCGAGGCGCCGAACTACACGGCTCGCTGATGCCCGAGATCGGCATGGGCAGGAGTGCCCGCCAGGGCTACGGGCTGTCCGACATCGCAGTGGTCCCGTCCCGGCGTACTCGTGACATCGACGACGTGACGACCGCCTGGCAGATCGACGCGTTCGGGTTCGACATCCCCCTCGTCGCTCAACCCTCCGACGCGACGATGAGTCCCGCGATGGTCTGCGAGGTGGGCCGGCTGGGCGGGCTCGGCGTGCTCAACGCGGAGGGGCTGTGGGCGAGGTACGACGACCCGCTGCCACAGCTCACCCGCATTCGCGACGCCGATCCCGACGCCTCCACCACACCGCTGCTGCAGCAGATCTACGCCGAACCGGTGAAGCCGGAGCTGATCACGGCGCGGATCGAGGAGATCGCGCAGAGCGGGGTGACCGTTGCCGTCCGCGTCTCACCGCAGCACACGCTGGCCCTGGCCCCCACGATCCTGGCTGCCGGGGTCGACATCCTCGTCATCCAGGGCACGATCGTGTCGGCGGAGCACGTCAGCAGCAGCGGCGAACCGCTCAACCTCAAGGAGTTCATTGCCGACCTCGACGTCCCGGTCATCGTCGGCGGCTGCGCGAACCATCAGACCGCGCTGCACCTGATGCGCACCGGCGCCGCAGGTGTCATCGTCGGGATCAGTGCCGACTACTTCTCCTCCACCGATGAGGTGCTGGGCATCCGGGTGCCGCTGGCGACTGCCATCGTCGATGCCGCCGCCGCTCGCCGGGACTACCTGGACGAGACTGGTGGGCGGTACGTGCACGTCATCGCCAGCGGCGAGATCGAAGACAGCGGGCAGATCGCGCGGGCGCTGGCCTGCGGTGCGGACGCGGTGATGCTCGGCGAGGCGCTGCGGCTGGCCGAGGAGGCCCCCGGGCAGGGGATGTACTGGGACAGCGTGGCCGCCCATCCTCGACTTCCGCGGGGCAGCGTGTCCGATGCCCAGCCGCCGGCGGGGTCGCTGGAGCAGCTGCTCTTCGGACCGGCGGACGGCTGGAACGGCCGGATGAACCTGTTCGGTGCACTGAAGCGGTCGATGGCGAAGACCGGCTACAAGGATCTCAAGGAATTTCAGAAGGTCGAGCTGGTCCTAGGCTGACCCCGCAGCGGGGGCAGGCTCACTACGTCCGAACGACCGGGACACGTGCCACCCCTACTCGCATATCACCACTTCGTCGCACCAGCGGAGGGCAGGCGTGGATCTGGACACCGTCCTTGTCGTCGACTTCGGCGCGCAGTACGCGCAGCTGATCGCCCGGCGGGTCCGCGAGGCGCGCGTCTTCAGCGAGATCGTCCCGTCGGACCTGCCGGTGGAGCAGATGCTCGCGCGCAACCCCACGGCGATCATCCTGTCGGGCGGGCCTGCTTCGGTGTACGCCCACGGCGCGCCGCAGGCCCCACAGGGACTCTTCGACGCGGGGGTACCGGTTCTCGGTATCTGCTACGGATTCCAACTGATGGCCCAGACGCTGGGTGGGGAGGTGGCACGAACGGGGCGCTCGGAGTACGGCGGCACGTCCCTCACGGTCACGACCGCGGGCAGCCTGCTGACCGACCTGCCGGTCGAGCAGTCGGTTTGGATGTCCCACGGTGACTCGTGTGTGGCCGCACCGGCAGGCTTTCGCGTCGTGGCGACAAGTCAGGGCTCACCTGTGGCCGCCTTCGAGGATGTCTCCCGCGGGCTGGCCGGCGTGCAGTTCCACCCGGAGGTTCGGCACACCGCGCACGGCCAGGCGGTGCTCGAGCGGTTCCTGTTCGACATTGCCGGCTGCGCGCCGACATGGACGATGGACAACGTCGTCGACGACCAGGTGGCCCGGATCCGCACACGCGTCGGGGGCAGGCGGGTGCTCTGCGCGCTGTCCGGCGGCGTCGACTCCGCAGTCGCGGCCGCTGTGGTCCACGAGGCTGTCGGGGACCAGTTGACCTGCGTCTACGTGGACCACGGGCTGATGCGCACGGGGGAGACCGAGCAGGTCTCGCGCGACTACGTCGCCGCGACGGGCATCCGGCTCGAGGTTGTCGATGCCGCGGATCGCTTCCTGTCGGCGCTGTCTGGTGTGGCCGACCCGGAGGAGAAACGCAAGATCATCGGCCGGGAGTTCATCCGGGTCTTCGAGCAGGCCGCCCGGGACGTCGTCGGTGACGCCGCGGCGCACGGTGAGACGGTCGACTTCCTGGTGCAGGGAACGCTCTATCCCGATGTCGTGGAGTCCGGTGGCGGAACCGGTACGGCGAACATCAAGAGCCACCACAACGTCGGGGGATTGCCGGGGGACCTGCAGTTCGAGCTGATCGAGCCGCTACGGGAGCTGTTCAAGGACGAGGTACGACGGGTCGGCGAACAACTGGGCCTGCCCGACGAGATCGTTTGGCGGCAACCGTTTCCGGGGCCGGGCCTGGGAATCCGCATCATCGGCGAGGTAACCAGAGATCGCCTCGACGTGTTGCGGGCAGCTGACCTGATTGTTCGGGAGGAGCTCACCGCCGCCGGG
>JACDAB010000084.1 GCA_013695665.1 Geodermatophilaceae bacterium | reverse complement strand
GTACGCCGAAGGCGCCGGCGGCGGTGGTCGCAGCCTGCTGCTGGTCCTGCAGGGCATGGACACCGCCGGCAAGGGCGGCGTCATCAAACACGTGGTCGGCGCGCTCAACCCGCTGGGCTGCCAGATCACTGCGTTCAAGAAGCCGACCGAGCAGGAGTTGCGCCACCACTTCCTGTGGCGGATCCGCCGGGCACTCCCGAACGCCGGCCAGGTCGGGGTGTTCGACCGCTCGCACTACGAGGACGTTCTCATCGCCCGCGTTCGCGGGCTGGCCGAGCCGGCCACGATCGAGCGCCGGTACAGCGACATCAATCGCTTCGAGCGGCGGATGGTGGCCGACGGCATCACGGTGGTGAAGTGCTTCCTCCACATCTCAGCGGAGCGGCAGAGAGAGCGGCTGCTGGCCCGGTTGGACGACCCGCGCAAGCACTGGAAGTTCAATCCCGCTGACGTCGACGAGCGCAAGCTCTGGCCGGACTACCTACGGGCGTACGAACTGGCGCTGGAAGGCTGCAACACCGACCACAGCCCGTGGTACGTCGTCCCGAGCGATCGCAAGTGGTACCGCAACTGGGCCATCGCGCAACTGCTCGTGGAGACGCTGACCGACCTCGACCCGCACTATCCACCGACCGACTTCGATGTCGCCGAACAGCGCAAACGCCTCGCTGAGGGCTAGCCAGCCGTTCCCTCCCGCCGCCCCCGGCGTCACAATGGCGCGATGGCGCCGTCCTTTGTGGAGCTCCGGGTACACGGGGTCAGCGGTACGCCACCGGAGGAGATGCTCGGAGTCAGGGAGACGGTGCAGGTCGGCGGCGATCCGTTCGGCCGCTTCCTGCGACCCGCGGACACCCTCGGGCGCCCCATCGACGAGATCGACGGCCGCACCCTGGAGGGCTACCACTGGGGCGTATTCACGTCGGGGTCGTGGAAACAGGGACTCTGGCTGCTGCTGATCCCGTTCGGATTCGTGAACACCGCGATGTTCATGCTGCCCGACTCGGTAGACAGACGAACCTCCAGACTGGCGCACATCCTGGCCTGCGGAGCGCTTCGACTGGCCGGTGTGGCCCTGACCGCAATCCTCCTTCTGGGGGCCGCGCACCTGTCCGTCGACCTCTTGGCGTGGCAGTGGACCGGACTCGACCCTGCCGGGCCACTTCCGATCCGGAGTGCTGACCCCCGCGGTTACCTGCTGCTGGCGTTCGCGGTGTCCGGCGCGATCCTCTTCTTGCTGTGGTCCTTCGGGCGTCAGACGGTCCCGGGCGTCACTGACTCCCAGGGTGGCAACGAATCCCTGGGCGCCCCGGCACTGACGGAGCTGGCAAAGGACACGTTCTATGCGGGCGATCCGGACGCGCCGTCGCTGCGGTTGCTGCATGTGGCCGCGGGTAGCTCATTGCTCGGTGCGCTGGCCTTCTCACTGCCCCGTGCGCTGTCGAGCGCACCGGTGCTCGACATCGGTTTCGTGTTCTGCCTCGGTCAGCTGGCAGTGACCACCGTCGTCATCGTCGCGCTCGGTGACCCGGGTCGACCAACGCGGACCTGGCACGACGTCGTCGCCCGATGGGGGGCGGGCGCCCTGCTCGTGGTGTCGGCGCTGGTGTGGCTGCTCGGCGTACTGGCGATTCTGGTGGTGGCTGAACCGGGTGCGATCGCGTCGTACGTCGGGACCCGGCGGTTGCCTGGCGACGGACAGGTAAGGGGCATCTACCCGGGCTTCTCGGGCATCGCGACCGGAATGCTGATTGCCTGCGTCGCGGCCATCCTGCTGCTGCTCGCTGCGGCGGCGGTGCTCGCGATGACCACCCGGGTCACCGGTGACGCGGCCCCGCCGCCGCCGTTCCAACGGTTCGCCGGCGGGATGCTCGGGGGGCTTGTCGCGACCATCGGCGTCTTCCTCGGCGTGGGCTTCGCGGCCGGTGCCGGCTATGCCCTCTTCCGGGTGCTGCGACCACCCGGGGACCACAGCATGTCCCTGCCGGTCCTCTACTACCGGATCGCCTACGCCTGGGGGCTCACCGGCTACCTGCTCGTCGCAGTGGGCGTCGTGCTGTATCTGCGTGGGCGGGTCCAACGGGCCGCGGACCGTGACCTCGTTCGAGATTCCTACGAGGCGGCGGGTGTGCCTGACCCGCTGCCCGACGAGAGTGTGCCGGCGGTGGCCGCAGCGTTGTCCACCGCGCGACTCAAGTACTCCCTGGAGATCTTCGCCTACGTCTTCGCGGGGTTCGGGGCGGTGCTGTCGGTCACCGCGCTGAGCGAGATCGCCCGTACCGAATGGGGCTGGACCTTCCTGCCGTCGCTGCGGCTGCTCAGCGACCGGCGGGACTTCCCGGGACCGGTGGACCCAGTGGGTGTCGGAACGCTGCTGCTGCTCGGTCTCGCGGCCGGCCTGGTCCTGCTCGGACGAGGGGCGATCCGGCAGCAGGCCGTCCGCCGCGGAACGAGCATTCTGTGGGACGTCGTGTCCTTCTGGCCGCATGCTGTGCATCCGCTGGTGCCACCGCCCTACAGCCAGCGCGCCGTGGAGGACATCCGAGCGCGGATCGCGTGGCACCTCGACGTCGCCGGGGCGCCACGACTGGTGCTGGCCGGGCACAGCCAGGGCAGCCTGCTCTGCCTGGCCGCTGTGCTGCGGTTGACCGACGATCAGCGGCTTCGGGTCGGGCTCGTCACCCATGGGTCCCAGTTGCAGTACGCATATCCGCGGGCCTTCCCGGGGTATGTGAACTTCCCCGTGCTGACCTGGACGTTCAGCGCGCTGCAGGGACGATGGCGCAGCCTGTTCCGGGACACCGATGCGATCGGCGGCCCGGTGCTCAGCTGGAACCGCACGACCGAGACCAGGCCGTCGCAGAGCTGGTATTCCTGCCGGGTCACTCTGTGCCCGCGGTGTGACTCCGTCGGCCCCGGCGCCGGCTGTCCGGGCTGCGCCGTGACTCACCTGCACGTCGTTGGCGCCCTCGACGTGGTCGAGCAGGGAACCGGCGTGCGCCGGTGCGGGCCGGAGTGGAGACTTCTGGACCCGCCGATCGTCGACCCCATGCGTGCCCCCCGGGTCATGCCGCGCACCCACGGCGACCACCCAGCGGATCCGGCCTGGTCGGCGGCGGTCGATGCTGTGCTACCCCGCAACGAGGAGGGCGACCGGGAAGTGGTGGAGGATCCCGGCGACGAGCCGGGTGCCCCCGTCGTACCGCATCCCGGTGATCGCGTCCGACCACTCGCCGGGAGGAAGGTCGAGCACGGTCTGTCCCCACCCTTCAGCGGCGGCAAGACGCAGCGGTAGGCGGGTCGCCAACGCGATGACCCCGCCGCGGTCGAAAGCGACGAGGTGATCGGTTGCCGGCCCGTCGGCTGACAGCGGCTGGTAGCCCGGGAGCGGGCGGGCTGCTCGGACCCGCAGCGCGCGGGAGACGACCAGAAGCTTGGCTGCCCCGGTCGCGTCCAATGGCGGCAGCCACCCGTCGTCGACTCGGAGCAGCAGTGCCCGCAGGTGGTCGAAGTCGACGCGGCGCCGGTTGTCCGGGTCCACTAGCGAGTGGTCCCAGATCTCGGTGCCCTGGTAGACGTCCGGTACACCCGGCATCATCAGCTGGATCAGCTTCATACCCAGCGAGTTCGACCAGCCGAATTTCTTGATCCGGTCCACCACGAGTTCAACGCCCAGCTCGGGATCGTCGAATGCGACGTCGACCATCGCATGCAGTCGCACTTCGAAGTCCTCGTCGGGATCGGCCCACGTCGTGGACACTCCTGCTTCGCGGGCCGCCTTCTGTGCGTAGGCATGTGCCCGATCCCGGTCCAGCGGCCAGGCACCCACGATGTTCTGCCACAGCATGTGGGCCAGCGGCCGGTCGGCGAGCGGGGCGGCCTCGTCCCAGCGCCGGACCACGGTGGCCCACGCCTCCGGGATCTCGGCGAGCACGGCCAGGCGGGCGCGGACGTCCTCGCTGCGCTTCGTGTCGTGCGTCGACAGCGTTGTCATGCCGTCCGGGGACCGCTCCTGACGCAGGGCGCAGGCTGCATGGAACTGCTCGGTGGTCCATCCGAACCGGATCGGATCGCCGCCGACCTCGTTCAATGCCGCGAACCGGTTCCAGCGGTAGTACGCGGTGTCCTCGACGCCCTTCGCCATGACCATGCCGCTGGTCTGTTGGAAGCGGATCGCCAATTCGCTATCGGCGACGAGCAGCCGATCGCGCAGGAGTGCCACCGGCTGTGCGAGATCTGGCCTTGACGCCGTGGCGTAGTCCGCAGCCTGCTGCAGGTATGCGGCGCCGTCCGGCAGGTACGAGCGGTAGACCGGGAAGCAGGCAAGCATCTCTGCTAGTGCGTCCTCCGCGGCATCCAGATCGGGAACGAGCCGGGCAAGACGGCGCACCTCGGAATGCAAGATTCCATCGGCGACTGCCCGCTTGCACTCGCGGATCATCGTCAGGAAGTCGACCGGCTGCCCGGACAGCTCGGTGTCCAGCGCGGTCAGCACCTCTTCCCCGGCGGGGTCGACGAACACACCGCCGACCTCGTTCAACGCGTCGTAGCCGGTGGTTCCCGCGACCGGCCACGAGGTGGGGAGCACCTCTCCCGGATGCAGGATCTTCTCGACGACCAGCCAGGCTTGGGGGGCGGCCTCGGCGAGGCGCTTCAGGTACCCACCGGGATCGGCCAGGCCGTCGGGGTGGTCGACCCGCAGGCCCGCGACCGCCCCGCTCTCGACCCAGCCCAGCACGAGCGCGTGCACCGCATCGAACACCGCGGGTTGCTCCACCCGCACTGCGGCCAGGTCGTTGATGGCAAAGAACCGGCGGTAGTTCAGGTCGGTGTCCGCCCGCCGCCAGCTCATCAGCTCGTAGCGCTGCCGCTCGTGCACTTCCTGCGGCGTGCCGCCCTCGGTGTCGCCGTCCGCCGCCAGCGGATATCGGTGGTCGTGGTAGCGCAGTTCACCGAACTCCACCTGCAGGTCGTCCAGCGCATAGGGAGAGTCCGCGAGCACCGGGATCCTCAGCCGCTGGTTGCCGAAGTCCCAGTCGACGTCCAGAGCCGGCGCGTGTTCGGCGTAGCGGCCGTACCGGAGAACGTCCCACCACCACGGGTTCACGTCGGGAACACCGACGCCCATGTGGTTAGGGACGATGTCGAGGATCAGACCGAGGCCGTGGGCGCGCAGCGCTGCGTCAAAGGCGGCAAAGCCCTCGACACCACCTCGTTCCTCGTCAACGCTGGCGAAGTCAACGGTGTCGTAGCCGTGCGTCGACCCGGGGGTGGCCGCCAGCAAGGGTGAGGAGTACGCGTGCGAGACACCCAGCTCGCGAAGGTAGTCCACGATCCCGGCGGCCTCCTGCATCGTGAAGGCGGCACTGATCTGCAGCCGGTACGTCGACAGCGGGGCCGAGCCACTCATCCTCGTCACTCCGCCCGTCGAAGTACGACGAGGGATCGACCGGGTAGCGGCAGGTAGTCGCCCGCTGCGTAGGCCTGCTCGTCGTCCGCGGTGAGGGACGTGTCCACCACGATCTGCCAGCTCTCGGCGTACTCCGCGGGCGGCAGGGTGAATTTGATCGCCGCGTCGTGGCCGTTGAAGCACATCAGAAACGAGTCGTCGGTCATCCGTTCACCGCGGGTGTCGGTGCTGCTGATTCCCAGACCGTTGAGGAAGACGGCCACTGACTTACCGAAACCCGAGCCCCAGTCCTCCTGGGTCATGACATCACCGGCGGGGGTCAACCACACGATGTCCGGCAGCAGTTCGCCCTCGCCCCGTCGTACCGGCCGCCCGTCGAAGAACCGCCGCCGTCGGAAGGTCGGATGAGCCCGCCGCAATTCGATCAGGGACGCGGTGAACTCGATCAGCTCGTCGTCGACTGCCGACCAGTCGATCCAGGTGAGCTCATTGTCCTGGCAGTAGGTGTTGTTGTTGCCGTTCTTGGTGCGGCCGAGCTCGTCGCCGTACAGCATCATCGGCACGCCCTGGGAGAGGAACAGGGTGGCCAGGAAGTTGCGCCGCTGCCGCGCTCGCAGAGCCAGGATGTCGTGATCGTCGGTCGGACCTTCGGCACCGCAGTTCCACGACCGGTTGTGGCTCTCCCCGTCGTTGTTG
>JACDAB010000120.1 GCA_013695665.1 Geodermatophilaceae bacterium | reverse complement strand
ACGTCGGCGTCTGCGTTGGCAACTGCATACTCGGCCATGGCCAGCCCACCCTGATGGTGGACGATCATCAGCTGCAGGAAGCGGACATCGAGCTCAGCACCCGATAGCGTCCGCAGCTCAGCGAGCTGGGCGGGTGTGGCCATCCCTGGCATCGGCCCGCCGGCCATGTCCTGGTGACCCGACATCCATGACATCTGCGGTGCCAAGGTATTCACCGGTAGACCCCAGGCCTGCAACCAGCCCTGCATCATGCCGACCTGGCTGTTCTGCGTGAACTCGGCATCGTAGGCGAACAGTTGGACGTCGGGATCGGTTGACCTGTCACGCACCAGCCCGGCCATGCTCACGGCCTGCTGGTGGTGCGTACTCATGTCCCGGGCGAACCCCGCCTCGACCGATCCCTCGGCAGGCACGCTCGGATCGCCTAATCCGGTGAGGACGGCGAGCGCCCCACCGCTGAGGAGCAGCCCCACCGCGATGACTCCCGCGAGAACCCCGACGAGCCAGCGACGCTGCCGGCCGGCGGGCGGCCGGGTCACGGCGCCGTCGTCGCCGCGGGATCGGTAGTGGCCGCCGGATCGGTGGTTGCGGCCGGGTCGGTGGTGGTGGCGGGGTCGGTGGTCGCCGGCGCGCTCGGCTCGCCTGCGGTGTCGGACTCCTCGGGGATCGGGTTCTGCGCGAATTCCGGCCGGTCGCACGTCGCACCCGGCTCGGGGGTGTTGTCCGGGTTCTGGCGCAGCGCGGTGATGAACTGCTCGACCCGCGGATCGGCGGCGGATTCCACGAACAGCTGGTTCCCCCACGCCTGCAGGGAGATCGGGCTGGCAAGCCCCGCGTACGGGCTCATCATGGTGAACCCTTCGCCCTCGACAAGTCCGGCGAGCTGGTCCACCTGGTCCTGCGGGAGCGCGGGGTCATAGGTGATCCAGACCGCACCGTGTTCCAGGGAATGGACGGCGTTCTCGTCGCGGATCTGGATCGGGTACACGGTTCCAGTGCAGTCGGCCCATACGTTGTCGTGCTCGCCGCCCATCGGGGGCGCGTCTTCATAGACGACCTCCTGGTCGATGTGCTGCGCGGCCACGAAGGACTTCGTCTGCAGACCCTCGATGTTGCTCGGGTTGGCGAGGTCCTCCTGCTCACTGGCCTGCAGTACGGCGTACCCGATGGCGGCGACAGCGAAGACGACGACCGCCAACGCCGCCGCGATCCAGCCCCACGGCTTGGGCTTGGCCAGTACGACGGGCGGCGGCTTACGGCTTCGGCTCTTCGGAGCTGCCTTGCCCCCCGTCCTGGTCGGGGGCTTTCCCGCGGTCTTGCCGGCGGGCTTGCCCGCCGTCGTGCCGGGAGTTGACGAGACAGCCGGCTTCCCGGTGGGCTTCGCCGTCGGCGCCGCCTTCGTGGCGGCCGCCTTAGCCGGTGCTGTTTTCCTCGCCTGGGCCGGTTTCGTCAGATTCGATGCCGCCGTCGATCCGGTCGCTGGTTCCGTTGGTTCAGGTGCCGTCTCCTCGGTCGAGCCAACGCTGGCCGTGCTCTTGGCAACTGCGTCGCCGGTGGTCTTGCCGGTGCCGGAACCGCGCCCGGTCGCCTTCTTGGCCATTCAGCTGCCTTCGCGTGAGAAGAGTGATTTCCACCTGACTTTACGTCGTCTGGCGCTCAGTACGATCCACGGGTGACTCCCGCCGATCTCGCTGTTGCCGTTCTTGAGGCTGTTCACAGAGCCGTCGAGGCGGGAGAGCTGTCGGTCGCCGTACCGGCCGATGCGGTGATCGAACGTGCACGGAGCCGCGAGCACGGCGATTACGCCACCAACATCGCACTGCGCCTCGCCAAGCCCGCCGGCCGCCCACCTCGGGAGGTCGCGGAGCTGATCGCCGGCCAGCTGCGACAGTGGGCGGGAGTCGTCGCGGTCGACGTCGCCGGCCCCGGATTTCTCAACATCACCCTGGACAGCGCGGCGCAGGGGGCGCTGGTCGAGACGATCGTCGCTGCCGGTGCGACGTACGGGCACACCACCGCGCTAGCCGGCCAGAAGATCAACCTGGAGTTCGTCTCGGCCAATCCCACCGGTCTGCTCCACCTCGCGCACGTGCGCTGGGCAGCCGTGGGGGACGCGATGGCCCGGTTGCTCGTGGCCGGCGGCGCGGATGTCACCACGGAGTACTACTTCAACGACGCCGGCTCGCAGATCGACCGGTTCGCCGCCAGCCTGTACGCCGTCGCGCACGGGGAGCCGGTTCCCGAGGACGGCTACCACGGCGACTACCTCCTCGATGTCGCCCAGCACGTGGTGGCCGAACAGTCCGGCCTCCTGGAACAGCCCCGCGAAAGTGCGACCGAGATCTTCAAGGTCGAGGGCATAGAGCAGATGTTCGCCCAGATCCGGGCCGGCCTCGACCGCTTCGGCGTGCACTTCGACGTCTACTTCAACGAGCGTGACCTGCATCGGCTCGGCCGGATCGAGGAGACCGTCGAGCGGCTCCGCGCACAGGGCCACGTATACGAGAAGGACTCGGCGGTCTGGCTCCGGACCACCGACTTCGGTGATGACAAGGATCGGGTGATCGTTCGCAGTGACGGCCGGCCGACCTACTTCTGCGCCGACCTCGCGTACTACGTCGACAAACGCGACCGCGGCTTCGACCGGGTCGTGATCATCCTCGGCGCCGACCACCACGGGTACGTGCCGCGGATGCGGGCGCTCGTGCGCGGCCT
>JACDAB010000024.1 GCA_013695665.1 Geodermatophilaceae bacterium | reverse complement strand
CCGGCTCGGTCCTCTTGAACGGAGAGCCGCTCGCCGATCTCGACGAGGATGAACGCGCGCGCGTCCGCAATCAGCACGTCGGCTTCGTGTTCCAGAATTTTCAGCTCATCCCGACACTCACCGCGCTCGAGAATGTGACCGTGCCGATGGAGTTGCGCGGCGATCGCACCGCGCGCGCGCTTGGCTTGGAGCTTCTCCAAAGCGTGGGGCTCGGCGAACGCGTTGATCATTATCGGGCGCAACTTTCGGGCGGCGAACAGCAGCGCGTGGCGCTGGCGCGCGCCTTCATCAATCGCCCGAAGATCCTCTTCGCCGATGAACCAACCGGGAATCTCGACGCCGAGACCAGCAGCGGCATCATCGACATCATGATGGAGCTGAATCGGAGCGCGGGCACAGCGCTGGTGCTGGTCACGCACGATCCTGATGTCGCTTCGTTAACCGAGCGCACGATCCGGCTGCGCAGCGGCGAGGCGGTTTAGGCACCAATGCATCCGTCGTTCATCTGGAAGATGGCGTGGCGGGACAGCCGCTCCAGTCGACGACGGCTGCTGGTCTTCTCGATTTCGATCACGCTCGGAATCGCGGCGCTCGTCAGCATCGGGTCGTTCCGGAATAGCTTGTCGCAATCGATCGACGAGCAGGCGCGGACCCTGATCGGCGCAGATCTGATCGTGGAGGCATCCCGTGCTTTTAAACCTGAGGAGGAGAACCTCCTGCGCTCGTTAGGCGGACCGCAGGCGCGCGAGGTGCGCTTCTCCACGATGGCGGTATTCCCGGCCAGTAACGGCACACGTTTGATTAATGTGCGCGCGCTCGGCGGGCAGTTCCCGTTCTACGGGCCGATGGAAACAGAACCCGTTTCCGCCGCGCAGGATTTCCGTGAAGGCGGGCGCGCCGTTCTCGAAGAGAGCCTGCTGATTCAGTTTGGCGCGAAAGTCGGCGACCGTGTAAAGATCGGCGAATCGGAATTCACGATCGCAGGCGCGTTAAAGAAAATGCCGGGCGAAGCGTCGGCTGCCGGCTCATTCGCACCGCGGGTTTACATTCCGTTGCAGAACCTCGCGGAAACAAACCTTCTCCAACCCGGCAGCGTCGCCCGCTACCGCAACTATGTGAAGTTCCCGCCCGATGCGGATGTGGAAAAACGGCTGGAGATCGTCGGCCCACAGCTGCAGCAGTTCGGACTCGAATACGACACGGTCGCAAAACGGAAGAAGGATCTCGGCACTGCGCTTGAGAATCTCTACCGCTTCCTCAACCTCGTCGGCTTCGTCTCGCTGCTGCTCGGAGCAGTCGGCGTCGCGAGTGCGATCCAGGCGCATCTGCAGCAGAAACACCGGACCGCTGCGATCCTGCGCTGCCTTGGAGCGTCGGCGCGCAGCACGGTCGTTGTCTATCTGCTGCAAACAGCGGCAATGGGCTTGATCGGCGCGGCAGCCGGAGCAGCGCTCGGTGTGGTGATGCAGCGGATATTCCCGGCGATCTTGAAAAGCTTCATCCCGCTGCCGATCTCCACCGCGATCGCATGGGAGCCGATCATCCGTGGAATGCTGATCGGGTTTGTGATCTGCGTTCTCTTCGCACTGCCGGCGTTGCTGCGGTTCCGGCGCTTGTCACCGCTGCTGATTCTTCGGTCTTCGACCGATGCGGAAAGCGGCAGCCGTCGCTTCGACCCATTGGTATGGGCCGTCTACTTCGTGATGGCAGCGAGCGTGACGGCGTTTGCCATTTCACAAACCGAAACCTGGCTGCGCGGTCTCGTCTTCGCTGGCGTGCTCGGCCTCGCGGTCGGCATCTTCGCGGGAATGGCGAAGCTGTTGATGGTGCTGGTCCGGAAGTTTTTCCCGCACCGCTGGAGTTTCGCGCTGCGGCAGGGCCTCGCGAATCTCTATCGGCCGAACAACCGCACCTTGCTACTGACCGTATCGCTTGGCCTCGGCACGTTTCTTCTGCTGAATCTCTATCTCACGCGCGAGGTGCTGCTGACGCAGTTCCGCTCCATCGGCACCAACAATCAGCCGAACATTTTCCTCTTCGACATTCAGCCGGACCAGGCTGCCGAGGTGGCCGAGACGGTCCGGTCATTCGGCATGCCGGTCA
>JACDAB010000010.1 GCA_013695665.1 Geodermatophilaceae bacterium | reverse complement strand
GAGCAGGAGCGTGACGACGACGGCCACGATGCGCACCCGCATACTGCCCAGCCAGGCTCGCCGGTCCCCTCTTTCCTCAGCCATGCCCCGGACACTAGGCACTCGGGCAAACCGTCATCGACGGCGTCGTACTTCCCATGCCAGGCTCGTCCGGTGCTGTGTGAAGCAGCGTTTTGTACAGCGAGAGTGAGGTCAGGCGTGGGACGACCTGCTGGCATGGGGACGAACCGCCGACACGAGCGAGGGATCGCCGTACCATCCGGCCCTGCTCGGTCCGCCCGTGCCCTCGCCGAGACAGGTCTTTGCGGTCGCATTCAACTACCGGCCGCATGCGCTCGAGGCCGGCGATGTGCCTCCGCGGAGCCCACTGATGGGTCCGGATGTAGAGCAGGACGGTGCTGCGGTGGCGCACCACCCCGGCCTCGGCCAGCACCACGGCGGCCAGCACGCCGCACCAGCGGGCGATGTCGGCGCCGGACCCTCCGTCCACGGCCTGGCCCCGTCGACCGCGCCGCCGAGCGCGACGGGAAGCAGGGCGATCGACCCCATCCAGGTGATGCCCGGGGCCGCTCCGCCGGCGAGCCGGCCGCGCTGGCGGCCGAGTACCCACTGCACGAGACCGATGGCGCTGACCGGATGCGCGGGGCCGTCCCCGTCGGCCAGCGTCGCGCTCGACCCGTCACCGGGATCGGCGGGTGGCATCGGCCCGGTGCTCAGCTGCGCAGGCGGGGCAGCAGGTCGTTCTCTAACTGGTCGAGCAGGACCAGCCGACCGCGTACCGACCGCAGGAACCAGATGCGGTTGCCAACCGTGAAGACGCGGCCGGCCTGCGCGGCCGGTAGCGTGGCCAGCAGCGGGTTGGCGGTGGTGGCATCGGCCGGGAAGCCGTCCACAACGGCGAGGTCGTCGCGGCCGAAGTCCTTCCACACGATGATGTCGCTGTCGCCGAGATAGCGCTCGGTCTGCTCCGGGGAGAATTCAACGCGGATCGGGAAGTCCGGGTCGACATTGTCGGTCGGGACGGCCGGAAAGGCGAAGCCGAGATCGGCCAGGATGGCCTACCTCAGCAGGATGACCACATCCGGGTGTAGTACCGCCAGACCGGAGTCGAACGTCACGAGCTTGCCGGCGTTCCGGCGCGCCATCGTGGCGAGGTAGGCGTCGGTTACCTGCCGATGGCCGATCACGCCGGTCAGGTCCACGTCGGTGTAGCTGATGTCCTCTGACCAGAACTCGTGGCTGGGCAGACCGACGATGGCACGCAGCACGGCCAGCGCGCGCTCGAATGTAGCTCCTGAGAAGATCAACAGTCGAAGCAGCGTCCCCTGCGTGATCGGGCAGGTAGCGAAGGGTTGATCAGCCCGCGTCCGCCACCAGCCACGTGCTGCGGGATGGGTTGAATGATCTTCCTTGGCCAGGGAGACCAGCACGTTGCCATCCAGTAGGTCCGTCACTCCGGGAGCTCGTCGTCGAGGCTCCGCACGTCCTCGGTGCTCGTGGGCCGGCCCACAGTGATCATCGGGAACCCATCGACGATCCGAACGCCGGCGGCCTCGGCGGAGGAAGGGGTCTCCGGCCGCAGCCCCCGCCGGATGAGGAGCGTGACGGTCGAACTCAGGCTCTGACCGAGGTCCCTGGCCAGGGACATGGCGAGGGAGTGTACGTCGTCAGGCAGATCGATGGTGGTACGCATGCCAGCAACTTAGCATCACGATGCCATCATGATGCATCCGCGGCCGCCGCCCGTCGCCGAGTGAATTTCTCGGCGACAAGTTCGGCCATCTTTGGGGTCCAGGGGTCGTAGACGGTCACCATCCCACCCGTTGCGATCACACGGTCGCCGTTGAGAAGTGTGTCTATCCCAGACACGAGTACCAGTGAATGCGCCGGGCCAGGAAGAGGTTGCCCAAGTCGGTGTACGGCGCGAGTCATCGAGCCGATGACGACCCAGGGGCGTAGGCGGTTGTGGGCTACCGGAACAACTGCCGGGTGGCTCAGATGGTCGAGCCGATGCCGGTCCTCATGTTGTCGCTGATGTAGTCGTACAGGCCGTTGCCGGTCGCCGCGGCGCTGTTCGCAGCGGTCGCGAAGTCCGTCCCCGCGGTGTAGGTCTGGCCCCACCAGTCCTGCACGATCGCTGCCTGCGGCTCGAGATCGTAGTCCTCGAAGGACTTGCCGGGCACGTACCCGTAGTCCTCGCCGAAGATCTTGCTCATCCCCTCCAGGATGAGCCCGTCGTTGGAGCCGTACTGGATCTGCCAGGGGTGCACCAGCTCATGCAGGAACTTCTCGCCGTGCACGATGGGCCGGTTCGCGCCGGTGCCGCCGTCCGTTGTGCTCTGGCCGACCTTCATGTCCAGCGTGGCCTCCTCCCACTCGCCCATGTTGATGGTGGTCTTGCCGTCGAAGCGGGGGAACACGAACGGCCGGTCCTTGCCGTCGTCACCATCGGCGCCGGCGGCGTTCGTGACGCGGATCCGGCCGATGTCCAGCTTGTCGCCGAACACCGCCTGCGCCAGGGCGATCTCGTCATCTCGCAAGCCGCGTTCCTCGGTCATGAGCTTGCCGATGCCTGCCGCTACGAGCGCCACGAACGTGCCACTGGGGCCGGCCATCCACAGAGTGCCGTTGATCAGCTGTAGGCCGCCCTGGATGTTGCCGCCCTTGAGCACGGTTCCGGCCAGCGTCCCCACCAGCACGAGGGTGCCGCCGAAGGGCCCCAGGACGAGTGCCCCGCCGCTGCCGATGAAGAACTTGAGTGTCGTCTCGGCCACGGAGGTGACCCAGCCCAGGCTGCCCTCCTTGTCTCGACGGGCGTCCAGCCAGGCGGTGCGCTGCAGATCCCAGAAGTGCGTCGCGACCGTCGGACTGTGGCTCGTCTCGTGCCAGTCGGCGTTGCGTGAACCGGGGTCGAACGTGCCGTTCACGTGGGCGCTCCAGGCGTTCGCTACGGCGATGGGCCCGTTGGTGATGGTGGCCACGATCTGGAAGTCGTAGCTCTTCGCCTCGGTGGCGCGCTGGTGCCCTAAGTGCTCGACCGTGCCGTCGGCGTACAGCTTGGCGCTGACCCATCCCTCCAGGTCCCCGGCACTGCCGAAGTCGTGCAGCAGGTCGACCGGGTCGGGGGCAGCGTCGTTCCGAGCGGCGCTGTAGATCATCCGGCCGCCCTGCAAGCTCTGTTGCCGCGAGCCCGGCCCGCCTTCAGGCCAGTCGATCTCGGGCCCCGTCGGGTAATGGAGGTGGCACGTCTCCCAGCCCAGCTCTGCCCACCGCTGCCGGATCAGGCCGTAGACCGGTTGCGCGCCGGTCTGCTCCGTCCAGTAGATCGAGGTGTCGTAGCCGCCTTCGAGATTGCGGAAGTGGTTGTAGCGGCCCTTGCCGTCGGGGGTCTCGGTCTCGTCGGTGATCGGGTAGCCGAATGCCGATCCGCCGAGTTGGCCGTACAGGTCGAGGATGGCGCCGTGCACCTCGAACCCGCCGGTGTCCGGGTGCCAGACGATCTGGCCGCCGTCGAAGGTCTGCCAGCGGCCGACGCCGTCGTGGGTGGCCATCTCGTGGCTGGTGGGGTAGCCCAGGACGCTGTTCTGCCAGTTGAGGGCGCAGTAGGCCTGCCAGATCTGTCCGAAGACTTCGTGGGCGCCGGTCTCCTGGGTCCAGTAGATGTTCATGTCGTAGCCACCGGGAACGTTGCGGAATCGGCTGAAGCGGCCGCGGCCGTCCCCTACTTCCAACTCGTCGCTGGACGGGTAGGCCCACGCCGAGCCGCCCAGTTGCCCGTAGCGCCCAGGATGTCGCCGTGTACCTCGAAGGCGCCGGTGTCGGGGTGCCAGACGATCTGGCCGCCGTCGAAGGTCTGCCAGCGGCCGACGCCGTCGTGGGTGGCCATCTCGTTCGAGGTCGGCTCACCGAGCAACCCTCGTACTTGTGCGTACTTGCTGCCGATCGCGCCGAAGGCCACGAACCCGGACGACGGGCTCGTGCCCGCCGGCGTCGGTGGTGCGTCGATCGGTCGGTCGTCCTGATTCACATCTCGGGCCACTGAAGGGTCCTCCTGAGTCGCGCCGCCCCGCTGGCGGCTGTCCAGACTCAGCCTCCGGAGTTCGCCGTACCGCGACATCCGTAACCACCACGGATGTCAGGCCCCAGTGGTACGGAGACCCTCGTAGCGTCCGTGGCCCTCGCGAAACTAGAGGGAACCTGCGGCCGACACCCGACACCCACACCGGCCCACCCAACGAACCCGATTGTTCAGGGCAGTCCTAGACCTTGACCAGGCACTTCGTGGTGCGCCGCCAGGGACTCGAACCCCGAACCCGCTGATTAAGAGTCAGCTGCTCTGCCAGTTGAGCTAGCGGCGCCGGCCGCCCTCAGGCGGACCCGGCACAGAGTACCAACTGAGCTCTCGCGGACGCGCGGCGCTAGGACGACCTCGAAAGCGGTTTCGGCGGCATCGGGGACCCTGTGCACGCTTGGGACGAGAATCCCGGCGCGCCTGGGTGCGGTCCCAGCACCGGGAGGACCAGCGCAGGGTCGGCCGATGCTGCAGTGCCCCCGGACAGCACTGCGCTGCGGGGACGCGGTGCCGTGGCACGAACTCCCCCTCCGCGGGCGACCGTGTCGTCGTCTCGCCGAACTCACCGTCGAGCACTGGCCGGTCGGCGAATAGACCCCGCCCCGTCGGCCCGCCGCCGGTGTTCTGTCGGTGGCTTGAGGGAGGATGGGCCGAGCCGATCGAGAGGTGGCGGTGATGTCGTTCGGGGCGCGGGTGTCCTCGGCCCGAGGTCTGTTGGCGCTCGTGGTGTCATGCACACTCCTCGCCGCCGGTTGTACGGCGGGATCGTCCCGCAGCAGTTCCAGCGACCCGGCCGGTACGACGACCGCGTCCCCGGCACCGGCCCCGACCATTGCCGTCCTGCCGGCTGGGGCGGCTGCGGGAGTGCTGCCGACAGAGCGGGTCACCGTCGAGGCAGCTGGCGGGCAACTGCGCTCGGTGTCCGTGGCCGACGCATCGGGAGCCGCCCTCGCCGGTGACATCTCCACGGACGCGACGACGTGGAACAGCACCGGGGCGCTCGCCTACTCCACGAGCTATACCGTCCAAGCAACGGCCGAGAGCGAGGACGGCCAACAGACCGTGCAGCGCTCCACGTTCTCGACGATCGCACCGACCACGCTCGTGTTCCCGTCGATCGGCCCACTCGACGGAACCACCGTCGGGATCGGAATGCCGGTCCGGGTGTATCTCGATGCCCCGGCGACGGACCGCGCCGAGGTCCAGCGCCACCCCACGGTCACCGCCACCCCGCAGCAGGAGGGTGCCTGGAGCTGGCTGTCGGACTCCGAGGTGCACTGGCGACCCAAGGTCTACTGGCAGGCCGGCACGCAGGTCACCGTCGACGTCAACCTGTTCGGCGTCGATATCGGTGAGGGCGCCTGGGGCAAGGAGAACCGCCAGATCAGTTTCAGCGTCGGGGACGCCCATCGCAGCGTGGCCAATGCCCTGACGCATCAGATGCAGGTCTTCGACGGGGCGACCCTGGTGAAGACGATCCCGGTGTCGATGGGCCGAGCCGAGGGCGGCTTCCAGACCCGCGGTGGTCCGCATGTGGTGATCGACAAGAACCGCGAGAAGACGATGGACTCCACGACGTACGGCCTGGCCCTGGACGCCGGTGGGTATGTCACCGAGGTCGAGTACGCGACGCGCATCTCCAACAACGGCGAGTTCGTGCATTCCGCCCCGTGGTCGCTCGCCGACCAGGGGGTTCGCAATGTCTCCCACGGCTGCATCAACGCCTCCCCGGAGAACGCCGCCTGGTTCTTCGAGTTCTCCCAGATCGGTGACATCGTCGAGGTCGTCGGCAGCCCGCAGAACCTCGGCCCGGCCGACGGCGACATCTACGACTGGGCGATCTCCTGGGAGCAGTGGCTGGCTGGCAGCGCCCTGCCCTGACCGGCCCGGTTAGTCTTGGCTGCAACGACAGCGAACCCCAGGGGTGAGTGCATGGCGCGTTCCCAGAGCCCGAGACACCAAGCGACGCAGGTGCCACGCGCGCGACCTCGGTTGACCGAGCCGCTCGTGCGCGACAACGGGCAACTTCGCCCGGCGACCTGGGACGAGGCGCTGGACCGCGCAGCCGCCGGATTCGACAAGGTTCGCGATGGCGAGGGCTCCAAGGGCTTCGGCATGTTCAGCTGCTCCAAAGCCTCCAACGAGACGAACTTCATCGCGCAGAAATTCGTGCGGTCGGTGATCGGCTCGAACAACATCGACTCCTGCAACCGAACTTGACACGCTCCTAGCGTCGTCGGTCTGGCGGCTGCATTTGGTGCCGGTGGTGGCACCAGTTCCTACGAGGACATCGAGCACACCGACCTCATCGTGC
>JACDAB010000008.1 GCA_013695665.1 Geodermatophilaceae bacterium | reverse complement strand
CGACCGGCCTCTTTTCGACGGTCGCACAGGCATCGCTGGCCTGCCGCCTCAACGCAGTCGGCCGGCAAGCGGCGGCGACGGGCCGCGACCGCTCCGACTTCGCCGCCATACAGGAGCTCCATTCACCCCCGGACTACACGTTCCCTGCCGAGGCGTACCAACTCGTGATCGACAGCCGTACATGGAACCCCGACCGCCGCACGAGCAAACTGGTCAAGTACGACGACGGGACCGGCTTGTACTGGCGGACTGATCTGACCGAGGCAACCACCTGATGGTTGCCACCACGATCACCGTCACCGGCCTTCCTGAAGCCCGGAGCGCGCTCACCCGCCTTCAGGATGGTGCCGAGGCCGCCGGGCGTACCTCATTACGAGTCGGTGCGTCCGCCAAGTACGCCCGCTTTGTGGAGGAAGGCACGCGCCGCATGCGCGCACAGCCCTATCTCAGGCCCGCGCTGGTTGAGGTCGAAGGCACGCTACGCGCCCGCCTGGTGGCAGCGCTTCCACGTGGTGCACAACCCGTCACCGCGGCGCTGCTGGGTGTCGCGAACACGCTGAAAGCGGCAGCCGAAAAGCGGGTACCCGTCAGGACTGGCTCGCTGCGTTCGTCCCTCTACGTCTCCACCGGTGGCGGTGGCAGCGGAAGGCGTGCCTAAGTGGCGGTAGACCTCGCCTCACCACTTTCCCGCATCGTCACCGTGCTGACCGGCATCGCTGGCATTCAGCAGGTCTATACCGGCGTGCCCGAAAGTCCAACCAATCGTGTGTCGGCCTACGTAACCATCGGTCGTATCCGCCTGGGTGACGCGGCCGTGGGTGGCCTCGCCCGTCATGACGTGGAGTACGCCGTGACGTTCGTCTACCGCGTAGCAGGCGCCGAGGCAACCGCCGAAACGACGCTCGCCGCGGTCGTCCCTGCCTTCATTACGGCCATGCTGGCCGAGCGCCGTACCCGCCTTAACGGCACCGTGGTCTCGATGGGCCTGCCGGACTTTTCACTCGCCGCGGAAGCGGATTACATCGTGGTTGCCGGGCAAGAGTACCGGCGTTTGCCGTGTCTTATCCCCGTCGTCCAACAGGAGAACTATTGATGCCTACCGAAAAAGCACGCGCCCTCTTCCGTGGACGCACCGACGCGAACGATGCTCCCCAAGAGTGGCTTGGTCCTGAACCAGAGCAAGCCGCGCTCGAAAACAGCGATGGCACGGTCCTTCGTGCGGCCGTCCCTGCTGAACCGGCCGTGCCGGCTCGCCATCTCACAGATGATGAGTACGACGCACTCTCGACGCGCAACAAAGAGCGCGTGCGTGAAGCGCTGACTGACGATGGCAAGCCGCTGTACGAGGTACGCACCGCCAAAGAAATGGCATCAACGCCATCAAGCACCAACGCTGTGCCTCCTGCCAGCGAAGAAGGGAAGTAGGGAATGGCCGGCGAGATTTTCCTCTCACAATTCCGCGTCGGGGTTGAAAGCACCTATGGGACTGCGATCGTCCCAACCAGAAAACTGTATCTCGGTCCTGACAGCAACCTTGTGCCAGGCGGCACGAACGTCCGACATGAATTGCTCGCAGGGACCCGTTCTGTGTTCCGCGCGAGTAGCCCCGGCGTGCAGGAACCGTCCGGCAGTTTCTCCATCCCGGTTGAGAGTGCCGAGATTCTGGAGCTGTTGAGCATGGGCCTTGATGGTTCCCCCATCATCACGACCCCAACGGGCGCCACGACGACGCGGCTCCATACCCACATCGGCGGGGTGAATGCCCTCGATAGCGGCACGACCCAATTCATGGAGGGGGCAAACCCCTGGCAGATGGCCGGTACCTACGTCGCCGACCTCCGCTTTACGGGCACGCCTGGCCCCGGTGGCGAGAACATGCTGGCCGGCTCCCTCTTTGGCAGGTCGCTCACGCAGACCCCCTTGACTGGCACCGTCACCGACCGTACCCCTATCCCCTATGGCGGTTGGGAAGCCGCGCTCGCCATCGATAGCGTGTCCGGCGCTGACAACTACGGCGGCACCGCCATCGCCGCCGCCGAGTCCGTCACCGCCTGGGATATTGCGGTCGCTGAAAACAACCCAGGACGCGTCTACACGGCCGCCAACACTCGCTCGGCACAAGCTGCCGTACTCGGCCAGTTTGACGCCACCGGCTCCCTCACGTTCCTCGCCTCCGGTGCGCGTGCC
>JACDAB010000117.1 GCA_013695665.1 Geodermatophilaceae bacterium | reverse complement strand
AGACGAGGCCGCTGTGGTGTTCGTGGACGGGCCGCCCCTGCTGCAGGTCAGCGGCAGCCTCCTGCTCACGGGCCTTGCTGGCGGCGTCGTGGTGGTCGCCCGGGCCGGTCGCACGAGACGACCCGATCTCGCGTCAGCGCTGGACCTCGTCGCGCACGCGCGCACACTGGTGCTCGGAGTCGTGCTCAACGACGCTCGCGGTGCGAAGTTCTCGGAGCACATCGTTCCGTCGGGCGATCGCGGCCCAGAACGGCCGGAGCACGCCGCAGAGCCTGCAGTACCGCCCCAGGAGGAAGTCGAGCTGCCCGACGCGACGGCTCGGGGCGTGGAGCCGCGCTATCCTCCGGCATCGGATGAAGCGTTTCCCGACCTCTCTCGGGCCCATCGGTGACCCAACGGGCGACGCATGCGCCGATGCGGGTCCTCGTCCATGACTACTCCGGACACCCGTTTCAGGCTGAGCTGAGCCGGGCGTTGGCATGTCGTGGGCATGACGTCCTGCACGTCCACTGCGAGTCGTACCAGACGGGCAAAGGCGCCCTCCAGGCCAACGCTGACGACCCGCCTTCGTTGAGCTTCAAGGGAATCGTGCTGGGTCGAACCTTCGACCGGTACGCACCGGCCCGCCGGTTGAAGCAGGAACTCGACTACGGGCGCCAATTCAACCGTCTGGCCGCCTCCTACCGGCCCGAGGTGATCCTCTCGTCGAACGATCCGCTCTTCTCGAAGAGTCGGGCGGCGCTGTGGTGCCGCCGAACCGGGACCCCATGGGTGTTCTGGCTGCAAGACATCTACAGCTTCGCCATGGGCCGATATGCCGAGAGGCGCGTGCGCGGCCCGGCCGGCGCCGTGATCGCGTCGGGTTTTCGTGCGATCGAGCGTCGCCTCCTGCATGACGCGCAAGCCGTCATCATGATCACCCCGGACTTCAAGCCAACGCTTCGCGAGTGGGCGGTGCCCGAGGAGCGGTGTCACGTGATCGAGAACTGGGCGCCGCTGGCAGAGCTGCAACCGGGGCCGAAGGACAACGCGTGGTCACGCGAGCACCATCTCGCCGACGCCACGACGTTTCTCTACTCGGGCACCCTCGGCCTCAAGCACGACCCGGAGCCGCTGATCGCCCTCGCCGAGAGGTATGCGTCCCGGCCCGACGTCCGGGTCGTGGTGGTGTCGGAGGGAAAGGGCGCCGAGTGGTTGCGGGACCAGCGGGCCCGGCGCGGAGTCCCGAACCTGATCTTGCTCCCGTACCAGCCGTACGAGCGACTTGCTGAGGTCTTTGCCAGCGCCGACGTCCTGGTGGGGCTGCTCTCCATCCACGCCGGCGGTTTCAGCGTGCCGTCCAAGATCCTCAGCTACCTCTGCGCCGGCCGACCCATCCTCGCGATTCTGCCGTCGCAGAACCTCGCGGTCCGGACCATCGAGGAAGCCGAAGCAGGGATCGTGGTGCCACCCGACGACCTCGAGGCGTTCTTCGTCGCCGCCGACGAGCTGCTCGCCGACCCAGAACAACGGCGGCGCCTCGGCGCCAACGCCCGAACGCACGCAGAGCTCCGGTTCAACATCGACACCATCGCGGCTGACTTCGAGTCGATTCTTGCCGCCGCCTCTCGCCGCCAAGCCCGTCCGTGCGAAGTTCCGGCGTCATCCAACCGCAAAGGATCCACCACATGATTCGGTTCGTACGGCGGACGATGTCCGTCCTCGATCGCCCGGCACGGCTCCGGTTCATGGCTTTCGCGATCCTGTCGGTCGTGGTTGCCGCGATCGAGGCCGCCGGTGTCGCGACGATCATCCCGCTGACCGAGCTGCTGGTCGGAGGGGAGCAGTCCGAGTCGGCGGTGCGCCTCGTGGACCGTGTCCTCAACGTCTCTACCCCCGGGCAGGCCGCGACAGTCTTGGCTGTGTGCGTGCTCGTGGCGTTCACCGTCAAGGCCGTGGCTGCCATCGCGCTGCTGCGGTGGGCGATCGGTAACTCGCTGCGCCAGGAGGCAACGATCGCCCGCCGGCTCTTCGCCAGATACCTGTCCGCACCAGCGACGTACCACTTCAACCACAACTCGTCAGAGGTCCAGCGGACGCTCAACGAGGCCTTGCTCCTCGTGTTCCGGCGCTCGCTGCCGTGGGTGCTCGCCGCGGCCGCTGACGCGTTCGTCCTGATCGCCATCGCCGTCGTCATCGCGATCAACGATCCCGCCATCGCGCTGCTCGCCGTCGGCTACTTCGCCATCGTCGCGCTCGCCTACCAGCGTTGGATCGGCGGACGGCAAAAGGTCGCCGCGCGCCGCTCCCACAAGGACGTCGCGGTGCGCTACCAGCAGGTGCAGGAGCCCATGTATGCGGCCAAGGACCTGGCGATCCTGCACCGGACCGAGTACTTCGTGGAGCGCTTCTACCGTACGAAGCTTCAGCTCGCCGACACGCAGCGACTCCTGCTCTTCTTCCAGCTCCTGCCCCGCCAGTTCCTCGATATCGCCTTCGTCGTCGGTGCCGGCCTCATGGCCCTCCTGCTCTTCGCGACGCGGTCGGTCGACGAGGCACTGGTCGGTGTTGGCCTGTTCCTGGCAGCGAGCTTCCGGCTGGTCGCCCCGCTCAACCGGGTGATGAACGCCGTGACGGTGAGCCGCACGGCCGAGCCCGCCATCGGCCAGGTGATCGACGACCTGGCCGCCCTCGAGGCGTTCGAGCTCCCACCTGAGGACGGCGATCAGTCGCCTCTACCGCCCTCCGCGATCGAGCTGCTCGACGTCCATTACCGATACGCCGCGGACCTGCCCGAGGTGCTCACGGGCATCTCGCTGCGGATCGAGCCGCGGGACGACGTCGCCATCGTCGGTGCCACCGGCGCGGGCAAGACGACGCTGCTCGATCTGTTGCTCGGCGTGCTGGAACCGCAGTCCGGTTCGGTGCTCGTCGGCGGTGCGCCGATCGCGTCGTGCCGGACTGCATGGCAGCTCTCGATCGGGTATGTCCCTCAGCAGGTCGTCCTGATCGACGACACGATCAGGGCGAACGTCGCGTTCGGGATCCCGCCCGAAGAGATCGATGACGACCGAATCTGGGAAGCGCTGAGGCTGGCTCAGATCGACAGCTACGTGGCGACGCTGGCCGAGACGATCTCCACGGCGATCGGTGAACAAGGGGTCCGACTGTCCGGAGGTCAACGCCAGCGGCTGGGCCTGGCGCGCGCTCTCTACCACCGGCCGTCCGTGCTCGTGCTCGACGAGGCCACGTCATCGCTCGATACCGGCACCGAGGCGCGCGTGATGGAGACGATCGCCCGGCTCAGAGGAGCGCTGACAATCATCACGGTCTCGCACCGGCTCAGCACCCTGCAGCACTGCGATCGCGTGTACTTCCTGCGCGACGGGTCCATCGGTTCGGTGGGGTCCTTTGACGACCTCCGGGCCAGAGAACCCGAGTTCGCCCGCTTGCTCGAGCTGGCCGAGCTCGCGCCGAGCGCCGGTGTGAACGTGTGAGCCGCGAGCAGCGCCGACGACCTCTCACGCACCGCACATAGGCCGGGCCGGCGTGCCCGAGGCGACCCGCGCCACCGTGCCGTTCCCGTTCCCGTTCCCGTTCGTCGTCGGGGTCGGCAGGTCGGGGACGACAC
>JACDAB010000249.1 GCA_013695665.1 Geodermatophilaceae bacterium | reverse complement strand
TCCCGTTCCTGACAGCGGCCAACACGATCATCCCCGCGCTGGTCGCCGGCAACGCGGTGCTCCTGAAGCATGCGAGCCAGACCTTGCTTGCGGGCGAGCGGTTCGAGCAGGCGCTCGCCATGGCGGGCCTCCCCGAAGGACTGTTCGCGAACCTCTTCCTAAGCCATGATCAGACGGCTCGGCTGCTTTCCTCAGGGGCCGTCGACCACGCAACCTTCACCGGCTCCGTCGAGGGCGGGCGGGCCATCGAACGCGCAGCGGCGGGTTCCTTCACCACCTTGACCCTGGAGCTTGGAGGCAAGGACCCCGCCTATGTCCGCGCCGACGCTGAGCTTGAGGCAACGGTGGAGAGCCTGGTCGACGGCGCCTTTTACAATAGCGGCCAGTCCTGCTGCGGAATCGAACGGATCTACGTGCACGAAGACGTCTGGCAGCCGTTCCTCGACCGTTTCGTCGATGGCGTGCGTCGGTACCGCCTAGGAAACCCGCTCGACCCGGAGACAAGCCTCGGCCCTCTTTCCAGCGCCAGGTCCGCCGACCAGGTGCGCTCGCAGGTCGCGGACGCCGTCGCGTCCGGGGCGGAAACACACATAGAGCGGCAGCTCTTCCCGCAGGACAAGTCCGGTACCGCCTACCTGATGCCGCAGGTGCTGACGGGGGTCGATCACGACATGGCCGTGATGCGCGAGGAAAGCTTCGGCCCCGTCGTCGGCCTGATGCCGGTCAGGGAGGATTCGGAGGCGGTTCGGCTGATGAACGACTCCCTCTACGGCCTAACCGCCTCGATCTGGACCTGCGACCTCGAGGCTGCGGAACGGATCGGGGCGGGGGTGGAGGCGGGAACGGTCTTCGCCAACCGCTGCGACTATCTTGATGCCGCGCTCGCGTGGGCCGGAGTCAAGGACAGCGGCCGGGGCGCATCGCTCGGCCGCTACGGCTATGAAAGCGTCACTCGCCCCAAATCCTTCCACCTGAGGAGCCCCTGATGGGCCTTGCGAACGCCAACTGGAACTACCCGACTGCGATCCGGTTCGGGGCGGGGCGGATCAGCGAGCTTGCAGACGCGTGCCGCTCGCTGGGCATCGCAAGGCCCCTGCTGGTGACGGACCCGGAGCTGGCGCAGATGCTCATGGTCAAGGAGGCTGCCTCGGCGGTGGGAACGCAGGTGTTCTCGGACATCCAGCCAAACCCGGTCGGCGCCGACATAGGGGCAGGCGTTGCCGCTTATGCGCACGGGCGACATGACGGCGTCATCGCCTTCGGTGGAGGCGCCGCGCTCGACGTCGGCAAGACGATCGCGTTCATGTCGGGCCAAAAGCGGCCATTATGGGACTTCGAGGACAAGGATGACTGGTGGTCGCGCGCCGATCCCGCGGGCATCGCCCCGGTCGTCGCAGTCCCCACCACCGCCGGCACCGGGTCCGAGGTAGGACGGGCGGGCGTCATCCTCGACGAAGCCCAGGGCGTCAAAAAAATCATCTTCCACCCGAAAATGATGCCTGCCATCGTGATCATGGACCCGGAGCTCACGATTGGGCTTCCGGCGCACGTTACGGCAGCGACGGGGATGGACGCGCTCGCCCATTGCCTGGAGGCTTATTGCGCCCCGGGCTTCCACCCGATGGCCGACGGGATCGCCGTGGAAGGAGTCAAGCTCATCCATGACTGGCTGCCTCGAGCCGTAAGCGACGGGAGCGACCTTGAGGCGCGCGGAAACATGCTGATCGCAGCCTCGATGGGCGCGACCGCGTTCCAGAAGGGTTTGGGAGGGATGCACGCGCTCTCCCACCCTATCGGAGCGCTCTACAAGACCCATCACGGGCTCACCAACGCGGTGCTGATGCCCTACGTGCTCGACTTCAACCGGCAGGCCATAGAAGAGCGGATCGCCCGCCTCGCGGGATATGTCGGCCTTCCACGCCATTCCTTCGAAGGCTTGCTCGAATGGGTGCTTGAGCTTCGCAAGGAGCTTTCCATTCCGCACACACTCGGAGAACTCGAGGTCCATCGGGACAGCATGGAGCGGCTCGCCGTCATGGCGGAGGCCGATCCAAGCGCGGGCGGAAACCCCCTGCACTTCGACGCGGCTGCGGCGCGAGAGGTGCTTGAAGCTGCGTTCGAGGGCCGAGTCGGCAGGGGATGAAAATCGCAATCCTCGAAACGGGTGCGCCGCCCCAACCGCTTGTGCAGCGCTTCGGCCGCTATCCGGACATGTTCCGAAGACTGCTGGGAGATGATTATGTTGGCGCCAGCTACGATGTCCTCCGCGGCGAATATCCCGCCGATCCGCAAGAGCACGGCGCTTATCTGGTCACGGGCTCGGCGGCCGGAGTCTACGATCCGCTGCCGTGGATCGCGCCGCTGAAGGCGTTC
>JACDAB010000194.1 GCA_013695665.1 Geodermatophilaceae bacterium | reverse complement strand
CCGCATCGTGTAATGGGCCGCGAACTGCTGGGTCGGCGACGGCTTCCAGACGACGGTGTTGCCCATCAGCGCCGGCGCCAGCGGGAGGTTGCCGGCGATGGCGGTGAAGTTGAACGGCGAGATCGCCAGGACGAAGCCCTCGAGCGGCCGATGATCCATGCGGTTCCAAACACCAGGCCCCGACATCGGCTGCTCCGTGCGAATCTCCCTCGCGAAGTGCACGTTGAAGCGCAGGAAGTCGATGAGCTCGCAAGCCGCGTCGATCTCGGCCTGGAAGACCGACTTCGACTGGCCCAGCATCGTCGCCGCGACAAGCGTGGGACGCCATGGCCCGGCCAGCAGGTCGGCGGCGCGCAGGAGGACGGCGGCCCGCTCGTCGAAGGGCAGTTCCCGCCACATCGGCGCGGCCCCGACAGCTGCCTCGACTGCTGCCTGTACGTCGGCATGGGTGGCCTGCCTGCCAGTTCCCAGGACTGCGCTGTGCCGGTGCGGCTGGACGACGTCGAAGGCCTCGCCCCCACCGAAGCGTTGCTGCCCGTCAATGGTCATCGTCAACTCCGCCGGCCCGGACTGCAGGTCCTTGACGGCGGCCTCCACCTCGGCGCGTTCGGCCGATCCCGGTGCGTAGGTGAGCACCGGCTCGTTGACCGGTACGGGGGTGACGGTGACGGCATCCATCGGTGTGCTCCTGAGCTGGCTTCGACGACCCTGGCGAGAGTCCCATGGTGTCACGCCCGTGCTGCCGGACTGCCCTGTCGTCGGCCTGACCGAGCGCGGCGCTCAGAGGAGTTCGATCAGAGCACCGATCTCCTGGGTGGCGTACCACGCCAGCTCGTGTCCCTCGGCTTCGTCCACGATGAACTGCGCGTCGTCACTGCCCATGTCGGCCTCGATCGCGACGTTGACGGCGGCCCGGACAGCGGGCTCGGCATCGGCGGTGTCGGCGTGCACCGCAGCCACCAACGGCAGCGGCACCGCGGCCGACAGCTCCACGACCGCCCGCTCGAGGTCGGCCCGCGGCCGGACCTGTCCCTCCGGCAGGTCCGCGACCACCACCACCCGGCGCCGGGCCGCTCCCGGGTCTGCGTCGATCAGCCGCAGGCTTGCCGCCGCGGCCTCGCGCAGTGCGGCGTACTCCAGTTCCTCGGCATCGGACTCGGCGTACCACTCCCGGACCGCGGGGGTGACGGCGAAGGCACTGAGGGGAGGTGTCCCGATCTCGCCGTCGTCCAGCAACGTGCGCAGCATCGGCACCGTCGCCGGAAGGTAGATGCGCATCTCAGGCCGTGAGATCGCCACGCCGGTCCCGCAGCACCTCGGTGCTGGTGAACAGCGATGTCCGCAACACCGCGCGGCGGCGCCGGTTGTCCATCATGTTCGCGCCGATCGCACGCAGGTCGTCGGGACCCGGAGCGAGCAGCGTGACCGAGGTACCCGACCGGCTCACCTGCTCCGCCTCGCGATGCAGCCGCCGGGTCACCGAACGGCGGAACCGGCGCTCGACCTGGCCCACGACCGACCACGGCTTGTCGTAGCCGGTCGCCGCCATGGGCGCCACCACGAACACCTCGTCCAGGGCGCTGCCCGCGAGCAGGTCCAGCGACGTCGATGAGTACGTGCCGCCGTCGACGTACAGGCGCCCCCCGATGCGGACCGGGGCGTACCACCCGGGAATGGCGCACGATGCCGTGACCGCCTCGGACAGCCGGGCCGGCGGTGCACCCGGCTGGCCGAACACCGTCCGCTTCCCGGTGGCATAGTCCAGGGCCACGATCCAGGTCTCGCGCTTGGGCCAGGCGGAGTCACTGATCCGCTCGACCATGCTCGTCACCGGTTCGAGGCGTCCCCGGCCCTTGGGCAGCAGGGCGGTCGCCGCGGTGATCGGCGTGAAGCGGCTCGGGTGGCGCGCGACCCGGACGAGCAGCTGCGGGCTACCGAGGCCGAGCATCGGCAGTGGTGGCAAGGCAGTGCCGGAGTCGCTGTCGTAGTTCCAGTCGATCGGGACGTCCCCGGGCCGGACCCGGCCGCGCTGGTGGCGCAGCACGGTGTCCAGCGGTACGTCGTTGGACAGCACCGCGGCCATGATCGAACCGGCCGACGTC
Source organism: Geodermatophilaceae bacterium (assembly GCA_013695665.1). Taxonomy (GTDB): domain Bacteria; phylum Actinomycetota; class Actinomycetes; order Mycobacteriales; family Geodermatophilaceae; genus JACCTY01. Next base: position 4,145 of record JACDAB010000194.1, on the reverse strand, counting down.
CCGAGGATGACGTCCATGTCACGGACGTCGAGCCCCAGCGACTGCTCGAGGGCGTGTAGCGCTCCGACGGTCCAGGTGAAACCCAGGACACCGCCGGCGCCGAGGACGAGCCCCCTCCTCACACCGTGTCCAGCAGCGCGTCCAGGGACTCCTCGATCAGCGCCCCGAGCACGTCGACGTCGCCCATTGCGTCGCGGTCGGCGTTCAGCCCGTAGAAGACCCCCCCGTTGTACGACGTCAACCCGATCGACACCGCCTGACCCTTGGCCAGCGGTACGACGGGGAACATCTCCAGCAGCTTCGCCCCGCCGGCGTACAGGGGGAACTGCGGACCGGGAACGTTCGTGACGACGACGTTGAACAACCGGCGGCTGAACCCGCTGGCGACCCGGGCGCCCATGGAGTGCAGTGTCGGGGGCGCGAACCCGGACAGCGCGATGAGGGCGTCGGCGCCGACGGACTGACCGGACTCCTTGTGCGCGGTCATCGAATAGCTGATCTGGGCCAGCACGACCTTGGGGTTCGCCTCGCCCACCGGCAGGTCCACCAGGTAGGACGACACCCGATTGCCGAGGCTGCCCTGCTCGGCCTCGGTCCGGACCGACAGGGGAACCATCGCGCGCACCGTCGTCTTCGGCGTGACCGGCTCGCCGCGGGACAGCAACCAGTTGCGCAGTGCCAGGCTCACCGTGGCCAGTACGACGTCGTTCACCGTCCCGCCGTGCGTCTTGCGGACCCGCTTGTAGTCATCCAGCGAGGTCCGGGCCACTCCGAACCGGCGCTGCTCGCCGATCTTGGCGTTCAACGGGCTGGCCGGGGCCGGGCGGGTCACCAGCCTGGCGGCGGCGGACAGGCCGACCACCGCCCCCACCACCCGCCCCGCGGTCGCCCGCACGTCAACGGCACTGGAGCGGACCGTGTCCACGACGGCGGACGGACGGCGGATGTAGTCACCGATCGCACCGGCAACGAGATTGATAAGCCCTGGCTCAGGCAAGGGCATCCACAGATCCTCACCGGTGTCACGGGGAATCGGACTGACGTCCAGCAGCACCTGCCCGAGATCCACCGCACTGCGACCGTCCACCATCGCGTGGTGCGTCTTGGTGATCAGGGCGATCCGGCCCTCCGCGAGGCCCTCGACAAGGTAGATCTCCCACATCGGGCGGTGCCGGTCCAGCCGCCGCGACATCAGCCGGGCGACGAGGTCCCGCAGCTGGGCATCGCTTCCGGGCCGGGGCAGCGCGGAGCGGCGGACGTGATAGGTGACGTCGAAGTCACCGTCGTCGACCCAGACCGGGTTCGCGAGGTGGCCGGGGATGTTCTTGACCTTCTGCCGGTAGCGCGGGACCAGCCCGATCCGGGCCTCGATCAGCGCGACCAGCTTGTCGTAGTCGAAGCCGGTGTCCGGTGGCTGGAGCGTGACCAGTCCGCCGACGTGCATGGGGGTCGTCGGCTCCTCCAGGTAGAGGAACGACACATCAAGCGCGCTGAGCCGATCCGCCACGTGGGCCACACCTCCGGTGAGTTCACGTCATCGTTACATGCCGGTCAGACAATCAGCGGAACGACGTGTCGAAGACGGCCTCAAGCTCCTCGATGGTGGTGTCCACGTCACGATGCCGGACGCCGATCATGCCCACGCGGACCGCCGCGCGCACGTTCACCCCGAGGTCGTCGACGAACACGCAGTCCGACGGCGTCATGCCCAGCAGCCGCGCCGCGTGCAGGTAGATATCCGCGTCCGGCTTGCGCATCCCCACCTCGCCGGAGATCACGACCACGTCGAAGAGCCCGTCCCAGCCCTCGCGCGGATAGTCGAACCCCCAGGAGTTGGACAGCAGCGCGGTTCGGAGATCGTGCCGGCGGGCTGCCCTGAGCACGTCCAGCATCCGGTGCTCAGTCTGGAACCCCGCGAACATGCGTTCCAGCAGACCCTCGGCGTCGGGCAGCGTTCCGTCGGCGCGCCGCAGAGCCTCGGCGTACCTGGGCTGGAAGGCCGCAGGGGTGATCCGGCCGGCCTCCAGATCATGCGCGATGTTGCCCGCTGCCTCAGGCCCGAACCACTCCCGCATCAGCGCGTGGAACCGCTCGGGATCGATTCGCTCGGCGTCCAGCCACGATCCGACCGTCGCGCTCAGGGGGGTCGTCAGGACCCCGCCGTAGTCGACGATCAGTGCTCTCGGCGGCTGCCCGGTCATCGCCGCCGCCGCCGGCCGCTGACCGGGACCGTCGCTCCGGACAGGTCCGCGGCCAGCCCACGAAGGGCAACGCGGAGCTGGCTCTTCGCGGACACGTCCGCGAGGGTACGGCCGGTGGCCACCGCAGAGTCGGCGGCCTCGGTGTCCTGCGGGAGGTACGTTGCCGTGCCGACGTTCGCGAAGCGCGCCAGCGCGGCGGCTATCTCGCGGCGCGGATTCCCCGGTACGGCGATCTTGCGCACCCGGTTGACGACGACCCTCGGCTGCACCTCCGGCAACAGCTCACGAAGCTCGGCCAGTGCCCGCACCGTGCGCTGCAGCGAGACCGCGTCCGCGCCGCTGACGCATAGCACCACGTCGGCATCGGCGAGGACAGCCACGGTGGCCGCGTTGCGTCGGGGAGCCACCGTGTCGTAGCTGACCTCCTCGTCCTGCTCCAGGCAGAAGCCGCAGTCCACGACGGTGAACGACACCAGCCTGCGGGCCGTCTCGAGCACCACCTCCAGGGACGACGGGCGCAGTTCGGTCCACCGGTCGGCCCGGGTGCTGCCGGTGAGAACCCGCAGCGACGGGCTCACCGCCCATGCCAGTCGGGCCAGCGACGTCACATCGAGTGTGCCGTTGCCGGCCTGCCGGGCGGCGGCCGCCACGCCCGGTGATTCCTCCAGCAGGCCGAGCATCTGGCCGACCGTCCCGCCGTAGACATCCGCGTCGATCAGCAGCGAGGAGACGCCGAGCCGGGCCGCCTCGTCGGCCAGGCCCAGGGCCACCGTCGTCCGTCCCGGGGCACCGGTCGGTCCCCAGACTGCGACGACCCTGCCCGGTCCGGCTGCCGGTGCCACCGGCGGCGCCGGCTCGGCGAGGTCGGGCAGTGCGGCGCGCGGGTCTCCGACGTCGTGGGCCGGCCCCCGGGCGACCGGCACGACGCCGACGGCTGCGATGACCGCCGTCGCTATCGCCGCCACTCCGGAGTCGGCGGCGAGCACGTGCACCACGCCCAGCTGCCGCAGCAACCGTTCGGACTCGGCATCACCAGGGTCGACCAGCCCCACGACAGCCACCTTGGCCGAGCCCAGCCGGCGGACCGATTCGCGGTCCAGGCGACGGAGGTCGGCCGAGAGCAGCACCGCTCGCGCGGTCCCGGTGGAGGCCACGGCGAGCAGATCGGCGAGGTCGACGCAGCGCCGTACGACGGTGAGGCCGTGGTCGTATTCAGCGAGGGCACCGACGAGTTCGCTCTCCCATATCGCCCCGGTGACGGCGGTCAGGACCGGCAGGCTCATCAGCTGGCCGGCGCCGCCGTAGACGTCGCAGGCGCCGTCGCGCTGCTCGCTGCCGGTACGCCGGGCGGACGGGTCGGCACCGCTCTGCCAACCGGCTCGCTCGGGTCCTCCAGGATGGCCACCGCGAGTTCACGCCCGGCAATGGCGGCGAGCAGCTCGCCCGCCTCGTCACTCGGCACCGAAACGACCACCTGCCGGGTCCCGCTGCTCGCTGACAGCGCGCCCTGGCTTCCCCCGTCGATGGCCTGGACCGGGGCGGCGGCCAGGACGAGCCTGGTCTCGATGCCCTCCCCGGCGCCGTCCTCGCCGGTGGCGTAGACGTCCACGAGCTGCCCACGACGCAGGTCCAGCGGAACCGCGCTGGAGGCAACGGGCAGCGCGACCGAGACCCGGTCGGAAGGCCTCCGTAGCGCTGAGGCCGGCACCAGCTCGCCGGCCCGCACCGGTCGATCCAGGATCTGCCCGCTCAGCTCGGCGCTGGCCTGCAGGTAGGAGGCGGCGGAACCGAACAGGCGCACCGGCACCGCCCGGACGTCATCCGCGCGCAGCGTCGTCCCGGCGGATAGATCCTCGGCGGCCGCCCACACCGACACCGACTGGTCGGCAGCGGAGATGATGCGCGCACCCACGAGCACGGACACCAGGACGAGAAGGACTCCAC
>JACDAB010000186.1 GCA_013695665.1 Geodermatophilaceae bacterium | reverse complement strand
CCCCAACCCCTCCCCCGAAACGGCCAGGGGAGGGGCTACGGAGACGAAGCGTTGAAGCGTTGGAGCGTGGAGTAGTGGAATAAGGGGAGCGAATGTCCACAGGATAGGGGAAAGTTTGTGGAAAAGTGGATTCGAGTGTGGATAAGGTGCTCATGAAGCTTGCTGACGGACAGGCGCGCTGGTATAGGCTGCGACGGTCGGGGCTGGTGGAGCGATATGATACGCCGGAGCGCGTCGCGAGTGTGTTGGTGGGGGTGCAGGCGCAGATATTGCCCGCCGCCGGTCTTTCGCTGTGGAACCGCGCGCCGGGGCTTACCCACGCGCGGTTCGATGGGCTGCTGCACGAGGAACGGACCCTCGTCAAGCTGTGGGGGCAGCGCGGCACACTGCACCTGTACCCGAGCGCCGAGTGGCCGCTCGTCTACAGCGCGCGGAGCGAGCAGCTTACCTGGTGGGAGCGAAGCCTGGAGGCGCGCGGCGGCAGCGTCGAGCGCCACAACGCTCTGATCACCGCCATTGAGGGGATGCTGCGCGAGCGGGGCACGATGGGCCGCAGCGACCTGCGCACCGCCGATCTGGAGATGGAAGATTGGCACTTCTCCTCTTGGGGCGGCATCTTCGCCGATCTGGTGCGCCGGGGCTATGCCTGCCATGCGCCGCAGGCGGGGGGTGAGGGCCGCTTCGCGCACCGTGAGCACTGGCTGCCCGGCCTCCCATGGGACCCGCCCGCGCCCGACGAGGCCAATGCCGAGCTTACCCGCCGCTACCTCCACGCCTATGGCCCGGCCACGGTTCACGACTTCGCCTACTGGCGCGGCGTGAAGGTTTCCGCGGCCCGCCGCTGGCTCGCCGCGCTAGGCGATGAGGTGACGGCGGTGGAGGTCGAGGATCAGCCAATGCTCGCCCTGCGCGACGACCTGCCCGCCCTGGCGGAAGCGCCGCCGGAGCGCGAGGCGTGGCCGGTGCGGATGCTGTACCGCTTCGACCCGCTGCTGCTCGCCCACAAAGATAAAGGCTGGCTCGTCGAGCCGCACAACTACGCGCGTGTCTGGCGCGCCGCCGGGCACATCGAGGGCAACCTGCTTGAACATGGTCGCATCGTCGCCACCTGGCGCTACGACCGTAAACCGAGCGGCCTCACCATCACCCTATCACCCTTCGTGCCGCTCCCGGCCTACCTTCGCGCCGCCGTGGAACGCATCGCGCCCACCATCGCCACTTTCTTCGGCTTGCCCCTGGTAGGGCTGCAAATTGCAGATTGAAAAAGATGAGAATCCTAGTCACGGGTAGCGCTGGACATCTAGGCGAGGCGCTGGTTCGCACGCTGCAGAACACCGACCACGATGTCGTTGGTCTCGACAGGGTGGCGTCACCCTTCACGACCCAGGTTGGGTCTATCACCGACCACTCCCATGTCAAACGATGCATGGACGGTGTGGACGCCGTCCTCCATACGGCAACCCTGCACAAGCCGCACATCGCCACTCACACCCGGCACGACTTTGTCGACACCAACATCAGCGGCACGCTCACTCTCCTGGAAGCGGCATTGTGGGTTGGCGTGGGATCTTTTGTCTTCACGAGCACGACGAGCGCCTTTGGCGACGCGCTGACGCCACCGGCCGGCGCGCCGGCCGCATGGTTGACCGAGGATGTTGTGCCTATTCCCAAAAACATCTACGGAGTGACAAAGGTCGCGGCGGAGAATCTTTGCGAGCTGTTCCACCGGAATCATGGTCTCGCCTGCCTCGTCCTGAGAACCTCGCGCTTCTTCCCGGAAGAAGATGATCGGGAATCGGTGCGGCAGGGTTACGAGGACGCCAACATCAAGGCCAACGAGGTTCTGTACCGACGCGTGGATCTGGAGGATGTCGTGAGCGCCTACCTACTCGCCGTTGAGCAGGCGCCCTCGATTGGCTTCGGCCGGTACATCATCAGTGCGACCACCCCTTTTTCCCCTGATGACCTCTACGACCTCCGTATGAATGCACCACTTGTTGTGAGGCGACACTTCCCCGGCTATGAGGCAGAGTATGCG
>JACDAB010000177.1 GCA_013695665.1 Geodermatophilaceae bacterium | reverse complement strand
CCCACCCCGGCTTCCAGCGTGGTCTGGACAGCGCAGCCGAGCACCGAGTCGAGCAGCGTGCAGACCAACCCGCCGTGGACGAGACCGATCGGGTTGTACACCGACTGGTCCGGCGTGCACCGGAAGGTGACCTCGCCGTCGCCGAACGATTCGATCCCGAAGTTCATGAGGCCGCCGATCGGTGGCGGCGGGAGGCGCCCGTCCAGCATCGCCTGCAGGTAGTCCCGACCGCTGAGCTGGGCACCGGCCTCGGCCGCGGCCAGGGGGTCGAACCAGCTGACGGTCTTGCTCGACTGCGGACCCCACTGCGGATCGGACATGGCGAAGACTCTAGGGGTTGCTGAGTCTCGTGCATATACTCAGCCATGCCGGTCAGGGGCCGAAGCCGCCGTGCTCACGTTGGCCGGGAATTCGGCCGGCCTTTCGCGAGCGCCGTGACTCTTTCGCGGAAGAAACTCGGGTGCACAGAACGAAGTGGCCGACTAATGTCAGCCGACCGTGTCTGCTGATCCGATCCTGACAGCCGAACGCCACCACCTAGAGAAGTCTGCGACAGCGCTGGAACACATGCGGCGCAGCGCCGAAGCCATTACCGACGGCGGAGTGGACGCCTTCGCCAGCGAATCCCTGGGATCCGCCCGCGCCAGGCGGCTCGAGGCGCTGGCCGACGACGGGACGGTTCCGCCGTTCTTCGGGCGCACCGACCGCTCCGACACCGGCGAGACGTTTCACATCGGACGCCGCCACGTGCGTGACGAGCGCGGCGACCCGCTCGTCATCGACTGGCGAGCGCCGATGTCCACGCCGTTCTACCGGGCCACGACGGCCGAGCCGATGGGCGTGCGGCTACGCCGCCGATTCGGCTTCGCCGGCGTCCGGCTGACGTCGTACGAAGACGAACTGCTGCTGGAAGTCGGCGGCCTGCCCGGGGAGTCCAGGATTCTGCTCGAGGAAATCGAGCGGCCACGCGTCGGTCCGATGCGCGACATCGTCGCCACCATCCAGCCCGACCAGGACGAAATCGTCCGCGCCCCGATCGACGTGTCGGTATGCGTCCAGGGGGCGCCGGGCACCGGCAAGACGGCTGTCGGCCTGCACCGCGCCGCGTATCTGCTCTACACCTATCCGGATCGGTTACGGCAGGCCGGCGTGCTCGTCGTCGGTCCGAACCGGGCCTTCCTCGGCTACGTCGCCGCGGTCCTGCCGGCCCTCGGCGAGGGTGGCGTCGCGCAGCTGGGCATCGCCGAGCTGACCTCCTCCGTCCCCGTCCGCGCCGAGGACCGGCCGGAGGTCGCCACTCTCAAGGGCGACGCCAGGATGGCTGCCGTACTGAGGAACGCGGTGTACGGCGGGATCCGACGGCCGACGGACTCGGTGGCCGTTGCGCTGGCCGGTCGCCGCTATCGGGTGTCGGAGCAGTCGCTGCGCCGTTCCGTGGATGATCTGCGCCGCTCGGATGTGCGCTACTCCGCCGGACGTGAGCGGCTCGCCCTGGCGATCGCGGAGAACGCGCGGCGGCAAAAGGAGGCCGGTGGCGGAAGTCCGACGGACGCCGACATGCGCCGCGCCGCCCGCTCGGCGGAGGTCACCGCCCTGGTGGAGGCGGTGTGGCCGGCCGTGGGTGCCGACGCACTGGTCGCCTCGCTGCTGAGTACCCCGTCTGTGCTGGCTCGCGCGGCTCGCGGCATCCTCACCGACGACGAACTACGGTTGCTGGCGTGGTTGCGGCCACCTCGCTCGGTCAAGTCCGCGCGCTGGTCGGCCGCAGACACGGTGCTCGTGGACGAGGTGGCGGGACTGCTGGAACGCACTCCGTCGTACGGGCACATCGTGTTGGACGAGGCGCAGGATCTGTCCCCGATGCAGTACCGCGCCATTGCCCGGCGGTCGAGCACGGGGTCGATCACGGTGCTCGGGGACGTGGCACAGGGGACGTCGCCGTGGGCCAGCAAGGACTGGCGAACGAGCCTGGAACACCTCGACAAACCGGCGGCGGTCGTGCAGTCGCTGACCCGCGGCTACCGCGTGCCCGGTGAGGTCTTGGCGTTCGCCAACCGGCTGTTGCCGTTCCTCGGCGTCTCGGTCGAGGCCGTGACCTCGGTCAGGCACGGCGATCATGCGCTGGGGGTCCACGGTGTCGCCTCCGTGGACGATGCCGTTGTCGAGGAGGCGAAGCGGTTGCTCGACTTCGAGGGCTCGCTGGGCGTCATCTGCGCCGATGTCGCGGTCGGCGGGCTCACCGAAACCCTGTCAGCGGCCGGTTTGGATCCCGAGGTGCTCACGGATGAGGCGGCCGGACCGCGGTTGTCCGTCGTACCGGCGACGCTGGCGAAGGGGCTGGAATTCGACTCGGTGCTGGTCGTCGAACCGGCCGACATCGTCGCGGCGGAGCCGCGCGGACTGAACCGACTGTACGTCGTGCTGACCCGCGCGGTGAGCCGCCTCGTCGTGATCCACGCCCAGCGGCTGCCCGAAGAGCTGGCGTGACATCGTGGGCCACGCCAGGCAGATTCTGCATGTTCGTGCAGACAAGGCGGGCATGGATAGGCGTGCGGTACTAGCCTCGACGTGAACTGTACGAACGTGCGGGTTCCCAAGAATCGAGGGCTCCATATGCCTGCCAATAGCCGCGATCTGCACGTGCGTGCAGATCACGAACTCACCACCTTGGGTGCAGTCGTGCGCGCGCGCCGCCGGGATCTGGGCTTACGCCAAGATGAACTCGCGGACCTCGCCGGCGTCTCCGAGCGGTTCGTTCATGCGGTAGAGACAGGCAAGCCCACCGTTCAGCTGGACAAGGTACTCGACGTGTTGCGGGCGGTCGGCCTGCACTTGCAACTCCATCGTGGCAGCGCAGACACCATCACGACCGCCCATGTCGTCGGACCTCGGACATCGCCGTGACGGCGGCGTCTCCGGACTTGGCCTCGTTGCGTCGAGTCGAGCGAGCGGACGTGCTCAAGCGGGCGCGACACGCTGCAACCCTGACTCGAACAGATGACGGAGTCGAATTCCGCTATCTGCCCGAGTGGGTGGACCGCCGCGGTCCCGCAGTCGCCACGACGCTGCCAGTGGGCTCCGATCCAGTGATCCGTCCGGGCGGGGCTGTGCCCGCTTTCTTCGCCGGTCTGCTGCCCGAGGGCCGCAGACTTGGCGCAGTGCGACGAGCGGTCAAGACATCGGCCGACGACGAACTGTCGCTGCTTCTCGCGGTCGGGACTGACACGATCGGCGATGTCCAGATTCTGCCGACGGACTCTGATCCTCAGCTCATCCCGCCGCAGGTCATCATCGACGACATCGGTCAGATGCGGTTCGCCGACCTGTTGGCCGATTTCGGCATCCGGGCGCAGCGTTTCGCGCTGCCCGGAGTCCAGGACAAGACCAGCGCCGCGATGTTAAACCTGCCCGTCACCCGAGCCGGCGAGCGTTACATTCTCAAACTCACCCCACCCGAGTACCCGTACCTGGTCGAGAACGAGGCATTCTTCCTCGAAGCTGCCCGCCGGTCGGGTTTAACGGTGCCGCTGTCGCGCACCGTCACCGACGCCGACGGGCGGGCAGGCTTGCTGGTACCTCGGTTCGACCGGATCACCGTTGACGGATCACCCGTGGCGCTGGCAGTCGAGGATGGCTGTCAAGTCTGTGGGCGGCCGCCGGCCGACAAGTACGTGCTGGGCACCGAGCGAGTGTTCGCCGCGCTCGTCGAGGTCTGTGACGCACCCGCGGTCGCCGCCCGTACCCTGTTGATCCAGCTTGCCTTCGCTTATGTCACTGGCAACGGTGACGCGCATGCGAAGAACTTCTCCGTGCTGCAAACTCCAGACGGTGAGTGGCGTGCGTCGCCGACGTACGACGTTCCGAGCTCTCAGCCATACGGCGACACCACGATGGCGATGTCCATCGGAGGTCGTAGTGGCACAGATGTCACGTGGAACGACCTCGTTGCCTTGGGCGGGGAGCTCGGTCTCCCCGAACGAGCGGTGCGCCGGGCGATCGCGGAACTACTCGAGCGCATCGACGTCTGGTTGCCCGATCTCGATCGGTTGCCCTTTGACTCGGGACTGATCCGCAAGCTCGGCCGCGTCATCGCCTATCGACGTCGGCTCTTGAGTCAGTAGAGGTAGTCTGACCCGTATACCAGGAGTATGATGCACGGTATGGCGATGACAACCGTAAAAGTCACGGTCGAGCTTCGGGATCGCATCGCTTTCCGCGCACGCAATCGCCGACTCTCCCAGGCGGCGGTCATCGCGCTGGCGTTGGAAGCTCTGGACCGGCGTGACTTCTGGGTCTCCGTGCAGAAGGGTTACGACGGGCTGCGCGTCGATGGCGAAGCGTGGGCCGACTACACGCGGGAACGCGATGCCTGGCTCGCTGCCCCGCTTGTGTCACCGAACCAGTGAGGCCTGGAACGATTGTCGTTGCGAAGCCTGATCCCGTCGTGGTTGGCCGAGAGCAGACGGAGCGACGACCCGTGCTCGTCGTCTCCGCGGCGGAGTTCTCCGACCTTGTTCCCGATCTCGTCTTCGCCGTCCCGTTGACGACACGCGACCGTGGATTGCCGCATCACATACCGGTCAGTGGGCTTGCTCAGCCTTCCTGGGCACTCTGCGAGCAGCTGCGTGCCGTCTCGAGTGCGCGGCTGGGCAAGATTCTCGGGAGGGCGCAACCCGGAACACTGAGCGAAGTCCGCCGAGTTCTAGCCGTGTTCCTCGACCTCTGACGAGCGGAAAGATCCCCTGCGGTCAAAAGGCCCAGTCATGAGCGACAACTAGCGCTCGAAACGCTATTTGGCCCGAAGTCCCGATGCGGAGCAGGTGCCCGGGCTGATGTCGGAAACTCGTCGCCGACCTGGCCGGCGCTCCGGCGCCTGCGCTGGTGCGCCGCCATGGCGCACTTGAACCTGGTGCTGATTGACCCGTTCAGCGATGGCAACGGCAGGACGGCCCCCTGCCTGCCGACCCTCGTCTTGGCGCGGGACGGCGTTCTCGCGCCACAGCTCTCCCGCGTGGAGGAGTACTTCGGTGCCAACACCGAGGCCGTGACCTCGGTCCGGCACGGCGATCGTGCGCTGGGGGGCCACGGCGTTTCCTCCGTGGACGATGCCGTGGCCGAGGAGGCGGAGCGGTTGCTCGATTTCGAGGGCTCGGTCGGCGTCATCTGCGCCGACGTCGCGGTCGACGGGCTCACCGAAACCCTGTCAGCGGCCGGTTTGGATCCCGAGGTGCTCACGGATGCGGCGGCCGGACCACGGTTATCCGTCGTACCGGCGACGCTGGCCAAGGGGCTGGAATTCGACTCGGTGCTCGTCGTCGAACCAGCCGACATCGTGGCGGCGGAGCCGCGCGGACTGAACCGCCTGTACGTCGTGCTGACCCGCGCGGTGAGCCGCCTCGTCGTCATCCACGCCGACCCGCTGCCCGCAGAGCTGGCTCCGCGTCGATGATCATGGGGTTACGCCGCCCACGACCGGTCAGATCCCATGATCATCGCGAAGAAGGGGTTGTGCTAGCGGCCTTGCCACACCGGGGCGCGCTTCTCGGCGAACGCCGCGGCCCCCTCCTTGGCATCCTCGGAGCCGAAGACCGGCCCGATCGCCTTGCCCTGGCGCTTCCAGACCTCGTCGGCGGGCCAGGAGGGCGCCTCCCGGATGATCTTCTTCGAGCCGCGCACGCCCAGCGGCGCGTTCGCCGCGACGACGACGGCCAGCTCGCGCGCCGCGTCCAGTGCGCCCCCGGGATCGGTCAGCCGGTTGACCAGCCCCCACTGCCGGGCGTCGTCCGCGCTGAACATGGCTCCGGTCAGCGCGTACTCCATCGCGATGTTGACCGGGATGCGCTGGGGGAGCCGGACCAGGCCCCCTGCGCCGGCCAGCAGGCCCACCTTCACCTCGGGGATGCCGAAACGGGCCTCACGCGAGGCGCACACCAGGTCGCAACAGAGCATGATCTCCAGCCCGCCGGCCAGCGCGAAGCCCTCGACCGCGGCGATCAGCGGCTTGTCGGCCGGCCGCTCGGTGATGCCCGCAAAGCCGCGGCCCGGCACCGTCGGGAACGATCCGGCGGCGAACGCCTTGAGGTCCATGCCGGCCGAGAACACCCCGCCGGCGCCGGTGATGATCCCGACCGCCAGATCGTCGTCGCCGTCGAGTTCGTCCAGAGCCGCTGCCATGCCCTCGGCCAGCGCCATGTTCACGGAGTTCTTGGCCTGCGCCCGGTTCAGCGTGATGACCAAGATGCTGCCGTCCCGCTCGATCAGTACCTCGTCTGCCACCGTCTGCTCCTTCGTCTCTGCCGTTGCTGGTCTGACCTCCGAACCTAGAGTGTTCAGCCCGGTTCCAGCAGTGCGGCGATGTAGGCCTCGGCCACCCAGTCGGCGAAGCGCAGGCTGCTCCACCGCCGCCGATTGACGAGCAGGTCGTAGAGCTCGGGCGCGGTGTAGGCCCAGAGCACGTCGGCGGCCTCGGCAACGGAGACCCCCGCCCGCAGGTGCCCGTCCGCGGCGAGTTGCCGAGCGTGCCGCGTCATGCTCGCCAGCCGGTCGTCGTTGGCCTGCTCCCACAGTCCGACGAGCTCCGGCGCCGTCTCGGCGGCCGAGCGGATCAGCAGCATCAGGGGGGCCACCCGAGGGGCGACCTCGGCGACGAAGTCCCCGAACGCGCGCAGCCGGCGCCGCGGATCGGGCTCGTGCCGGGCCATCTGGGTCGCCCGCTCCGGCGCCGGTACCGACTCGTCGCCGGCCAGGGCCGCGTCGACCACAGCCTGGGCGAGCAGCGCCTTGTTGCCGAAGCCCTTGTACACCGTCGGCACGGACACGCCGGCATCCCCGGCCACCGCGCTCATGGCCGTGGCGGCGTAGCCGGCGGCAAGGAAACGTCGCGTCGCGGCCGCGATGATGCGCTGCCGCGTGCCGGCCGCCTGCGCCTTGCGGACCGGCGAACGGTACGCCCGGCTCTTGACCGGAGGGATCTGAGCGTCCATAGTCCTAGTTTAGTTATAAGCACCTCTACCCAATCAAGAGGCCGTCATGGGTGTCGTCGTCCGGTCCGAGCGCATCCGCGCCGCCATCAACGCAGGTGACCTGGACGGGCTGGTTGCGCTGTTCGAGGACGACTACCGCAACGAGACCCCAGCGCACCCGTCGCGTGGCTTCACCGGCGCCGAGCAGGTACGCCGGAACTGGACGCAGATCCTCGGCTCGGTGGCCGACCTTCGAGTGGAGTTGCTTCGCGGCACCACCGACGACGACGGCGCCGAGTGGGCCGAGTGGTCATGGTCGGGGACCCGAGCCGACGGCGGACCGATGCGGATGGCCGGCGTGACGATCCTCGGCGGGCCTGGCGAGCGAATCGGCTGGGCGCGGTTCTACCTGGAGCCGATCGAGCAGGCCGGGCCGACCGTGACGGCCGCCGTCGACGACGTGGTGGGGCGAGGATGACAACGACGACGCGGGTTACGTCGCAGACAGCGCCGGTGTGGGTGATGCGCCACGCGGTCAATCCATTCGTGGGCGCTCTGCTGCGCTCGCCGCTCTGGCGCGTCATCCCGTCGGGTGTGCTGCTGGAGTTTCGCGGTCGACGGACCGGCGCGGCTTACCGGGTTCCGGTGCTCGCCCATGAGGTTGCCGGCACGTTGTCGGTCTTCACCCCTGCCGGCTGGAGGCACAACTTCACTGGCTGCGCGCCGGTCACCGTGCGCCGCCGCGGTCGGACCTACCGGTGCCGGGGTGAACTGGTCACCGACCCGGGCATCGTCGGACCAGCCCTGCGTGCTGTCCTCGCCGCTGAGGCCTCGCCGCGGCACCTCGGTCTGAAAATCCCCGCGGGGCATGAGCCCTCTGACACCGAACTGGCGGCGGTCCGATCCATGATCCGTCTCGACGGCTGAGTTCAGCCGTCTTGCTACGCTACGGACGCAGCGTCGGACGGATCAGTCCAGGCCCTCGAGCGTCGCGGCGGTCACGGCGCCGTACACCACATGCGGTACGACGTCACTGAGCCACGCGTCCAGATCCCACTCGCGCGGGTCGGTGATGCCCAGGGCTGTCATCGGTCCGTTTCCGCCGATCAGAGCCAGCACCGTGGCGACGACCACTCCGACCGCGGGCGAGGGCCGCCAGCCCAGGCCTCGGGCCAGCCCCAGCAGCACCCCGACGCCGACGCCGCTCACGATCCCCGCCAGCGGGCCGAGCCCGGCCAGCCGGTTGTCCCGGTCCTCGCCCTCGCCGGGGATCTGGACGTGCGCCCGGTCCGCCAGCTTCTCGACCGTGTCCTCGGGTGTGCTGCTGGTCGGACGCGCTCGGACGGCCATGTCGAGGTAGGTCACCGCGTTGAGCGCCGTCGTACCGGCGGCTCCGGCCGCGGCGCCACGGACCATTGATCGCAGACCTGACATGATCTCCTCCTGGATTCGGCAAACGACACCTGGGTACCCAGCGATGCGGCCCTCACACCTGCTATCACACGGCAATGTCGGCGCGTGTCAGGATGGGGGCAGACGTACCCAACCAGCGTCGGCGCACGCGCGGCGGCGTCACACCCTGACGCCGTTCAGCGGCGCCGATTGCGATCTGCACGGACGGCGACCCCGTCACGGCAGCAGGAGCAAGGAGACATCCATGTCGTCAGGCCACATCGGCCCGGGGGACAGCAGCTTCGCCGAGGCTGGGCCGGAGCTGATCCAGCTCCTCACCCCCGAAGGTGAACGGGTCGAGCACCCCGACTACGCGATCGACCTGAGCCCGGAGGAACTCCGGGCCATCTACCGCGACCTCGCGCTGGTGCGGCGGGTGGACGTCGAGGCCACCGCGCTGCAGCGGCAGGGCGAGTTGGGGATCTGGGCGAGCCTGCTGGGCCAGGAGGGTGCGCAGATCGGCGCCGGCTGGGCGCTGGAGGCGCACGACATGGCCTTCCCGACGTACCGCGAGCACGGTGTCGCGTGGTGTCGCAACGTCGACCCGCTGGACATCATCAGCCTCTTCCGTGGCTGCGACAACGGCTCCTGGGACCCGATCGCCACGATGTTCAACCTGTACACCGTCGTCATCGGCGTGCAGTGCCTGCACGCCGTGGGCTATGCGATGGGCATGCAGCGCGACGGCGGCGACGGCGCGACCCTCGCGTTCTTCGGCGACGGCGCGACGAGCCAGGGCGATGTCAACGAGTCCTTCATCTGGGCCAGCGTGTTCGCCGCACCCGTCGTGTTCTTCTGCCAGAACAACCAGTACGCGATCTCCGAGCCGATCGAGAAGCAGTCCCGGATCCCGCTGTTCCAGCGGGCCCGCGGCTTCGGCTTCCCCGGCGTACGGGTGGATGGAAACGATGTCCTCGCGGTGCTCGCCGTCACCCGAAAGGCGCTCGGGGCTGCGCGGACGGGGCAGGGTCCCACGTTCATCGAGGCCTACACGTACCGGATGGGCGCGCACACGACCTCGGACGACCCGAGCCGCTACCGCCTCGCCAGCGAGATGGAGGCCTGGAAGCTCAAGGACCCGATCGAGCGGGTCAAGGCATACCTCATCCGGTCCGGCTACGCCGACAACGCGTTCTTCGCCGGAGTCGATGCCGAAGGCGACGAGTTGGCCGTGCGGATCCGCAAGGGCACCACCGAGATGCCCGATCCAGACCCGAGCAGCATGTTCGCCAACGTATACGCCGAACAGACGCCGTACCTCACCGACCAAGCCGCGGAGTTCGCCGAGTACCACGCATCGTTCGCAAGCGCCGGGCAGGAGGCCTGACATGGCGGCGGTGACGTTGGGCAAGGCAATCAACATGGGCCTACGCAAGGCCATGGAGGACGACGCCAAAGTCCTGCTGATGGGCGAGGACATCGGCAAGCTCGGCGGCGTCTTCCGGGTGACCGACGGGCTG
The DNA here is from genome assembly GCA_013695665.1 of Geodermatophilaceae bacterium. Taxonomy (GTDB): domain Bacteria; phylum Actinomycetota; class Actinomycetes; order Mycobacteriales; family Geodermatophilaceae; genus JACCTY01. The sequence continues at coordinate 148 of JACDAB010000177.1, read as the reverse complement.
CAGAAAGACTTCGGCGAGGACCGGGTGATCGACACCCCGCTGGCGGAGTCGGGCATCCTCGGTACGGCGGTCGGTCTTGCCATGCGCGGTTTCCGGCCGGTCTGCGAGATCCAGTTCGACGGGTTCATCTTCCCGGCGTACAACCAGA
>JACDAB010000167.1 GCA_013695665.1 Geodermatophilaceae bacterium | reverse complement strand
GGCGATCTCGCCGTTCAACTTCACCGCCATCGCCGGCAACCTCCCGCTGGCGCCGGCGCTGATGGGCAACACCGTCGTCTGGAAGCCGTCGCCGACCCAGCAGTTCGCGGCCCATTACACGATGCGGCTACTCGAGGCTGCGGGTCTCCCGCCCGGTGTCATCAACATGGTGACCGGGGACGGGCAGGCGGTCAGCGCGGTCGCCGTCGCTGATCCCAGACTTGCCGGCATCCACTTCACCGGCTCTACTGCGACGTTTCAGCAGCTGTGGTCGACCGTGGGGACGCGGATTTCGTCGTACCGGAGCTACCCGCGGCTGGTCGGCGAGACCGGTGGCAAGGACTTCGTGATCGCGCACCCCAGTGCGGAGCCGACCGCGCTGGTGACCGCGCTCGTGCGAGGCGCCTTCGAGTACCAGGGGCAGAAGTGCTCGGCCGCGTCCCGCGCCTACATCCCCCGATCACTCTGGGACGGTGAGGTCCGCGATGCGCTGGCGCAGCGGACCGAGAGCCTGGCCTACGGCGACGTCACCGACCTGTCGCAGTTCGGCGGCGCCGTGATCGACCGGCGTTCCTACGACCGGCTGTCCCGGGTTCAGGAGATGGCACGCGCCGACGCCGACGTCGAGGTGCTCGCCGGGGGGACCAGCAATGACGAGGAGGGTTTCCTCGTCCGTCCCACCGTCGCAACCAGCGCTGACCCGACGCACCAGATCTTCACGACCGAGTACTTCGGGCCGTTCCTGGGCGTGCACGTCTACGAGGATTCCGCGTACGACGAGACGGTGGCCCAGGCGGCGGATGTCGCACCGTATGCACTGACCGGGTCCATCTTCGCCACCGACCGGCGGGTGATCGACACTGCCCTGCACGCACTGCGTTTCTCCGCCGGCAACTTCTACATCAATGACAAGCCAACCGGTGCCGTGGTGGGCCAGCAGCCCTTCGGGGGGGCGCGCGCCAGCGGCACCAACGACAAGGCCGGCTCACCACTGAACCTGCTGCGGTGGACCTCGCCGCGCACGGTCAAGGAGACCTTTGTGCCGGCGGTCGCCGTGGAGTACCCGCACCAGGGCTGAGTCTCCTGCCGTCGGGCTGGCTCAGGGCTGAGCGACCTGCACCCGGGTCAGGCTGCCGTGGGCCACCAGATAGCCGCGCCCGGGCATCCGCTCGCTCACCCCCCGTGGGAGCCGCACGCCGAGCAACTCCCCGTCCTGCGGCCCTGGGCTCAGGAGCAGGCCGGTACGACGCCGACGCAGGTCGACGCCGAGACCGCGGAACGCCCCGGCCAGATCCTCGCTGCGACCCGCACCGACGACCGTGATGCCCCGGTCGTCGCGGACCAGGCCGGCGAGGAGGCCGTCGATGGGTGAGTCGACGAGCGAGTCGATGTCGTCGGCGAGAACGACGGCCGGGGGGTCGGCAGTGGCAGCGATCAGCACGGCGCCGTCGTCCGCGCCGAGGACGGCATGGGTGCCCGGCAGCGAGCTCAGGGCCGAACGCCGGCCGGTGACCACGACGATCGGCGTACCGGTGCGCAGGAGGCCGTGCGCCAGGACGAGCAAGGCGGTGGACTTGCCGCTGCGGGCGGGTCCCGCGACGAGAAACCCGGACCCGAGCGTGTCGAAGTCGACGGTGATCGGTTCGGCGCTGTCATCGCCACGGCCGAGGACTGTCCACATGAGACGATCAGGAACCGGTAGCTGATCGAGTGGGACGGTGGCGGGCAGGGCGGCAATGCGCAGTGGCCGGTGGACCGCCGCCGGTCTCGACGCCGCGGCGATCGCCTCGAGGGCCGCCGTCTGCGCGGCACCAGACGGGTCGTCACTGATGACCGCGATCTGGCACTCCAGCGCGGTGTCAGGTAGCAGTCCGCGGCCGGCGGGGAGGTGGCCAGGAACGGACCGGGCGGGGATCCCGGCCATGGCGTAGTCGCCCCGGTCGGTCAGCGGCAACACTATCCGCCGCGCGATGAGGCCGGACAGGCGCACACCCAGCCCGGCGCGATCACTGGTGACGATGACCCGGATCCCGGCGGCAGCGCCCTCACGGATCAGCCGGAGCAGGGTCTCCACCGGCTGCCCGGCGTCGACGGGTTCATAGGCCTGGACGAAGCCTTCCCACCCTTCCACCACGAGCATGATGTACGGCGGCATCTGCTCCGCTGCGGGCTGCCCGGCTCGATACTCGGCGAGCGAGGTTGCTCCCGTCCTCGCCAGCAGGGCCTGCCGCCGTTCGGTCTCAGCCATGAGCCGGGCCAGCAGGCGGCGGCCACGGGCGGGGTCGTCCCGGCCGATGGCGCAGCCGCAGTGCGGCAGTCTGGCAGCCGACAGCAGACCGCCTCCGGCGCAGTCGATCAGGTGGAGGTGAACGTCGTCGGCACTCCAGGATCGGGCCACCGATGCGAGAAGCGTGCGTACGGCGGTGGTGCGACCGCTGCGCTGACCACCGGCGATGAGCAGCGCGCCGTCCGCGGCCAGATCCAGGCCGAGGATCGAGCGGCGCTGTTCGTCGGGATGGTCGATGAGCCCGAGCAGCGCGGTTGCGGGTGGGCCGGGCGCCATGTCGTCCAGCCGCAGCAGGTCTGGGAGGGGTGGGAGCCACGGGCTCGCCGGCGGTTGCCAACCGGTCAGGCGCGCGGCCTCCCGGGCGGCGTCCACGAGGTGCTGAAGGTCCGTCGGACCGTTCTCATCGACTGCCGGGCCGGTCGGGGGCTGCCATCCGGCGACCACCGTCGGCGCCGGCGGCGGCCCCGGCGGGTGGCCCGCCACCCGGGCTGTCTGGACGAGCGTCGCGGGCTCGGTCCCCGCACGGATCAGCGCTCGGCCGGGTGTGTGTCTGGAGATCTGCGCCGCGCCCGGCTGGTCGACGATGTCGCGCGACTCACCTTCATCGGTAACCCGCAGCGCGATCCGCAGTGAGGTGTTGGCGCGGATCTCCGGAGTGACGGCGCCACCGGGACGCTGCGTGGCCAGCACCAGGTGGATGCCCAGGGAGCGCCCACGGGCGGCGATCGCGACCAGCCCACTGACGAAGTCGGGAAGTTCCTGGGCGAGGGCCGCGAATTCATCGACGACGATCATCAGCCGTGGGACCGGAGCGCCGCCGCGATACCCGCTCACGTCGCTGGCCCCCGCCTCGGCGAGGATGCGCTCGCGCCGGGTCAGTTCGGCGGCAAGTGACCGCAGGGCGCGCTGGGTGAGGTGGGCGTCCAGGTCGGTGACCAGTCCGACGGTGTGCGGGAGCCTCGCGCAGTCGCGGAACGCAGCGCCGCCCTTGTAGTCGACAAGGACGAACTGGATGCCCGACGGAGGGATGCCGGCTGCCAAGGCGGCGATCAACGTCTGCAGTAGCTCGGATTTGCCGGACCCCGTCGTACCGGCCACAAGAGCGTGTGGTCCGTCACTGCCGAGGTCGAGGATGAACTGGCCTGTCGCCGCCCGGCCGAGGCGTGCGCGCGGTGCCAGATCGCTGACCGCCCAGGCAGCGGCGATGAGCGTCCCGGAGGGTTGCTGCAGTCCCAACAGGTCGAGGAGGCGGACCCGACCGGGCACTTGCTGCCCCCCGCCGTCACAGGGGTCGCGTAGCGGTGCGAGGGCACGGGCGATATCGCCTGCCACGGGCAGCGGCAACCCGTCAGCGAGCACATCCTCGATGGGCCGGCCGCCGTCGATGGACAGCCTCAGCCGGGTGCCCACGTCCCCCGAGACCGCAGCCACGGCGTTGCACTCGACCGGCAGCCGGCGATCGTGGCGGTCCAGGCACAGCGTGAGGATGCCGGCGGCGGGACCCTCGGCGAGCAGCCGGGTGAGTCCGGGCTCTGATCGCAGCCGTCCGGATTGGTGCAGCACCAGCACGACCGTCGGCGTACCGACGGTCCGACGGCCCTGCCGGTGGCCGAGCAGGGCCGTAAGTTCGGCGACGCTGGCGGCGTGGCGCAGCTGTGGCAGCCAGCGTGCCCACGCCCACTGCGCCGCCCGATCCGGCGTCGCCAGCAAGACGATGCGCAGATCCCGCGGACTGTGCAGGGTTGCGAGTTGACAGACCACCCCTCGGGCGAGCGCCATCAACGGCTCGTCCGGGCCGGCCAAGCCCAAGACCCCGACTGCGCCGAGTGAGACGGTGACCGGCAGGTCCGGCGCCAGGACTGCCGCGCTGCCGGCTTCCTCGCGAATGGTGACACCACCTGCATGGGTGGCGGTGCCGACCCGCAGGAGCAAGAAGTCCCGGTCTCCCGGACGGCGTTCCCACAGCATCTGCCCAGGTCGCTGCGCCGTTGACCGGAGGACGGCCAGGTCGGGGCTGGCCCGGCGCCGAGCCGTTGTGTCTCGTGCGACCGCGCCGTCCCGGCTAGCCTCGGCGTGGCGCTGTGCCAGCTCGTAGTCCGCCAGATCCTGGCGGTGGCCGCGGCGCCGACCGGTCCGCTCGGACAGGTAGCTGCCGAGCATGATCAGCGGCGACAGCAGCGTGAACAGCAGGAAGTGTGGCAGCCGGAACACCACCGCGAGCAAGACTCCGGCGACAATCGGCAGTATCAGCGCGATAACCGCCAACCGCGGTCTGGGCCGCGGCTGCGGCCGGGTCGGCCACTCGATCGTGACATCGGTCGGGGGGTCGGTCATCCGGGGTGGCCGGTTCACGGTCACTGTCCCGTCCCCCGAGGCGCGGGTCTCGGCGGGGACGTCGCCCGGGACGACGAGGCTCAGGACGCTGTCGCCGACCCGCAGCAGCTGTCCCGGCGAGATCGGCACGGGCGCGGAGCCGACGACGGCGGCGTCCAACCGGGTCCCGTTCGTCGAGGCCAGGTCGGCCACCGTGACGCCGTCGAGGGCGACCGTGACTGCGGCGTGCCGGTGCGAACAGCTCGGGTCGTCGAGGCGGAGCACGCACGACGAGCCGCGGCCGATCACGTGCTCCCCGCGGGCGAGGCTGAGGGTGCGACCGGACAGCAGCCCGGACACCACTCGCAGTTCGAGCACTGATCCCGTTGGCGCACCGCGCGGTCCGGTGGTGCCCACGCCGAGCAGGGAGCCGTGTCGCAGACCGGGAGAGCCCAGCGGGGCATTGGCGTGCAGCCGGGTCGATCCGGCATAGAGGTCTGCCCCGGGCAGCCCCGCGGCGGCGCCCAGCTGCGCGGCCACTTCGCCGAGAACGGTGCCGGGCGGAGCGCTGATCGTCACGTCGAGGTGGTGTCCGTCGTGCACCAGCGTCAAGGTCATCCGCACCCGCTGAGTCTGGATAGTGCGGTGCAGACGGGGACTGCTCGTGGGCAAATTGTGGACAACGGCGTAGGTTGCGGCCCGTGACCCGGTCAACCCAAGATTCGCAGGTATCGACGGCCCCCGCTGAAGACCCCAGCTTCGGCGGGGCCGGTGCCCGGCTGTCCTACGGCAGCTACCTACGCCTACCGGATCTGCTCGGCGCCAAGGTGCTGATGTCGGATCCGCCGGCGCACGACGAGCTGCTCTTCATCACCATCCATCAGGTGTACGAGTTGTGGTTCGGCCAGCTGCTGCATGAACTCGGCGATGCCCGCGACCGGATGCTGTCGGGCGACACGTATCACCCTCGGCAGCGGTTGCATCGGGCGCACGTCATCACCCGGCTCCTGATCGAACAGATCGACGTGCTCGAGACGATGACCCCGCAGGACTTCCTGAGCTTCCGGAACCTGCTCGCACCGGCGAGTGGGTTCCAGTCGGTGCAGTTCCGGGAGCTGGAGTTCCTGTCCGGTGCGAAGGAGGCGTCCTACGTCGACCGCCTCGGTCACGCCACCGCGGTCGAGCGCGCGAGGTTGTCGGCGCGGCTGGACGAGCCATCGCTCTGGGACGGATTCCTGCATCTGCTCGGCAGCGCCGGATTCGCAGTGTCCACTGTGGAGGATCGCCGCGACAGTTTGGTGACGATCAGCCGGGACCGCGCGGCATACGGCTCGTTCTGGGATGTGGCCGAGGCGCTGGTGGAGCACGACGAGCTGTGGATGCGTTGGCGAATGCGGCACGTCCTGATGGTCGAGCGGCAGATCGGTACCAAGTCCGGCACCGGCGGCTCGTCGGGTGCGCCGTACCTGCGGACCCGGCTCGATGTGCGCTTCTACCCGGAGCTGTGGGAGTTGCGCTCACATCTGTGAACAACTAACGCGCCTGTGGACAACGTCTGCGGCATGTCACGGCCACGACCTACCTTCGCGCTAGTCACCCGACCCGCGAAGGAGCACCGCCATGAAGTACGACATTCCGACCCTGCTGGCGATGGCCGGCCAATGCCGCTCCGCCGCCGCCGACAGCCAGGCGCAGACTGCCGCGCTGTCCACCCGCATCAATTCCGACGTGACCACCGGCTGGGAGGCCGGCTCGGCTTACGCGTTCCTGGCGCTGTACCAGCAGTGGCAGGCCGCGGCACAGAACGTCCAGCAGTCATTGGTCGGCATCGGCACGCTGCTGGATCAAACCGCGACGACGGTGACGGAGACCGACGCCGCGATCGCCCGCGGTTTCAGCCAGTCGATGTAGCTCGACGCGCGGCTCGGCGACGGTCCCGTTCACTACCGTCTTCGCCATGCCGCCCGATGCTGAACCGCCCGGCGCCGAGCAGCCGTCCGGCGCCGTGTTGCTGGCGGCCGTCGAGGCGGCGTGGGTCACCGCCTTCGGGCCGGTCGGCTCCCGTGGCTCGGTGTCGTTCGTCGGTGTCGCGCCGATCGATGTTCTGCGGATCGGTCCCGACAGTGCCGGGGCGGTTCGCTACGTGACGCTCGGGATGGCGCGGATGCCGATGAGCGATCCGCGAGCCGTCGTCATGGATCCGGTGGCCGGACCACGGGCCGAACTCGTGCTCACGTTGTCCCGGCGCCGGGATTCGATCCTCCGCGCGATGGCTGCGCTGGCCAGCGCGCCCGCGGTCGACGGCCTCGTGCTCGCCCCGGATGCCACCGTCGACACCGGACTGCCGCTGTGGGACGGCGCGGAGTTCACCGCCGTGCTCGTCAATACGCCCACGCTTCCCGACGTCGTCGTCGCCGGCGGCGGTGAGCCGATCCGACTTCTTCCCGTGGTTCCGATCACCGGGGCAGAGCTGGCCTACCGCCGGATCCACGGTGCCGAGGCGCTACGGGAGGTCTGGCGCGAGGCCGGGACAGATCTGCATGCGCCAACTCGGCGTACCACCGCGATCCCGCCGGCCTAGGCACAGGAATCGGCGCACGGCACGCCAGTCGAGCCTGGACGACGGTTGCGTGCTCATCGGAAAGTACGTCCGTGGCCGCAGCGATCACCCGGACGCGGACGGCGAGATCCCGGGCATCGATCAAGCGGTCGCCGCGGCCAGGATCCCCGACGTGGCACGAGCGGGGACCTCGGCGATGATCGCGAGCTGGCGGGCCTGGCGGCCCCAACCGTCTGCTCGGTCTCCCGCAGGGCCTCGATCAGCGTGCCGTCGGAATCAGCCTTGAAGGCGAACATACGTTCGAAGCATTCGGCCGCCCACCGACAATTCCAGACGGATCGGCAACCTGTGGTTAACCGAGCCGGGGAGGATGACAGCGGAGGTAGAGGCGGGCCCGCCGCCAACGCCCGCAGGGCCGTCGTACCCGAGTGATAGCCAGGGAGTCGCGTGACGCACTCGCTTACCGACCAGTTCCGCTGGCAGGCGCGGCACTGCCTGCCCGGCTCGCCGCTGTATGCCGCCCTGCTCGGCGCAATGGCCGAGGATCTCGCCGCCGGCGGGGTCACGGCCGCGGTGATGGAGCGATACCGCGATGACCCGCCGACGAGCGTGCCGCCGTTGCGCCTCATGGGCGCGCTGCACCGGATGGTGCTCGAACGGCGTGCGCCCGAGCTGGCCCTGCACTTTCCCAGCGTCGGTGGCACCGCTTCGGTCCGGAACGCCTGGCCGGCCGCTCAGCGGTTGTTGACCCGACACACTGAGGACCTGGCCGATCTCGCCGGTCGACCCGTGCAGACGAACGATGTCGGCAGGTGCGCGGCCCTTGTCGGCGCGCTCCTGGTGATCGGCCAGCGCACCGGCCTCCCGATCCGGCTGTTCGACATCGGTGCCAGCGCCGGGCTGAACCTCAACGTCGACCGCTACGCCTACGCAGTCGACAACCGGACGCTCGGGCGACCCGATTCATCGCTGCGGCTGCAGTCGCCGTGGCGGAACTACCCAGCGGCCGATCTCGGCCGCCCGCTGGACATCGTCGAACGGGCCGGCTGCGATCCGTTCCCCCTGGACCCGGGGACCGCCGAGGGGCGGCTGACGCTGACGTCGTATGTCTGGGCGGACTGGACCGAGCGGCTCGAGCGACTGCGCGCCGCCCTGGTCATCGCCGCGGAACACCCGACCACTGTCGAGACGTCCCGGGCCGCGCCTTGGCTGGCGCACCGCCTCGGCTGGCCGCGGACCGGATCGGTCACGGTCGTCTGGCACTCGGTGGTGTGGCAGTACATCACCCTGGCTGAACGCGCAGACATCGATGCCCTGTTCGCCGCTGCTGGGGACCGAGCCACCGACACGGCCCCGCTTGCCGTGGTGGGGATGGAGAACGCCGGTGAGGCCGGCACCCGTAGCCGCTTCGAAGTGGTTCTGACGAGCTGGCCGGGGGGCCACCGGGAGTTGCTGGCGACCGCCGCCGGGCACGGCATCCCGACCACATGGGTCACCGCCCATGGGACACCCACGCCGTACCGTGCCTAGGAAGGCGGCAACCACCAGGAGGACGGATGCAGTTCGGGCGGTACTTCGAGGAGTTCGAGGTCGGGGCGACGTACAGGCATTGGCCGGGCAAGACGGTCACCGAGTACGACGACCACCTGTTCTGTCTCATCACGATGAACCACCATCCACTGCACCTGGACGCGCACTTCGCCGGGGAGACGACCGAGTTCGGGCGAAACGTCGTCGTCGGCAACTACGTCTACTCGCTGCTGATCGGGATGTCCGTCCCTGATGTCAGCGGCAGGGCCATCGCCAATCTCGAGGTCGAGTCACTCAAGCACGTGGCCCCCACCTTCCACGGCGACACGATCTACGGTGAAACCACCGTCCTGTCCAAGACCGAGTCCAGATCCAAGGACGACCGTGGCGTGGTGTATGTCGAGACCCGCGGTTACAACCAGGACGGGACGGTCGTCTGCGTCTTCCGGCGCAAGGTCATGATCCCGAAGAAGTCCTACGGCGATGCACGTGGCGGTGAGCAGCCCGGGCGGCCGGTACCCGTCAGGGCCGATCAGGGTCGAGCCGAATAGGGTCGACGCCTTCTGCACCTCGCCCGTACCCTTCCGGCATGCCTCAGCAGCAGCAGCAGGCGGTCGTCGAGCTGGCGGAGATCCGCGCCGCCGTCAAGCTGCTGGAGCAGGAGGAAGCCGCCGGGCACCTCTCTGCGGCGGAGACAACCCGCCGGATCAACGACTGCCGCCGCGCTGTCACACCTCGCGATCTGTGGAAAGCCAGCGGTAGACGGGCCGGCTCGCGCAAGCGCTCGGACTGGAAGGACATCCGCGGCGCGGTCTACGGACTGCTGTTCCTGCTCGCTCTTGCCATCGTCGGCGTTTACCTCATCACCCTCGTCATCGCCGAGTACGTCGGCGGTGAGGAGTTCGTGCCAGGCATGACCACCTCGCCCAGCTCGCCGCCGTAGGCCTTTGGGCGCCTACTCGTCCGCCGACACTGCACTCGCGCCACAGCCTGCCAGGACGAACGCCAACCCCAGCAGACCTGCGGTACGCCGATTCACCATGCCGGACATCCGCCACCTCCGCTTCGGCCCATCGTCGTGGGGCCTCGACCAGCGACCGTAGCGCCTACGACGGCGGCGCGGGCAGCACGCCCCAACCGGTGAGTGCGTCGATGAGCCCGGGGGAGAGGGTGAGCGCCTCGAGGCTGACGCGGTCCACGAAACGGGCATCGCTCGCGTCGTCCCCGGCGAGCAGGTGGCCGCCGACCGGCGTACAGGCAATGTCGTCGATGACGTAGACGACGCCGCCTGGGCCGTCGCGCTCGACGCGGCCCACGAGACGATCCGGTACGACGATCAGGCCGGTCTCTTCAGCGACTTCCCGGATCACCGCCTGGCGGGGGGTCTCACCGGGCTCGATCCGGCCACCGGGCAGCGACCAGCATCCGACGTCTGGCGGGCGCCCGCGCCGGATCAGCAGCAGCCGATGTCCTGCGTCGACGACGATGGCACCGACACACGGGATCCGCTGCGTCATGGCGCCAGTCTTGACTGGGAGCCCGGCGGCGGGCCACCGTGGACGAACGATGATCGACTCACCGTGCTGTCCACGGTGCGGCCTGAACGTCCAGCCGCCCGGCGGAGGCGTCACCGGCTGGCGATGCGGCTCCCACGGGGTGGTCGCCCCTGTGCGGCTGCACGCACCGTTGAGCCGGGACGACGTGGAGCGGAGCCGGCACGAGAGCGACGCTCCGCTGTGGGTGCCCTGGCCGAGTCCGCCGGAGTGGGCGACGACGGGGTTGGCACTGGCCGGTGACCCGGGCCGGCCGGCGAGCGCGACAGCGGTCGCTGGCACCGGGCCGGCGCCGCTGGGTGGCATGGCCGAACTCGTCATCGTCGCCGAGGAACTGGGCACGGGTCTCGGGGCGGGGTACGCCGCGCTGAGTGGCCCGGATCCCGGCGGGCTGCTCACCGGTGCGCCGCAGGCCAGCGTCCGCATCGGCGGGCGAGCGACGCCGCTGTGGTCGCTGCCGACGCGTGCCGACCGCTGCGTCTACGTCGGCGAGGCGCTGGGACAGTGGCTGTGGGCGGTCCTCTGGCCGGCCGAGGCCGGGGTGCTGCTCCTGGAGGATCTGGTCCTGCACGACCTGCGTGAGCAGATCCCCGGTGGCGTGCGCTTCGGGCCGCCCTCGCCCTACCTGCGTCCCGGGCAGTAGCGGCGCCGGCCTCGGCGGTAGCGGCGCGCCTCGGGCGGCCCCGCGCTCGGATGCGGTAGACACGGTCGGTTGCTGTTCGGTGCGCACCCGGGAGGAGGAGGCGTGGTCTCGGTCAAGAAAGTGGCGGCGTGGCTGCTGATCGCCTTCGTGCTCTTCTACGTGCTTTCGGCTCCGGAGAACTCCGCGGAAATAGTGCGATCGGGTGTCGACGCGCTCGAAGATGCAGCTCGCGCGCTCGCGCGGTTCCTCCAGTCACTGTTCTAGCGGGCGATCACCGTGCCTGCCGGAGACCGCTTCGACCGCTACCTGCTCGAGGGCGAGCGTCGGGTGCTGGAGTTCACCTACCACTGGATGTACCTCACCAAGCCGGTCGCGCTGTTTGCCGGTTCGCTGATCATCAGCGCGGCGCTGGTGAGGGTCACTGACGGCGCCACCCTGGCCTGGGTGATCCTGGTGGGTGCGCTTGTCTGGTTCGGGTTCCCGCTGTTGTCTGCTGTGGAGAATCGCGCGGCGGTCCGCTTGATCATCACCGACAACCGGGTGGTCTTCGTCGAGGGCTGGCTGGCCCGGCGCTACGGCATGATGCCGCTGACGAAGATCACCGACCTGACCATCCGCGAGCCGATCCTCGGTCGCATCCTGGGCTACGGGACGATCATCGCCGAGTCCGCCGGGCAGGACCAGGCGCTGACCAGGATCCGCTACCTGCCCGACCCGCTGACCGCATGGCACACGATCTCCGACCTGCTCTATGTGCAGGGTGCCGGCCGCCCGGGCTACCGGCGGCCGGTGATCGACGCGCCGTTCCCGGGGCCCGAGCCCACCACGCCGTCACCACGGTGATGCGGATCGACCTGCACACGCATTCCGTCCGGTCCGACGGCACCGACAGCCCCGCGCAGTTGATGGCCGCGGCGGTCGCCGCAGGGCTCGACGTGATCGCCCTGACCGATCACGACACCACGGCCGGCTGGGACGAGCTCGAGGCAGGGCGGCCGAGGGGGCTCACCGTCGTACCCGGCGTGGAGCTGTCCTGCACCAGCCCGGTACCCGGCGGCCAGGCCATCGGCGTACATCTGCTCGGCTACCTCTTCGACCGCGGGCATCCGGCGTTCCGAGCCGAACGGCTGCGGCTGCGAGAGAGCCGTCAGGGGCGCGCGGAGGAGATGGTCGCTCGGATGCGCGCCGCCGGGCTGCCGATCGACTGGGAGCAGGTGCGGGCGATCGCCGCCGGCGCGCCCGTCGGCCGACCGCACCTCGCGCTGGCGCTGGTGCAGGCGGGTCGAGCCGCGACGGTGGACGAGGCGTTCCGCCGCTACCTGCACCACGGCAGTCCGTCCTATGTTCGCAAGGCCGATGGCGATGTCACCGACGGCGTGCGCCTGATCCGGGCCGCCGGCGGAGTGCCGGTGCTCGCCCATCCGTTGGCGAGGAGGCGGGGGCGCGTCGTTCACGACAACGTCCTCGCCGACCTCGCGGCGGCCGGATTGACGGGGCTGGAGGTGGACCACCCTGACCACAACCCCGAGGACCGCCAGCACCTGCGGGGGGTGGCGGGTGAACTCGGGCTGCTGTGCACCGGGTCGAGTGACTATCACGGCACGAACAAGAAGACCCCGATCGGCGCCGAGGGGACCGACCCGGCCGTCCTCGAAGCGATCCTCGGTTTGTCCACCGGCACGCAGGCCTACGCCGACTGAGCACCCGCTCGGGGCTACCGTGAGACCCGTGTCACGACTGCTTACCTCAGCTGCCCGGCGGTTCTGCGCTGTTGCCGGGTTCACCGCCGCCCTCACCCTCACCCTGCCGATCGGGTCTGCCGCCGCGGACGCGGTCGACGACGCCATCGAGGTGCTCCAGAGCGACTCGCTCTACGTCGACCCCGGCGCGGGCAGCCCGCTCGACGAGGACCGGGTCCGTGACGCGATCGGCGATCTCCCGCTACTCGTCGCGGTGCTGCCCGACGACTCCGGGGACGCCTTCGACTCAGCCACCCGGATCGGGCTGGCCCTGCCGGGCGCCACGGTCGCGGTCGTGGCCGATCAGGACATCAGGGCCGGGTCGGACATCGTCTGCGCCGGCTTCGCCGACGACGCCGCGGGAGCCGCGGTGGACGACAATGTCGGCCAACTGCAGGCCGACGGCGACGTCACCGCCCTGCTGCTCGACTTCGCCGCCGCGATGGAGGATGCGCCCGGCCTGGACGAGTGCGGACAGGACGGCGGCGGGAGCGGCTGGATCTGGTTCGCCGGGATCGGCGTGGTCGGCCTCGTCGGGATCGGCGGCTATGTCGTCTACCGGCGGCGCAAGCAGGCCGCGGCGTTCGAGGGCCTGCGCGCAGAGATCATGTCGCACTACAACCGGCTGGCCGCTGACGTGTCCAACCTGGACCCGGGCGAGGACCCGATCACCCGGCAGGCGGTGGCCGACGCCGCCGAGCGCTACACGAGCACCGGTGCGCTGCTGGACGAGGCCGACACGACGGGGGAGTACGCCGCGGCCCGCCGTACCGTCCTGGAAGGTCTCTACGCCGCGCGGACCGCCCGGCAGCGGCTGGGGCTCGACACCGGGTCGGAGATCCCGCCGGTGGAGGAACCGGTCGGTGAGCAGCTGACCGAGTCCCGCCAGGTCACGGTGGGCGAGGAGACGCACGAGGGCTTCCCGCACTACACCCCGGACGCCCCGCACTACTACCGGGGCGGGCGTGGGGTCCCCGGCGGCTGGTACCGGTCTCGATTCTGGGAGGGTGCGCTGCTCGGCTCGGTTCTTTCAGGTCGCACCGGCGGCGGGTTCGGGTACCGCGATGACCGTCCGGGTGCCGCGGCGCCTCGTTGGCGCAGCCGCGGCAGCCGGTCTGGCGGCGGGGATTGGGGACGCTCCAGCGGCGGCGGGGATTGGGGCGGCGCCGGACGGCGCAGCGGCGGGCGCCGCAACAGCTGGGGCGGGGGGCGCCGCAAGGGCGGCGGTGGCGGCAATCGCTGGTAGCGCATTCGTCCAGCCACTGCTCGAAGGCATGCCGGCCCGCCTCTTCGCCTGTACGCCGTCGCGGCTGGCTACGTTCACCGACTGCCCGCGGCGCTACCGGATGACCTACCTCGACCGGCCCGCGCCGGGCAAGGGGCCGCCGTGGGCGCACAACTCGGTAGGGGCCGCGGTCCACACCGCGCTCAAGCAGTGGTGGGACCTGCCGCCGGCCCGCCGTACGCCGCCCTCAGCCGGCGCGTTGCTGGACGCGGTCTGGCTACGTGACGGCTTTCGTGACGACGCGCAGTGCGACCAGTGGCGGGCGAGCGCCAGGGAGTGGCTGATCCGGTACGTCTCCGATCTCGACCCGGCCGAGGAGCCACCCGGCGTCGAGCGCACGGTCGCCGCGACGACCCTGCGGCTGGCGCTGTCCGGCCGGGTCGACCGGATCGACCGGCGGGGCGAGGAACTCGTCGTGGTCGACTACAAGACCGGGCGCTGGGTCCCTGACGAGGACGACGCCCGAGGGTCGCAGGCGCTCGCGATGTACGTGCTCGGTGCCCGCCGAACCTTCCATGCGCAGTGCCGGCGGGTGGAGCTGCACCATGTGCCGACGGGGACGATTGCCGCCTTCGAGCACTCCGAGGAGTCCCTTGCCCGGCACGTCGGTCGTGCGGAGGACACCGCGGTGGACATCGTCACAGCGACGGCCGCGGTGGGCGCGGGCGGGTCGAGGGAGGAGGCGTTCCCCCCGCGGACCGGTGGCCACTGCGGCTGGTGCGACGTGCGGCGGCACTGCCCGGAAGGTCAGCGCGCCGCCCCCGCCCGCGAGCCCTGGGCGGCGCTGAGACCATAGGATCCAGCGGTGGGAACGCCGTACCTGAACTCCCGGCTCCAGGGCTTCACGAGCACGATCTTCGCCGAGATGTCAGCGTTGGCGGTGCAGACCGGCGCGGTCAACCTCGGGCAGGGGTTCCCCGACACCGACGGCCCCCCGGAGATCCTGGAGGCCGCCATCGCGGCGATCAGGCATGGTCACAACCAGTACCCGCCGGGTCCCGGCATCCCGGACCTGCGGCTGGCGATCGCCGAGCACCAGCGGCGGTTCTACGGCCTGGACTTCGACCCCGACACCGAAGTGCTCGTCACCGCCGGGGCAACCGAGGCGATCGCGGCCGCCCTCCTCGCCCTGTGCGAGACCGGTGACGAGGTGGTGAGCTTCGAGCCGTACTACGACTCCTACGCAGCAGGCATCGCATTGGCCGGTGCCCGCCGCCGCCTGATCACCTTGCATCCGCCGGACTACCACTTCGACCCGGACGAGCTGCGTGCGGCGGTCACCGACCGGACCCGGCTGCTGCTCGTGAACACCCCGCACAACCCGACCGGCAAGGTGTTCACCGCCACGGAACTCGCCGTCATCGCCGAGCTCGCCATCGAACGGGACCTGATCGTCGTCACCGACGAGGTCTACGAGCACATGACGTACGACGGCGTGCCGCACCTCCCGCTGGCCGGGTTACCGGGGATGCGCGAGCGCACGATCACCGTGTCCTCGGCGGGGAAGACGTTCAGCGTCACCGGGTGGAAGATCGGCTGGCTCTGCGCTCCGGCCGCGCTGGTCGCCGCCGTACGCACCGCGAAGCAGTTCATGACCTTCGTCAACGGGGCGCCGTTCCAGCCGGCGATCGCTGTCGGCCTGAGGCTGCCCGACGCCTTCTACGCCGACCTAACGACCTCGTTGCAGGCAAAGCGGGACCGGCTGTGCGCCGGGCTGGCCACCGCCGGTTTCGAGGTCTACCGGCCGGCCGGCACGTACTTCGTCACCACCGACGTCCGCCCCCTCGGGTACGACGACGGCGTGGCGTTCTGCCGCGACCTGCCGAACCGCTGCGGAGTCGTCGGGGTCCCGAACGTCGTCTTCTACGACGACAAGGCAGCGGGCGCCTCGCTGGTCCGCTTTGCCTTCTGCAAGCGCGACGAGGTTCTCGACGAGGCGGCTACCCGCCTGGCCGGCCTCAGCCGGGCGTCCGGGCCAGGAACAGGTAGCGGTTGAGGCTGAAGAAGTACGCCGGACCGAGCGTGCGCAGGTCCGCCGCCCACGCCTCGACCTCGACGGCGGACAGCCCGCCGCGGCCGGTCACGAAGGCAGCGATCGTGGGGATCAGGCCGCCGCTGTAGGTGTCCTCGGCGTATCCGGTGTTGAACAGCGGGAGGGTCCACGCCCGATCGACCAGGAAGCCGGCCCGCGACAGCGATCCGGCCAGGGTTCGCGGAAGGTGCGGGTCGACGAGGTGTTCGTCCCATACCGCGAGGACGCGCTTCATGCGCGCCGCATTGCTGGAATGCCAGACGATGGAGTCCCAGTCGGTGTCGAGGATGAGCACCCTGCCGCCGGGGCGGACCACCCGCCGCATCTCCGTCAGCGCGGCCGGGATGTCCTCGACGTACTCGAGGACCTGCGTCGAGACGGCCACGTCGAAGCCGACGTCGGGAAAGGGCAGGTGGTCCACACCGGCGTGGTGGAACGAGACCGGTGCGGCGCCGGCCGGGATCGATCGAGCCGCGGCGAGGCTCAGCATGCTGTCGCTGATGTCGGTTCCGACCACCCGCCCGGCCGGCCCGACGGCGACTGCCATCTCGACGGCGAGCAGTCCGGGACCGCTCCCGATGTCGAGCACGGACTCCCCGGCCTGCACGGCCAGTGCCGCGAGCACCTGCCTGCGTTGCTCTACCACGTCAGAGGTCAGGTAGCTCGTCTCGACCCGCCGCGCGGCCGCCTCGTCGAAGTGCAGCGTCATGCCGTCGCGGGCTCGGCGAGCCGGTCGCGAGCCGCTGTCTGGTGTGGCCCTTCGCGGATCGAGGTGGGCAGCGCGAGGAGCGAGCGGCGCAGGCCACGCACCGCGGCGGAGGCCCCGGCATCTGTGGTGGGCAACCCCGGCAGCTTGTAGACGCGGCGTGCCCACCGTGGTAGCAGGGCGAAGCCGAGACCAGCCAGACCGCCCCAGGCCGGACGGGCCGGCGTCAGCCACTGCACCCAGGTCGGCATCGGTGGCAGCAGCAGGAACCTGGCCGCCTCCCGGGCCTGCGGCGAGAGCCGTAGCCGGGGGCGCACCTCGGTGAAGTAGTCGGCCAGGTCACCCGCCGAGGCCGGCACGGCGTCGGCTCTCAGGCCCACCAGCGTCGCCGCGAGGACCTGCTCGCGGAGATACCGCTCGGCATCGTCGTCGGTCAGCGGCAGGCCGGCCCGACGGACCGTCGACAGGAACGAGTCGACCTCGCAGCAGTGCACCCACAGCAGCAGTTCCGGGTCGTCGATGCGAAACGATGCACCGGTGTCCGGGTCGGTGCCCGCCAGCTTGCGGTGGATCCCCCGCACCCGCGCGGCCGCTCGCTCTGCTTCCACCGTGGTCCCGAAGCTGATCTGCCCGATGTATTCGGCCGTGCGCTGCAGGCGCCCCCAGGGATCGGAGCGGAAGCCGGAGTGCTGAGCGACACCCGCCATCGCGAGTGGGTGCAGCGACTGGAGAACGAGGGCACGCAGGCCACCGACCGCCAACACGGGGTCTCCGTGGACCCGCCAGGTGATGCTGTCCGGGCCGAACAATCCTGGATCCGGCGTCGTCATGGGCCGACCCTATGTCGGGACGGCCTGCCCGGCGTGGTGAACCTCACCGACGCCGGTTTGCCCGTCGCCACGCTCGGCGGGAAGACTCGAGCCTGTCCGCCGCTGTCTGCCCAAGGTTGTGCCGTGCCGAACATCCTCGCCGTCGCCAATCAGAAGGGCGGCGTCGCCAAGACCACCACAGTGGCCTCACTGGGCACCGCCCTGGCCGAGATGGGCCGCCGCGTGCTGCTGGTCGACCTCGACCCGCAGGCGTGCCTGACCTTCTCCCTCGGCCTGGACCCCGACGCGCTGGAGCTGTCCGTCCACGACGTCCTGTTGGGCAAGGTGCCTGCGAGCATGGCGGTCACCGCGACGCAGGACGGTCCGGAACTGCTGCCCGCGACGATCGACCTGGCCGGGTGCGAAGCTTTGCTGCTGACCCGAACCGGCCGGGAGTACGCCCTCCGCAACGCCTTGGAGGATCTGTTCGCGGCCACTGAGGCGTCCTACGACGACGTCATCATCGACTGCCCGCCGTCGCTGGGAGTCTTGACGATCAACGGCTTGACCGCGGCGGACGAGCTGCTGATCCCGCTGCAGTGTGAGACGCTGTCGCACCGCGGCGTGGGCCAGCTGCTGGACACGGTCGCGGACATCCGGCGGTTGACCAACCGCGGCCTGCGGGTCCTCGGCGTACTCCCGACGTTGTACGACGCGCGCACGTTGCATGCGCGGGATGTGCTCGAGGACATCAACGACCGTTACGGCCTGGCGGTGCTGGAGCCGCCCATCCCGCGTTCTGTGCGTTTCGCCGAGGCACCGGCGGCCGGCCGGTCGGTCCTGGCCACCGCGAAGCGGCTGCGTGGATCCCAGGCCTACCGGGAACTCGCCGCAGCCCTGGTCGCGCAGCGGGCGCAGCCCGGGGACGTGGCGGCGGCACGGTGACCAACCGCAGCGCGGGCTTGGACCGGGTACGCCCGCGAACCGTCGCCGGATCAGGATCTTCCACGGCCCATGACGGGGCGCGCGCCCTGTACAGCCCGGTGGAGTCACGACCGCCCCTGGGCGCCGTCACGATCCGGTGCGCCCGCTGCGTCCAGATTTCGGTGCTCACCCTGCCCCAGGCCGTGCGGGCGCTGCTGCCCTCAGTGCACCTGCCGTTGCCACGGCGGCACCGATCCTGGTTGCGCTGCCCGGCGTGCCATCGCCCCAGCTGGGTGTCGGTCCGCTTCCGGCGCTGACCCACGGTGTCAGCGGTAGACGGCCACCCCGTCGGGGGAGCTGACCACGATCGCGGCGCCGACGCGGTCCAGCCGCCCGCCGATCGGCGGCGGCGAGCCCTCGACGCTGATCCGGCGCAGTTCCGCGCCGGTGGTCAGGTCGTGCTGCACGAAGTCCGTGCCGTCGTAGACGAGCAAACCGGGGCCGAGCAGCGTCGGGCGGTGCAGCGCCGGCACCACCCACTCGATGCCGTCGGTCTGCACGTTCACCGCGAAGAGCGTGGAACCGGTGAACACCGCCAACTGGTCCCCGATGAGCTGTGCGGCCGGTTCCGATCGCGTGTCCGCGGCGATCGATTGTTCGCGTAGCGAGACCAGTTCGACCCCGTCACGGTCGAAGATGCGCAGCGACCCGCTCAGGTCCAGCGCCAGCACACCGACGACGCCGTCCGCGGTGAGAATCTGTGCAGCGCCTGCGGGGAGGGTCCCGGTCCACCGCTCCTCACCGGTGAAACCGTCGAGCAGAAGCAACCGCGCTGAGCTGGTGCAGTCCAACGTGACCGCAACGCCGACGTCGCCGGGGAGGGTGTCGCTGATGCTGCAGTCCTCGGGTGGGCGATAGCGCCACCGCAGCCCATTGTCTGTCGTGCCGAAGACCGCGACGCCGCTGTCGGTGGCCGCGACCGTGAGCTGGTTGGTGCTGCTCATGGACACGTCGGCGCTGAGGTTGACGTTGCGGTACCACACACGTTTCCCGGTTCCCGCATCCAGGGCCAGTGCCTCGTCGCACCCGGCGTCGGTGCGGAAAACGGCAACGACGACGCCGTCGACGGCGGTCCAGTCGCACAGCAGGGCGCTCGAGCGCAGGTAGTGCCAGCGCTCGAGCCCGGTCTCGGGATCGATTCCGCGTACACCGTGGCGCTCACCCACCACGACGGTGAAGTCCTCGACCGGGTGGGCGTCGGCCGGTCCGGTCGCTGACTCCCAGGCCGCTGCCACCGGGCTGGCCGGATCGGCTTCGATCAGCTGGACCGGTTCGGCGCCGGCAGTCTGCAGGCTCGTGTTGGCGTAGTCGCTGCCCATCCAGTGCAGGCCGAGCAGCAGCGCGCCGACGACCGTCGCTGCCACCCACAGCAGCAGCCGGCGATGTCGCCTCCACCGGTAGGACACGTGGCTCAGCTGCTGGGAGTCCCGGGGCCATCCCCGTCGCGCTTGCGACGGCGACGGCGCGGCGCGCCGCTGGGCGCCGTGGGCTCGGATGACGGCGCGACGGCTGAGGGAGCGGCGGTTCCTCCGCTGCGGGTGCGCCGTCGGGCGCGTCCCTGCCCGGCCGGGCGGTCGGGTGCCACCGACGGCTCGTCCGAACCGGTACGCCGCCGCTCGTGCGACTGCCCGCTGCGCTGCACTGTGCCACCGGCGTGGCCCGGCTGGCGGCGCGCGCGGCCGGTCTCACCCAAGTCCTCGAGGGTCTCCGCGTCGAGGCCCTCTCGCGTGCGCCGAGCCCGTGGCAACCGTCCGGTGACCCCTGCCGGGATGCCCAGATCGGCGTTGAGGTGCGGCGAGGTCGAGTAGGTCTCCTGCGGGTCGGCGAGATCGAGATCCAGCGCCGTGTTGATCAGATGCCAGCGGGGGATGTCGTCCCAGTCGACGAACGCGATCGCCGTACCGGATGCACCGGCCCGGCCGGTCCGCCCGATGCGGTGCAGGTAGGTCTTCTCATCCTCGGGACACTGGTAGTTGATGACGTGGGTAACCGCCTCCACGTCGATCCCGCGGGCGGCGACGTCGGTGGCCACCAGGACATCGACCTTCCCATTGCGGAAGGCGCGCAGTGCCTGCTCCCGGGCGCCCTGGCCGAGGTCACCGTGCACCGCAGCCGCGGCGAACCCGCGGTCGGCGAGTTCGTCGGCCACCTTCTGTGCGGTCCGCTTCGTCCGGCAGAACACCATCGTCAGCCCGCGACCCTCGGCCTGCAGGATGCGGGCGAGCATCTCGATCTTGTCCATGGCGTGCGCCCGGTAGACGAACTGGTCGACCTCGGGGACAGTCCGGTTCTCGTCAGGGGCTTCGGCGCGGATATGGGTCGGCTGACGCATGAAGCGACGGGCCAAGGACACGATAGGGCCGGGCATCGTGGCGCTGAACAGCATCGTCTGACGCGCCTCGGGCACCATCGCGAGAACGCGCTCGATGTCGGGCAGGAAACCCAGGTCGAGCATCTCGTCGGCCTCGTCCAGCACCAGGATGGAGACCTTGCCCAGGATCAGGTGGCCCTGCTGGGCCAGGTCCAGCAGGCGCCCCGGCGTACCGACGACGATCTCGACGCCCTTGCGCAGGGCATTGACCTGTGGCTCGTAAGCGCGGCCGCCGTAGATGGCGAGGGTCCGGACGCTGCGCAGCTCACCCGCGGCAGCGATGTCGCGGGCTACCTGGACGCACAACTCACGGGTCGGGACGACGACGAGAGCCTGCGGGACGCCGTCGGCACCCTCGTCGGGTCCGGTCACGCGCTGCAGGATGGGTACACCGAAGCCGAGGGTCTTCCCGGTGCCGGTGCGGGCCTGGCCGATGAGGTCGTGCCCCACCAGGGCGAGAGGAAGCGTCAACTCCTGGATGGCGAACGTGCGGGTGATGCCGTGTCCCGCCAGTGCCTGCACCGTCTCCGGGCGCACGCCGAGATCGGCGAACAGTGGGCTGGTGGGCAGAACCGGCGCGCGGGCGGCGAGTTCCTCCGCCTCGATGTCGGGTGCGCCGGTCTCGGAGTGATCCAGGACGACGGCAGGCGTCGCGTCGGGTGTGGTCGGGTGCGGGTGGGCAGATTGGGTTACGTCGGACATGCTCAGGGCGGTCAGCCTCTCATCGGTGGTGCTCTCGTGGTCCGCTCGCGCGGACCGCGGGGCATACACACCGGGCGTCCACGCACACAGTGACCGGGCAGTGATTCCGCCGGTCACTCCCAACCTTACCGGCTGTACCTGACGAGTAGGGTCGGCGCGTCCCGTTCGGCGCTGTGAGGAGCCCCACCCTGACCCGTCAGACCGCTCCGGCGGTGATCGATCTACTCGGTGTCCTCGCCTACGGAGAGCTGACCGCGTTCGATCGTCTCGCCGAGGACTCCCGGCTGGCTCCGACCCTCGCGGGCAGAGCGGCGCTGGCGCAGATGGCCGCCGCGGAGATCGGTCACTACACGGTGCTGCACCGACAGATCGGGGCCCGCGGCGGCGATGTCGAGGTCGCGATGGCACCGTTCGTGGCAGCCATCGACGCCTTCCACAACTCCACCCGCCCCAGCACCTGGCTCGAGGGTCTGGTCAAGGCCTACGTCGGAGACGGGCTGGCTGCCGACTTCTACCGCGAGGTTGCGCGGTTGCTGGACCCCGACACGAGGGATCTCGTCCTCGAAGTGCTCGCCGACACCGGCCACGCCGATTTCGCCGTCCGCGAGGTTCGCGCCGCCACTGCGAACGATCCTGCGGTCGCCGGCCGGCTGGCGCTCTGGGCGCGGCGGCTCGTGGGGGAGGCGATGACCCAGTCCCAACGGGTGATTGCCGAACGCGACGGAATTGCCGAGTTGATCGTGGCCGGGACCGGCGACCTCGCCGGAGTAGCAGCCCTGCTCAAACGCATCACCACCGCCCACTCACGGCGGATGCAGACGCTGGGTCTCAGTACGTAGGCGGCAGCGTTATCCGACGACGAAGCCGACCCTGCGGGTGTCCGCCTCGGCAATCTCGACATAGGCGATGCGCGCGGCCGGGATCATGAGCTTGCGGCCCTTGTCGTCGGTGAGCATCAGCACGCCGGCGTCGGCGGCGATGGCCTCGGACACTGCCTTCTCCACTTCCGCGGGGGTCTGCGAGCAGTCGATGGTGAGTTCCCGCGGTGACTGCTGCACACCGATCTTGACCTCCACCGCTGTCCTCCCACGATCATCTGATGGCTCTGTACTCCGAGGCTATCCCAGGCTTGTACGCCGGTCCGCGTCGTGGGCTACGCCGACGGCGAACCAGGCGAACCGCCGTCCTGCACCGGGAAGCCGGAGATGCCTCGCCAGGCCAGCGCAGACATCAACTCGACCGCCGCTGCCTTGTCGACGGTGTCCCGGTGCTCGAGCCACCAGCGGGCGCTCATCTCGGCGAGCCCGGTCAGACCCGAGGACAGCAGGTGCGCCCGCGGCGGCGTGAGACCGGTGTCCTCGGCGATGGTCTCTGCGGTCGCGCTGACGCAGGCCTGCAGGAATGCCCGGACCCGCTCCCGGACCGCCGGGTCGCTACGTAGGTCGGGCTCGAAGAGGAGGCGGAAGGCCTCGCTCTTGCTGTCCACGAAGTCGAAATAGGCACCCACGGCCCCGGCCACCCGCGCGTGGTTGTCGGTGGTCGCCCCGAGCGCTGACCGGATGCCCTGGATGAGGTCGTCGATCTGGGTGTCGAGCAGACCCAGGTAGAGCTCGAGCTTGCCGGGGAAGTGCTGATACAGCACCGGTTTGCTGACACCCGCGCGGTCTGCGATGTCATCCATTGCCGCGCCGTGGTAACCCTGGGCCACGAAAACCTCTTGGGCGGCCCGCAGCAGCTGTTCGCGCCGAGCCGGCCGCGGCATCCGGTGGCCACGGGGCGTGGCGTCGGAATCCCGATCAGCGCGCTCACCGCCCCCGCGGGTCATCGCCGGAGCCTAGCGGCCAGGCGGTATCGCGAGCACGATCCATTCATGGAGTACGACGCCGTCGTGTACTACTGCCTGGACAAGCCGGGGGCTGGTCCTGACGAACTGCGGCCCGGGGACCTGGTTGCCAAGGTGGGCGGGAAGATCTTCGCGTTTCTGGGTTCTGGGGATGCGATGGGCGTCAAGTGTGGTGCCACCAGGACGCGGCCGGGGAGTGGCAGCAGCGATACCCGGCGGCAGTGACGATGATGGCCACGGCGACGTCGTGTCGCGGCTGCCCAGGGCCACGCGCCCGTCGGCGACTCAGCGCCCCGCCCGCCAGCGGTAGATGAGAAGTTTCTCACCCGCGTCTCACGATCGGCTCACGATGGCGATCGATAGTGGGGCCGTCGAAAGGATGTGGGGCGCTCGTGACGCGCAGTTGGAACGCCACAGTTGTCGTTGCCCTCGGCGCTCTCACCATTCTCATCATGGTGGCCTTGCGGGCAACTGCCGGCGGCGGCGCTCCGTTCGTCCCCCCGATCGATTTGGTGCCGGCGACCACCTCCGGCCCCAGCACCGCCTCCGTCCCGGCCAGCCCCACTCCCGTCCAGACCACGGCGCCACCGCCGGTCGTGGTTCCGCCGCCGACGACCGCAGCCCCGCCCCCTCCCCCGCCCCCGCCTGACGACGACGACGACGGCGGTGACGACGACGGCGGCGGCGGTGACGATGACGGCGGCGGGGCCGGCGACGATGACGACGGTGGTGATGATGATGACGACGACGACGACGACGGGGGAGACGACGGCGGGGGCGACGACGACGACGATGGCTGAGCCGGCCCCCGAGCAGTCACCGCGCCGGCCCCCGTCCGGAGTGCGCATCCGCATCCTCGGCTGGTACGTGGTGCTGCTGGCCGGCGCGATCGCCGTAGGGCTGATTCTGCAGCGAGAGGCCTTGCTGCAACGACTCGACGCGCAGACCACCGAGTCGCTGGAGCAAGAGGCTCAAGAACTCAGCACGCTGGCCCGCGAAGGTGTCAACCCGGAAACGGGCGTGCCGTTCGGCGACGACGTCAAGGCGATCCTGGACACCTTCCTCAGCCGCAACCTCCCGAATGATGGCGAGGTATTCATCGCCCTCGTCGAGGGCCAGCCGCCCCGATCGACGCTCTCCCCTGAGCCGTTGGTGGAGGACGTTGCGCTGGTCGATCGCTGGCGTCAGCTCACCATGAGCGAAGCCGGCGAGCTGAGCACGCCGTCCGGACCGGTCAGGTACCTCGCCGTACCGTTGGCGACGGATGGAGTCACGACTGGCACATTCGTCGTGGCGAACTTCGTCGGGGATCGGCAGGCACGCATCGAGTCTTCCGTGTTGATCACCGCTGCGGTCCTCTTGGTGAGTCTGCTGCTGGCCACCGCAGCCGCCTGGTTCGTGGCCGGTCGTCTCCTTCGCCCGATACAGGAGGTCACGGACACCGCGCGGACGATCACCGAGGGAGCCTTCGGGAAACGGATCCCGATACGAGGTAACGACGAGGTCGCGGAACTGGCGCGCAGTTTCAATGCGATGGTCGATCGGCTCGCGCTGTCCTTCGAGACGCAACGGACGTTCATCAGCGACGCCGGACACGAACTCCGAACCCCCATCACCATCATCGGCGGCCATCTGGAGATGCTCGGCGACGATCCGGAGGAACGCGCCGAGACCATGGCGATCGTCACCGACGAGCTCGACCGGATGACTCGAATGGTCGACGACCTGCTTTTGCTGGCCCGCTCCGAGACGCCGGACTTCCTGCGCCCTGAGCCTTTAGACCTCGAGACGTTCGTCGGCGATGTGTTCACTAAGGCGTCCGCCCTCGGCGACCGGGACTGGGTCCTGCACGCAGAGGCAACCGGCGTCATTGTCGCCGACGGGCAGCGGCTCACCCAGGCCGTCTTGAATCTCGTTCGCAACGCAGTGGGCCACACCGAGCGCGGCGGCGTCATCACGCTCGGATCGGAGAGCGGAGGTGGCAAGGTCCGGATCTGGGTGCAGGACACTGGCACCGGGATCAGCCCCGACGACCACGAACGGATCTTCGAGCGTTTCGCCCGGGGTCGCGATCGGAGGCGCAGCCCCGACGGTGCCGGCCTCGGTCTCGCGATCGTGCTCGCCATCATCGATGCCCACGGCGGAGAAATCGAGTTGTCCAGCGCACTGGGCGTGGGGTCGCGTTTCACCCTCGTCCTGCCCGGCCACTAGGAGTACCCGACCACTAGGAGTATGCGTGTCCGCCATCCTGATCGCCGAGGACGAGCCTCGGATCGCCGCCTTCGTCGCCAAAGGCCTTGCTGCCAACGGCTTCTCGACGGTTGTCGTTGACAACGGCGTGTCGGCGGCTGCCCTGGCACGGGATGAGGAGTTCAGCCTGATGGTGCTGGACCTCGGCTTGCCCGGAAAGAACGGGATGGCCGTGCTGGCCGAGATTCGCCAGCGTGGCGAGCGGATGCCGGTGGTCATCCTGACCGCACGCGACGAGATCGACTCGACGATCACCGGGTTCGAGACCGGTGCGGATGACTACATGACCAAGCCGTTCCGTTTCGAGGAACTCCTCGCCCGCGTCCGCGCCCGGCTGCGGGTCGATCGGATGGAGGAGCCGACGCTGCTTCGTGTCGGCGACATCATGCTGGACCTACGCACCCGCCGGGTGACCACCGGCGGCCAGACGGTCGAGTTGACAGCGCGGGAGTTCGCCCTGGCCGAGACCTTCTTGCGCCACCCGGACCAGGTGCTCAGCCGCCAGCAGCTGTTGAGCGCGGTGTGGGGCTACGACTTTGACCCCGGCTCCAACGTCGTGGACGTCTATGTCCGCTACCTGCGCCGCAAGCTCGGCCCATCGGTGATCGAGACGGTACGCAACATGGGCTACCGCCTGGCGATCCGGCGGTAGCCCATGTCGTACGTGTCGATCAGCGGCTAGCTCAGAGCCGCGAGCACTGGTCTTCCTTGTTTCCCTGGACGATGTTGGCGCCACCGGTCGGCGCTGGGCGGTTCTCCTTGCACTGCAGGTTGCCGTCGATGCGGTTGCTCTTGACCTGAACACCGCCGGTGTTCTGGAAGGCCTGCAGGTCGGAGTCGATGGTGTTGTTGCCCGCGACGATCCGCCCGCCGTTGTCGTCGAAGAGCAGCGTGCCCTCGATCTTGTTGCCCTGGATCGTCGCCGTGCCACCCTGCACGAGCTGGACCGAGCCGCCCACGGTGGACCGGGTGAGCTTGACCGCCCGGAAGTTCTCCCCCTGCACGTTGCCGACGACGTTGACCGATGTGGCGGTCAGCTGCGCGTTGGACTCGACCTTGATGGTGCCCTTCACCCTTGTCCCCTGCAGGGTGCAGGTGGCGTTGTCGGGCACTCGCAGGTTGTCGACCGTGACCGCGCCGAGGGTGCCCCGGCAGGTCCTCTCTTCTGCGTGCGCTACGGACGGGACGGCGAGCACGCTTGCCGCCACACCTACCGCGATGACCATCTTGATGCTGCTGTGCATGGCGAACTCCTCAGGCTGGTTCGGCCCTCACGCGGGGCCGGGCAGGTTGAGCATGCGGGCGCTTCATGTCGCGGCGATGAGACTGCGATGAGACATCTCTCATCTGCGGCTGGTGCGCTGGCGTGCTCGATCGACAGTTCCGACGTACCGTCCGGTGATGCGCCCCGCTCACTTGTCTGACACCCGGCTGCCCGAGCTCACGGGCACGTTGCCGCCCTGGCCGGGGGAGTGCGTCTCCGCCGATGGTTGCGAGGTCTTCCTCCGTCGCACGCCGGCCCGTCGGGCAACGGCGGAGCCGGCGCTGTACGTGCACGGCCTGGGCGGGGCGTCCACGAACTGGACCGACCTGGCCGGCCTGCTCTCCGAGCGGCTCGACGGCGAGGCGGTCGACCTGCCCGGCTTCGGTCGATCCCCTGCCGCGGCGGGCGGCGACTACTCGATCCCTGCGCTGGTCCGCGTCGTCACCGGACTGATCGAGGCGCGCGGGAGGGGTGCGGTCCACCTGCTGGGAAACAGTCTGGGCGGTCTGGTCTGTCTCATCGTGGCGGCCACCCGCCCGGATCTCGTCCGGACCCTCACCCTGATCAGCCCGGCGATGCCGGGGTTTCGTACACCCGGGCGCTCCGATCCGCTGATTCCGTTGCTACTGCTGCCAGGTTTCTCCCGGCTGGCCGAGCGCCGCCTGTCACGGCTCACCCCGGAACAGCGGGCCCGCGCGGTGATCGAGCTGTGCTTCGCCGATCCGACCCGTATTCCGGAGCAGCGGCTGGCCGAAGCTGCCGATGAGGTCCGCCGTCGCAACGAGTTGCCGTGGGCAATGGATGCCTTCACCAGCAGCCTGCGCGGGCTCGTCCGCAGCTACTTCAACCGTGGCGCAGCCTCGGCGTGGCGGCAGGCGCGCTCGGTACGGTCGCCCACGTTGGTCATCTGGGGCGAGCGGGACCGCCTCGTGCACGTGTCCCTGGCGTCCCGTACGGCAGCGGCCATTCCCGACTCGCGGCTGCTCGTCCTGCCCGATATCGGCCACACCGCACAGCTGGAGGACCCTCGGACCACCGCCCGCGCGGTGCTCGCTCTGGTGGAGGACGCCGCCGCAACTCAGGGGGCCAGAGGCAGCGCCTGAGCTATCG
>JACDAB010000145.1 GCA_013695665.1 Geodermatophilaceae bacterium | reverse complement strand
GCTGTACCCGGGCAGCGTCCACAAGTCCGCCGTACGCACGCTGTCCATCCCCCGCCCGTCGACCGGCGGGGAGCCGCTGCGCGACCAGGCTCTGCTGGAGTGGGTGACCGGCCTGTTGGCGGCGGTGCTGCCGCCGGTCAACGCCGCCGGCTGAGAACGCTGTTCTGAGCAGAGCAGCGAAAGATGCCACCGCGGGTCCGAAAGTGGCATCTTCGGCACCATTCCTGTCTGCGACACAGGGAGCATTGCAGCGAAAGGTGCCGCGCAGCCGATAGCGAGGGTGGTGTGGCAGGCTGGGAACCCCGAGCCGTCGACCGAGGACATGCGTGCGCACACACCGTCACCTGCTCCGGCCGGCCGCCGTCGCGGCCGTGGTCCTTGCTCTGCTTGCCGTTTCGGCCTGCCGCACGTCTCCCGGTGTGGCGGCGTACGTCGGTGACGAGGTCATCACCGCCACCGCACTCGACGAGGCGGTGCGGACCGGGCTCGACAACGAGGTCATCGCCGAGCTGTTCCAGGATCGGATCGCGGAATACCGGACTGTCGTGCTGCAGGACCTCATTGCCACCGAGGTGTACGACGAAGCGGCCGCGCGTTACGGCGCGGAGGTGTCCACTGCCGACGTCAGCGATCGATTGAACGAGGTCCTGGCCCAGTCCGGCGATCCGGAGGCGTTCTTCGCCCAGCAGGCGGCGGAGGGGCGCACCGAGGACGACGTCCGTGAGCAGGTACGACGGTTCATTCTCGGCGAGGAGATCGCCGAGGAGGCCGGCCTGGACGAGGGATTGAGCGACTCGGCCCTCCAAGAGGTCTACGACATGACGCGCGAGCAGTTTGCGCAATTCGACGTCGGCCTTGTCACCGTCGTCGACCAGGCCACCGCCGATGACGTCCTGGCGCAGCTCACGGCCAATCCCACGACGTACGCCGAGGTGGCGGCGGCGTACCCGAACGAGAACACGCTGCCGGCCCCGCAGTCGGTGACCGCCGAGCAGTTGACCTCGATCGTGCCCGACCCTGCGTCCCTGGTGGCCGGGCAGGGATTCGCCGAGGCCCTCGTGCCGACCGGCGAGATCACCGTCGTGTTCATCACCGGGATCAGCTACCCAAGCTTCGAGGACATCCGCCCGACCCTGGAGCAGCAGGCAGCTCAGGCGGTGCAGGCAGCCCTCGACGTGGAGTTGCAGTCGGTGCGCGACTCCCTGGACATCACCGTCAATCCGCGCTACGGGACCTTCGACGACTCCGGGACGCTGGTCCCGGACGACCGCGATGTGGTCGACGTCCTCGACGCCGAGCAGCCCGACGCCGAGCCCGTTCTGAACTGAGGTGCCCGACCGGGTACGTCTTCTGGCCACGAGCCCCCGGCTCCCCCCGGGTCTGCTGAGTTGGGCCGGCTGGGAGGTTGCCCGTTCCGGCCCGGTGTACGCCGCCGATCCGAGCGACCCGGCAGGGGCAGCCCTGGTGGCGGCCGGCGTACCGGTGACCGGGCTCACGGTGGAGGATCCCCGCGCCGCTGCCCGCACGTTGCGCGACCTCGCCCGCGGGGACTCCGGGGTGGTCTGGCTCGCCGGTCCGGACGGTGACCCGGAACTCGTGCGTGCCCTCGGTGACCTCGTCGCCCGGGAGCACGGCGGGGCCGAACTCGATGTGGTCTTCGGCTCATGGGATCCACCCGGCTCCCGCCTGCTCGACGTTGTTGCCGTCATGGACCGGCTGCGCTCGCCCGGCGGCTGCCCCTGGGACGCCGAGCAGACGCACGAGAGCCTGCGCCGCTACCTGCTCGAGGAGGTCTACGAGGCCTACGACGCCCTGGTCGACGACGACCTCGACGCGCTGCGCGAGGAACTCGGCGACGTCCTGCTCCAGGTGGCCTTCCATGCCCGGCTGGCCGAGGAGGCCGAGCAGGACCCGTGGGGGATCGACGACGTCGCCGCCGGTCTGGTCGACAAGCTGGTACGCCGCCACCCGCACGTCTTCACCGAGCGCCCGGTCAGCGGTGCATCCGAGGTGGCGGCGAACTGGGAGCAGATCAAGCGGGCGGAGAAGGGCCGGACCTCGGTGACCGAGGGGGTCGCCCGCTCACAGCCGGCGCTGGCGCTCGCGCAGGCGCTCGTGCGGCGGGCCGGCCGGCACGGTCTCCCGGTGCCCGACCCGGCGACCGCCCCCGGCACGCCGGCAGCGACCAGCAC
>JACDAB010000131.1 GCA_013695665.1 Geodermatophilaceae bacterium | reverse complement strand
AGTCGTCGCCGGGCTGCTCAGCACCGGCGCACCGCCCGGTTCGGCGGAACTGCTCGTCGGCCTCGATGACGGCGACGACGCGGCGGTCGTGCGCATCGACGGCGGACACGCGCTCGTCCTCACCGCCGACTTCTTCACCCCGGTCGTCGACGACCCCTATGACTGGGGTCGGATCGCCGCCGCCAACGCCCTGTCCGACGTCTACGCAATGGGCGGTCGGCCGCTCGTCGCGATCAACCTGCTGGGCTGGCCACGAGACGTGTTGCCGATGGAGCTGGCCCGTGAGGTGCTCAGGGGCGGGCTCGACGTCGCACACAGCGCGAGCTGCCATGTGGCCGGTGGCCACAGCGTGGATGACCCCGAGCCGAAGTACGGCATGGCGGTGACAGGCATCGCCGATCCCGGACGGCTCATCCGCAACGACGCGGCGATAGCCGGGTTGCCCCTGTCGCTGTCCAAGCCGCTCGGCATCGGCGTGCTCAACAGCAGGCACAAGGCCACCGGCGAGGTATCCGCCGAGGCCGTCGCATCGATGACCACGCTCAATCGCGACGCGGCCGAAGCCGCCCTCGCCGCCGGAATCGTAGCCGGGACCGACGTAACAGGCTTCGGCCTGCTCGGCCACCTGCTCAAGCTGGCGCGCGCCAGCAACGTCACCGCCGTCATCGACGCCGCAGCGGTGCCCTATCTTGCCGGCGCCCGTGAAGCCTTACGCGACGGTCACGTCAGCGGCGGGACCCGACGAAACCTGGACTGGGTCCGCCCGTACGCCGATCTCGCAGCCGTCGACGAGGACGAGGCCCTGCTGCTCGCCGACGCGCAGACGTCGGGCGGCCTCCTGCTCGCCGGCGAGATCCCCGGTGCACCGCTGATCGGCGAGCTGGTCCCCCGCCGTGAGCGCCTGCTCGTCGTACGGTGAACTAGACAAAGTCGGCTTTGCCTACGACGTGGCGGTCGTCTCGCGTCCTGAGCAGGCGGTCAGTCGGGGCGGCGCAGCTGCTGGGTCTGCTCGCGGCCGAGGTCCACCTGCCCGCCGTCCGACCCGCCCCCCGACCCGCCGTAACGTTGCCCGTAGTGTCGGCCAGCCTCCCGGGCCCGTCGGTCGGAGTCCTCCTCCACCAGGTGGTTGATCAACTGCTGGATGCGGTCGGAGTTCGGCACGTTGTCGAGCACCTGAGCGGGACCCTCGCCGGCGGACTCGATGGTGAGCGTTCCCGCCTTGACGATCCGGTCCCACAGCGACTGCCGGTAGGCGACGTCGGTGATCCGGGTAAACGCGACATCCTTGCCGTGCCGGTTGAAAACGCCGACGCGAAACATCACCCGGTGGCTCGTGATCACGTAGTGGGTGGTGGCCCAGCGCAGCACCGGTACCAGGGTGAAGATCACGAGGACAGCCGCTGCGGCGAGCAGGATCGCCAGGCGGACCCAGGTCTGAGCATCACCCTCAGGGATGGCCGCCACGCCGAAGGACGCGGCGGCGATCACGACCAGCAGGATGAGCACCGGGCCGACCAGGGTGAGCCAGTGTGGGTGGAGGTGCTTGACGACCTTCTCGTCGGTGGCAAGAAGCCCTTCTGGGTAACCCACGTGAACTCCTCGGCCGGCCGGTGGCGCTGCTTTGGCAAGCATCCCGCAGCACAACCGCGGCGTCACGGGCGGGTGTGTCGGTTCCCCTTGTGTGGCCGTCGAGGCAGTGCAACTATCGGCGTTCGGACGGCAACGGGGCTTCCGACGCTCTGGCCGTCCAATGGGGGCCCGACAATGCGACATGGTGAGCCGCGCAACTTCGTGCAACCTTGTCTGCTGCTACTGCTCCTCGAACATCCCGACCACGGCTATGCCCTGCTGGAGCGGTTGAAGTGCTTTCTTCCGGCCGAGGGCGATCCCGGCAGCGTCTACCGCGCACTGCACGCACTCGAGGTCATCGGCGCGGTTCGCTCGACGTGGGGGTTGTCGGAGTCCGGCCCGGCCCGGCGTACCTATCACCTGACCGAGATCGGACAGGCCCAGCTGGAGGAATGGGCGCACTCGATCAGCGACACCCGCGAGGCTCTGGAAGCGTACTTGAGGAGATACGCCGGCAAGGCCGGCGCTGTCAACGGCGGCGTCAACGGCGCCGCAACGGCATGCAGCGCCGGAGTGTCGGACACCGCGCCCGCTTCGGCTGAGCCCCCTGTGGCGCCCCGTCCGGCACCTATGCGACACACCGGGCGGTAGGGATGACACGACCGGTCAGACGACTCGACCGGGTTGCCGTCGAGTCCGCATTCCGTCGACGCGACGAGGCTGGTACGGCGCTGGCCGGCGACGCCGACCAGGTGGCCGCCGCCTGTCATGCCATGGCTGCCCGGTTCCACCGCGGCGGGCGGCTGCTGGTCTTCGGCAACGGCGCCGCGGCCACCGATGCCGCACACCTCGCGGTGGAGTTCATCCACCCGGTCATCGTCGGCAAGCGGGCACTGCCGGCGCTGTCCCTGACGAACGACGCGGCGTACTTCAGCGGTCTGGCCGCGGCCGGCGCCTTCGTCGATACCTTCGCCGCCCAGGTGCGGCTGCTCGCCCGCCCGGAGGACATCGCCCTGGGAATCTCGGGGTCAGGACGGTGCGCCAATGTCGCGGCCGGCCTCGTTGCCGCAGACCAGCTGGGGCTGCTCACGGTGGCCCTCGTCGGCGACGGCACGGTCGGTGACGGACCGGATATCGCCGCCATCCCTGCGGTCGCCCATGTCATCCGGGCGCACAGCAGCGACCCCCACATCGTCAAGGAGGTTCATGTCACCGTCTACCACGTCCTCTGGGAACTGGTGCACGTGTTCCTCGAACAGCCCGGCCTCCTCGGCCCGGCGGTGATCCGCTCATGAGCGGACCGGAGATTCCCGCCTGTTACGGCGAGGTCTGTATCACCTGCTCCGATCAGGCAGTGCCCGTCCGCATCGTCGAACTGCTCGACGACGACATTGCACTTGTCGATACCGGGCAAAGCATGGAGCAGGTCAGCATCGCGCTGGTGACGGCAACCATCGGCGACACCGTCCTCGTCCACGCCAAGGAAGCGATCGCTGTGGTCACCCCGTGAGCCGGCGCAGCGAGGTGTGCCGGTGAGCATGGAGGCGCTCTACCCCTTCCTGTACGCCGAGCAGAGCGACGTCACTCCTCTGCTCCGCGCGGTTGCCGAATCCACTGCGGACAAGGCCCGCGAGATCGTCGTGCTGCGCCAGCAGCTCGCCGGGCATTTCGCCGACACGCTGATCGCCTGCGCGCAGGACATGGCCGACCGGTTCGCCGCCGGCGGCCGGCTGTTCACCTTCGGAAACGGCGGGAGCAGCAGCGACGCGCAGGCAGTGGCCCAGCTGTTCCTCAACCCCGCCACCGATGGCCGTGCGTTGCCTGCGGTGAGCTTGACCAACGATGTCGCCGTACTCACCGCCCTGTCCAATGACGTCGGTTTCGAGGTGGTCTTCGCCCGCCAACTCGCCGCGCAGGGCAGCGCCGTGGACATCGCTGTCGGCCTGTCGACCAGCGGTGGGTCGGCGAACGTGCTCGCCGGCTTCGACCAGGCCGCCCGCCGCGGAATGCTCACCGTGGGTTTCGCCGGCTACGAGGGCGGGCGGATGGCCGAGGCCGACACCATCGACCACCTCTTCGTCATACCGTCGGCCTCGGTTCACCGCATCCAGGAGGCACAGACCACGACGTACAACGTCCTCTGGGAGTTGACCCAACTGGCGTTGCGGTAGATGGTCCGCGTCCGCATCCACATCGAGGGGATCGTGCAGGGCGTCGGATTCCGGCCCTTCGTCTACGGCCTCGCCGGTGAGCTGGCGGTCGCCGGGTTCGTCCGTAACACCGCCGCGGGTGTGTTGATCGAGGCCGAGGCGACGGCCGAGACCGTGACCGAGTTCACCGCCGCGCTGCGTTCACGGGCGCCAACGCTGGCCCGGATCGACGAGCTGCGGTGCGAACCGGTCCCGGCCACCGGTGTCGACGGCTTCCAGATCGAGCTGACCAGCCCTGACGGGCCCCGCCGCACGCTCATCTCCGCGGACACCGCGACCTGCGCGGACTGCCTCGCCGAGCTAGCCGACCCGGCCGACCGGCGCTACCGGTACCCGTTCATCAACTGCACGAACTGCGGACCGCGTTTCACGATTGTCACGGGCGTGCCCTACGACCGGGCGGCCACGACCATGGCCGGCTTCGCGATGTGCCAGGACTGCCGGCGGGAGTACGACGATCCAGGCGACCGCCGCTTCCACGCCCAGCCGGTGTGCTGCCCGGTCTGCGGTCCGACGCTGCGGTTGATCGGGCCGGACGGTACGGCGTCGACGGGTGATCCGATCGGCACAACAGCGGATCTGCTGCGGGCCGGATCGATCGTGGCGGTGAAGGGCCTCGGGGGCTACCACCTGGCCGTGGATGCCCGATCCGAGGAGGCGGTGGCGACCCTGCGCGGCCGCAAGCACCGCGAGGACAAGCCGTTCGCCGTCATGATGCCCGATCTCGGCGTCGCCCGGTCCTGGTGCGAGGTAGGCCAGGTGGCCGCGGAGCTGCTCACCGGGCACCGCCGCCCGATCGTTGTGCTGCCCCGCCGTCGGGACGTGGTTCTCCCAGCGGCGCTGGCACCCGGGAACGACCAGCTCGGCGTGCTGCTGCCCTACACGCCGCTGCACCATCTGCTGGCGCAGGCCGTCGGCAGCCCCCTCGTGCTGACCAGCGGCAACGTTTCCGACGAACCCATCGCCTACCTCGACGACGAGGCAGTCACCCGGCTGAGCGGCATCGCCGACGGCTTCCTGCTGCACGACCGGCCGATCCGGATGCGCACCGATGACTCGGTGGTCCGCGTGGTGCGCGGGCGTCCCCGGCCGGTACGCCGATCCCGCGGCTACGCACCCGAGCCGATCACACTGCCGCTGGACTGTCCCCGGCCGGTGCTCGCCGTCGGTGCGGAGCTGAAGAACACGTTCTGCCTAGCCCGCGGCAGGCAGGCGTTCGTGTCCCACCACATCGGGGACCTGGAGAACTACGAGACGATGCGGTCCTTCCAGGACGGGATCGAGCACTTCGGGATGCTCTTCGACATCGCACCCGAGGTGGTGGCCCATGATCTGCACCCGGAGTACCTGTCCACGAAATATGCGGTGGACCTCACCGGCGTCGACGTAATCGGCGTACAGCATCATCACGCCCACATCGCCTCGTGCCTCGTGGACAACGCAGCAGTCGGCCCGGTCATCGGCGTGGCCTACGACGGGACCGGGTTCGGGAGCGACGGGACGTTGTGGGGCGGTGAGATCCTGCTCGCCGACTTGACCGGCTTCCGCCGGCTCGCGCACCTCGAACCCGTTCCGCTCCCCGGCGGTTCCGCGGCCATCCGAGCACCGTGGCGGATGGCGGCGGCGTACCTGCAGGTGGCCTACGGCGAGGAGCTGCCGACGGGTCTGGAGGTGGCGCTGCGCCACGCGGACCGCTGGGCGCCGGTGCAGGCGATGGCCGCCCGCGGCGTCAACGCGCCGCTCACCTCCAGTGCCGGGCGGCTCTTCGATGCGGTCTCAGCGCTGACCGGGGTCCGCGACGAGGTGAGCTTCGAGGGGCAGGCGGCGATCGAGTTGGAGCAGCGCGTCGATCGAGCCGAGGCGGGCAGCTACCCGATGGGCGTGCGCGACGGCCTGCTGCTGGGCCGCGACCTGATCCGGGCCGTGGTGCACGATCTGCGTCGCGGGGCCGGCGTCCCCACCATCGCGGCGCGGTTCCATCGGGGGTTCGCGGCAGCAACTGTGCAGGCGGCCGCCGCGGCGGCCCGCGGCCACGGGCTCGACACCGTCGCGCTGTCCGGCGGGGTGTTCCAGAACGTCGTCCTCCTGAACCTTGTCATCGACGGGCTGGAGCGCGCGGGCCTGCGGGTGCTGACCCACGCACAGGTCCCCTGCAATGACGGCGGCATCAGCCTCGGACAGGTCGCGGTCGCCGCCCGCACTCAGCCTGGCCTGCAGGCAGGAACGGGGCTGCCCTCTATCGTCGAGCTGGCGTGAGCGAGAGCCGCAGGTCCGGCCTCACGGTCACCGTCGCGCTGCAAGCGACGCGGCCGGCCCCCAGCGGAACTGGTTACGGACAACACACTGGACGGACCCGGCTGGCCGCCGATAAGGCCGACGCGTTCGACGTAAGGCCGTTAGCCGCCCCCGTCGCCGGGCGGCATGTCCGTGCCGGTGCTCGACTTGCTGCCACCGGGATCCACCGAGGTGCCCGACCGCTCATCCGAGGTGCCTACCGGCCGCCCGTCCTTGTAGCCGGTGGTCTCCCGACCGGCTTCCTCACCCTCCTGCTTGACGACGTCCTCGCCGCGACGGGAGACCGACTCGCCGACACCCAGGGGCGTCGCAGCCGTGGTGTCGGTGGCGGACACGCCCGCGCGTTCCTCCTCGGACACCTCGCGGCCCGGACCGGGCGGGTCCGCGTTGTCGGCGTCGAATGCCTTGGAGGTGCCCTCACGCAGTTCGGCGTCGAGATCTGCGTCGCTGTCCGGGGATCCGTGGGTGCCGTACTTCTCAGCCTCGGGCACGTCCTGGGGGTCGGCCATTCCGCCGTGATTCTCGGTCATCCTGTGCTCCTTTTCCGTCCCTGGGGACGCCGTCAGCAAATTCGTGGGAGCGGGTCCCCCACGAGTAGATCGACGATCCTGGTGCCGCCGAAGGAGGTCTTGAGCAGTACCAGGCCGGGCGGGTCGTCTTTGATCCGCCCGATGATGGCAGCGCCGGCTCCGAGGGGGTGTCCCCGCAGGGCGGTCAGCGCGGCGTCGGCCTGGGCCCCGTCGACGATGGTGACCAGCCGGCCTTCGCAGGCGACGTACAGG
>JACDAB010000127.1 GCA_013695665.1 Geodermatophilaceae bacterium | reverse complement strand
GAAGCACCTCGAACCCGGTACGCCGATGTCTGACTACGCCTTCCGGGTGCGCGATGACGGGTTGCCGGCGGACCCGTGGCTGCGGACCCACGCCCGGCTGGGCGCCGTCATCGAGAAGGTGGCGCCGGCGTCCATGGTCATCACCGGGTCGCTCGCGCAATGGAGGTCGTGGGCCGGGCAGCCGTTCGACACCGACGGGCCGACGATCGTCGAGAGTGCGCTTGTTCCGGTGCTGGTCGACGTGCCGCGGGACCTCGGTGTCTACGTCGAACCGAACGTCTGGATGCGGCATCGGCTGTAGCGGATAGAGTGGCGTGCACAACTGAACATCTCATCCCGAGGGGCAGAGGGAACGGCCCGTTGAAGCCCCGGCAACCACCACGTTTGCTCGCCGACCGGCGAGGCCGATCGTGACAGGTGCCAATTCCGTCCCGCGCGACGTCGCGGGAAAGATGAGCGGAAAGGCCTCGCCCGCATGACACTCACTGCATCGTTGGTCGAATGTCCCGCCGATCGGCTGGTGTGCCGCAACTGCGGCGCCCGGTATCCGCTCAGCCCGGTGCACGCCTGCATTGAGTGCTTCGGCCCGCTCGAGGTCGGCTACGACACCGCCGCACTGGGCGCGGTCACCCGGTCCCAGATCGAGGCCGGGCCGCCGAACCTCTGGCGGTACGCCGGTCTGCTCCCGGTCGGGCAGGACCCGGCGGGCCGGGTGTCGCTGAACCCCGGTTTCACCCCGATGGTGCGTGCCGACCGGCTGGCTGCGGCCCTGGGCATGCGCTCGCTGTGGGTCAAGGACGACAGCGCGAACCCGACACATTCGTTCAAGGACCGGGTGGTCTCGATGGCCGCCACCGCAGCCCGCGGCTTCGGCTACGAGCGACTGGCCTGCGCCTCGACCGGCAACCTGGCGAACTCGGTGGCCGCCCACGCAGCCCGGGCCGGGATGTCGTCGATGGTATTCATTCCGGCCGACCTCGAGCCGGGCAAGGTGGTGCAGAGCGCGGTCTACGGCTGCACCCTGGTCGCGGTCGAGGGCTCCTACGACGATGTGAACCGGTTGACCAGCGAACTGGCCGAGACCGACGAGTTCGAGACCACGGCGTTCGTCAACCAGAACGTGCGTCCCTTCTACGCCGAGGGTTCCAAGACGGTCGGCTACGAGACAGCGGAGCAGCTGGGCTGGCGACTGCCTGCCCAGGTGGTCGTACCCGTGGCGTCGGGCTCGCTGCTGACGAAGATCGACAAGGCGTTCACCGAGCTGGTGATGACCGGGCTCGTCGACGCCGCTCCGTGGCGGGTATTCGGCGCCCAGTCCGCCGGGTGCGCGCCGATCGCCACCGCGTTCCACGCCGGGCACGACGTCGTGCAACCGGTCCGGCCCACCGGGATCGCGAAATCGCTGAATATCGGCAACCCGGCCGATGGCCCGTATGCGCTCGACGCGGTACGGCGTACCGCAGGGTCCTTCGCCGCCGTAGGGGACGAGGAGATCCGCGACGGCATCCGGGTGCTGGCACGCACCGAGGGGATCTTCGGCGAG
Source organism: Geodermatophilaceae bacterium (assembly GCA_013695665.1). GTDB lineage: Bacteria > Actinomycetota > Actinomycetes > Mycobacteriales > Geodermatophilaceae > JACCTY01. The sequence continues at coordinate 2,898 of JACDAB010000127.1, read as the reverse complement.
ACCGCCGGCGGGGTCACCGTCGCTGTCCTGCGCCGGCTCCTCGGGTCGGGCGCGCTCGATCCTGACGCCGAGACCGTCATCTACAACACCGGTGACGGGCTGAAGACGCTCGAGGCAGTGGCGGGGCTGGTCGGACCGTCGGTGACGATCGCGCCGACGCTGCGAGCGGTCCGCGCCGCCGGCCTCATGGACTGAGTCGTTCGCCCCGCCTTTGCCTGTCAGGCACTTTGCCCATGCGGTGGTCGCCGCAGCGGGTGGATTGTCCGCTTTGCGGAGCCACCGCATGGGCAAAGTGTGAATCTGTGGAGGCAGGCGAACGCTGTGGATGATGCGGCCGAGGACGGTCGACGCGGCACCACCATGGCGCCATGGTCAGCGAGACGGCGTCGTACACCGACCTGCTGCGCTGTGGTGTATCTCGTGGCCGACTTCGAACGATGGTCGCGCATCGCGGCTGGGTCGCCATTCGACACGGCGTGTACGCCGAGGCGCAGCAGCCCACGCTCCGACTGAAACTCGCCGCCGCCGAAGCCGGGCTCGGCCGCGGCTGGGTCGCCAGCCACGGCACTGCGGCGCTGCTGCACGGGCTGGTGCTGCTGCGCCCTGCGCGCGCCGACCGGATCGTGCTCACGGTGTCGCCTGAGACCTGGGGACACTCCGATCCGGTTGGCGTGCACGTCCACCGAGCTCGGCTCCCCGCACGTCATGTCACCGCCGTAGATGGCGTACCGGTGACCACGGCGGCGCGGACACTTGTCGACCTCGGCAGGCTGCTCCCCCTGAGAGATGGGGTGGTGGCCATGGACGCGGCTCTGCACGCGCGCCAGGTCGCGAGGGACGAGCTGCTGGCGGTGATTGTGGCCTGCCGGGGTTGGCCGTGGATCCGTCGGGCGGGGCGGGCCGTGGAGCTATCCGACCCAGCGGCTGAGTCACCGCTGGAGTCGCTGTCCCGGCTGTTCTTCGTCGACCACGCCATCCCGATGCCTCGCAGCCAGGTGACACTGCTGCGCAACGGGCTGTTCATTGCGCGAACCGACTTCTGGTGGGAGCTGCAGCGCGTGGCCGGCGAGGCCGACGGACTCGCGAAGTACACCGACGCCGACGTCCTGCGAGCCGAGAAGCTACGCCAGGAGCGGATCGAGGCCACCGGCGCACGGGTAGTGCGCTGGACCTGGTCCGACATCGAACGGCCGCTAGCGGCTCGACGGACCGCAGAGCGCCTGCGTACCGCCCTGGCGCTGACCGCCTGACCGCCCATGCCCGAATGCCTTTGCCCATGCAGTGGTCGCGGCAACGCCCGATTTGTCCGGTTTGCGGAGCCACCGCATGGGCAAAGGCGGGTGAGTTACCGGGCGAGGGCGTCGATCCGGGCGACCTGGTCCGCGCTCAAGCCGAAGTCGAAGACGTCGAAGTTCGACGCCAGCCGCTCCGGCTTGGACGACTTCGGAATCACCACGACGTCGTGCTCGATGTGCCAGCGCAGCACCACCTGCGCCGGTGTCCGGTCCAGCGATCGGGCGATGTCGACCACTGCCGGCGACGTCAGTGCCCCGGACTTGAACGCGCTGTAACCCTCCAGTACGACGCCCCGCGACCGGCTGTGCTCGAGCCGAGAACTGTCGAAGTCCGAGGGGCTCCACCGGATCTGGTTCAGAGCGGGTGCCTCCCCGGTCGCCGTGATGAGTTCGTCGATCTGCGCCGGGTCGAAGTTGCTCACCCCGATCGCTCGCGCGAGCCCCTCGTCGCGGAGCTTCCGCATCGCCTGCCAGGCACCGACGATGTCCGGCGGCGGCCAGTGCGCCAGCCACAGGTCGACCGTGTCGACGCCGAGCGCGGACAGGCTGTCCTCCAGCACCCGGCGGGCGTCGGAAATGCGCTCGGCCGGGATCTTCGTGGTGAGGAAGACCTCGTCCCGGGCCAGGCCGCTCGCCGTGAGCGCAGCGCCGATCTCGGCCTCGTTCTGGTACATCGTGGCGGTGTCGATGTGCCGGTAGCCGACCTGGAGAGCGGCCTCTGCAGCTGTCCGCGCCGCCGAGCCGCGCAACTGCCATGTACCCAGCCCCACCCGCGGGATCCGTCCCACCGGAAGGGCAATGTCTGTGGCTGGCATTACGGCAGCTTTCCTCACCTTCCGGCGTTCGAACCAGGGCGGGCACGAGCTTGCACTCGACCCGGTCGAGTGCTAAACCTGAACTAGCACTCTCCTCATGTGAGTGCCAGCCAGAACACTGGCCGGGATGGTGAGGATCTGGACTGCTGAGGACCTAATCCGAGGCGGTGCCGTTCCGTCCGTCGCGGGCACCCTGCCCGGCCACGAGTATCCAATCATGGAGGACACAGCCGCATGGCAAAGATGATCGCGTTCGACGAGGAGGCACGACGCGGCCTCGAGCGGGGAATGAACATCCTCGCCGACGCCGTCAAGGTGACCCTCGGTCCCAAGGGCCGCAACGTGGTGCTGGAGAAGAAGTGGGGCGCTCCGACAATCACCAACGATGGTGTGTCGATCGCCAAGGAGATCGAGCTCGAGGACCCGTGGGAGAAGATCGGGGCAGAGCTCGTCAAGGAAGTTGCCAAGAAGACCGATGACGTGGCCGGTGACGGTACGACGACGGCAACGGTGCTCGCCCAGGCTCTGGTCCGCGAGGGGCTGCGCAACGTCGCCGCCGGCGCGAACCCGATGGAGCTGAAGAAGGGCATCGAGAAGGCCGTCGCCGCGGTCAGCGAAGAGCTGAGCCGCACGGCAGTCGACGTCGAGACCAAGGAGCAGATCGCCAGTACGGCGTCGATCTCCGCGGCCGACTCCAGCATCGGTGAGCTCATCGCCGAGGCGATGGACAAGGTCGGCAAGGAAGGTGTCATCACCGTCGAGGAGAGCAACACCTTCGGCCTGGAGCT
>JACDAB010000106.1 GCA_013695665.1 Geodermatophilaceae bacterium | reverse complement strand
CGGGTACCCTCCATCGATCCTCAGAAGGTCAGCTTCCAGCTCTGGCCCGAAGCACCGCCGAACGTGTAGATTGCATACCCGTTCACGATGTTCGGCTCCTTCGTCAAGCCATCGTCCGGGGCGAAGTCATTATCGGAGCCGTTGTCCCCCGTCCGAACCCGCAGCCGGACCTCGGTGCCGCGCGGGACTAGGCCCGAGAGATCCACGTCGACCCGCGTGTAGCCGCGGGAACCAGTCGCGTCCACGGTCACGAACCCGGACACGGCCACCTTGGTTCCCCAGCCCTTGGAAACCTCCTGCGCCGTGCAGTTGAGATTGCCGGTGCCGCCGCTGGGTCGGGTGCAAAGGACCGTAACCTTCACCGTCTGACCGCCGACGAGCAGCTCGAGCGTGGAGCGGTTGAACGTCTCCCTCTTCTTATTGGTGACCGTCCCGCGAACCTGCGTGGTCACGGAAAACTTGGGCGTCTCAGCGCCGTTCGCATCCCTGATGGCTCCGTAGGTCACCTGCCCGAGGTCCTGCGGAGAGGCATCGTTCCATGGGTCGACCACGTATCGGCTTGCGTAGTAGTTCGCGATCGGGACCATCACGGCTTCGGTCTCACCCGGACCGACGAGGATGTTGTACTTGGTTCCAGCCTCGTCCTCAGCCGCGAGCACGGTGGATATGGTATTGTTGATGTATACCTCGCACGGATCCGATCCGTCACGGGTGTACCCATCCACAAACGGGCTGAGGCCCGGCTGAAGGTCGCCCAAACCACCGAAACCGGACGGCACATTGCCGGTGAGGGGGTGGACCGCGTGCACCGTAGCCTCCCTTACGCCAGACGCGAAGTAGCACTTGACGATGCTCGTCGCGGTGTTGCCGAGGGTGATCTGGATTGTGCCGTTCCCATCCAGCGCCAATGCATTGTCAACCGCGGGGTAGTAGTTGTCCGGGATCAGCGGCAATGAGGCCCCCTCACCGAAAAGTGCTGAGGACGGATTCTGTACGAAGACGTAGCCTTCCTGCAACTTGGTTCCTTGTCTTTCCGTCCATGCGAAATACTTCGGTGCTACCTCACGCTCTCCTCGGGCAAGGAACCACGGACCGCCGAGCGCCGATACAACCGGCTTTGAACCCTGCGGCAGATCGTAGAACGTCGTGAAGCAGAGCTTCGGCGTTTGCGTTTCGTCGCAGTAATCCGGAAGCTGCACGCGGTAGTCGTCGTACGCCGAGTTGTAGCCGGTCAGGCTGCTCTCATCCTCTAGGAAAGTACGAACCAGCACCGTGCCCTGAACATTCGTGATGACCGTGAGGTCAGGCCGCGGATCGTCCGCAGGCGGCGGTGGCGGGGTCTCATCGTCTCCTTCGAACACGTACGTTTCCCATCCTGTGGCACTCGGATAGTATCCGCTGTCGCCTCCCTGGTCGAGCTGAATGCGGAAGTCGACCGTTTCGGTGAGGGTCAGATCTTGTGGATCAGGCACAGACCCAGCTGTGGAGGCAGCGGAAACCGTTGGGTACCGCGGGACCGTGATGTAATAGGTAGAGGAGCCGTTCGAACCGGACCGGCTGATCGTGCCGTGCTGATCGTGATCGAGCGTCGTCGTGCTATACGGGCTCAGCCGATGATTGTCGGTATACGCGCTCTGCTTGAAAAGTTTCTCGTCCCAGATGTCCGTACCGTCCTGCTTGGCCAGCAGGCGCAACACGCTACCCGCCGCGTTCGCCGGGTCTCGCAGCTGGAGGGTCAGGTACCAGTTGAAAGCGTCGTGCGACGCGCAAAGGGTGGCGGGGGTCATGCGATTAGTCCCGCTGAGCGGAACATCGAACGTGGGGCAGCTGGTTGCCGTGGTCTCGAACAGCGGCCCGGCGAGGCTTGGATCCGTCGGCTGCCGGTCCGCGCAGCTCGCGAGCACCACTGCACCCGCCACAGCAGGAAAAAGGAACAGCGCGCGAACGTATCTTGCGAGTAACGAAGCGCCCATTTTCGACCTCAAAGGCTGAGGAACTGGGTGTAGCGGGGAAGAGGGCCGCTACTCATGCGCTTGACCCGGGTTGAGCGAGACCAAGGCATCATGGTTCGTTCATATAGCACGGAAAATACCAACACAAAGACTGTTTTGTGATGGCGTATAAACACCTATACGACAACCCCTTGTACGTGTTGAATAAAAACCGGACGTACGCCCGCGCTCGCGCAATCGCGACAGAAAGGTCCCACACCTGGGGTGTGCTTGCCACAGTCTAAACCGCCCGCGGGATGGTCGGCGGAGCACACGCGAGCGCGACATCTCGTGCCGCCGTCGAGAAAATACTTGCCTCAAAAGAGAGGGAACCGTAATAGTGTGGGGAGGCCAGCCGCCTGCTTCCGGTCTGCCATCCCCGGCCATCTGCGCCCATGTCATTTCCCTCCAAGCTGTTCGCGATCCTGAATGGCGACACGGACGCCTCCGC
>JACDAB010000079.1 GCA_013695665.1 Geodermatophilaceae bacterium | reverse complement strand
AGCGATTCGCCTATCGTTCGAGCGACCTGACTCAGCACGAAGGCAATCCTTCTGGCATCCAGACGGAACGCCGATGTCGTCGCAGCAGTTCATGGAACAGCTCTTCGGAAAGCTGCCGGAATTCTTTAAGAACGAAGACGAACTCCGCGCACTCTGGAGCGACCCGACCACCCGCGCCAAGCTTCTCGAGGGTCTGGTGGAGAAAGGCTTCGGTCGCGAGCAGCTCGCCGAAATGCAGAAGAGCATCGACGCGGAAAAGAGCGACCTCTTCGACGTGCTCGCCTACGTCGCGTATCTGCTCCCGACGCAAAGTCGCGAAGAGCGCGCGGCCCGTGCCAAGCTCGCGATCAGCGCGGCGTTCAATTCAAAGCAGCAGGTCTTCCTCGATTTTGTTTTGTCGCAGTATGTGAAAGTCGGTGTCGACGAGCTCGCGACCGAGAAACTCACACCCTTGCTGCGGTTGAAGTACAACAACGCGATCTCAGACGCCATTGCTGACCTCGGGAATCCAGACCAGATCAACGGCGTGTTTTCCGGATTTCAGAAGTATCTCTACAGCAGAGCAGCCTGATCCTATAAGGTCGATCAGCGATAACTTGAGCCGGACTGCACAATCATCGTCAGCGATCCTTTTACTATGAACACGTCCTTTCTCACGACCCAACCGCTAACGCTATTTTCATGGGGCTACTGGGGTTGGGGCAGCGCGACGAAGCAACTGCTCGAAGGTGTTGACGCAGTTGAAACGTCGCGGGGTTACAAGCCGCCGATGTTCGTCGACATCCGTCTGTCCCGCAGTGTTCGCGCGGCAGGATTCAACGGAAACGCCTTCGAGAAAACGGTGGGCCCGAGTCGCTACCGGTGGCTCGATGACCTCGGAAATCTGGGAATTCAGGACGGCGGTCCGATGCGCATTAAGAACCCAGCGGCGGTAAATACATTGCTTGAGATCGCTGAAAAGTGCGCCGTAGAACGTCAGAGAGTCCTGTTCTTTTGCTCTTGCGCAGTTCCGGGCGTAGAAGCCAAAGGGTGCCATCGGACTGTCGTCGGCCGTCTGTTACTCGAAGCCGCGGCAGGACGGGCTCAGCCATTCGAGGTGATCGAGTGGCCGGGTGGGGATCCCACGAAGGACGCCATCGACCTGAAGACGAACGCAGCCCGCTTCGGGAAGATACGCGCTGGCGCAGTTAGCATTCCGATTGATGAGCCTTTACCTCTGGCCGAAATGGCTGCGATCCCTTGGTATTCGCTCTGCCGGGTGTACGGTCAAGATGACTCGGACGAGTTACTTTTCTTGACGGGGCCGGTTTGCTACAAAAAATCCGGCTGGTATTTGCCGATGTACGGAGACGTGCCCCTTGACATGGCGGAAGAGGAAATTCCCGCGTGGATTGACGATTTGAGGAAGCGGGATGGGTTTGTGGCTCGGAGGGTGGAGCCCTAAAGGTGAGTGTGCAGATGGCGCGTCACGAACGGCATTGATTTTTGGAAGGGCCGCGCAGGTAGGCCGTGTTTGGTTTCGGACGCGAAACTAGTTGAGATGCAGAAGAGTATTGACCCCGAGAAGGGCGGCCTCTTCGACGTGCTCGCCTACGTCGCCTACCTCCTGTCGACCCATAGCCGAGAAGAGCGCGCGGCGCGTGCGAAGCTCGCGATCTTGACGGCGTTCAACTCCAAGCAGCAGGTCTTTCTCGATTTTGTGCTTTCGCAGTATGTGAAAGTCGGAGTCGACGAACTGGCAGCGGAGAAGCTGACACCACTGCTGCGCCTGAAGTATAACAACGCAATTTCCGATGCCGTGGCAGACCTCGGCCGGCCGGGCGAGATCAACAGCGTGTTCTCGGGATTTCAGAAATACCTCTACAGGCGAGCCGCGTAGGCACAGGGCGAGGCACCTTGGCGATCGCCCGCCGCTCGTTCAATCGAGGCAATCGTCGAGCGCGGCGAGCAATTCGCCGACGGTCTCCTCGGTTTCGTCGCCCATATTGGAGAGACGAAACGCCTGTCCTTTGAGTTTCCCGTAGCCGCCATCGATCACGAGATGATGGCGTTCGCGCAAATCGCGCACCAATTTCGCCACGTCGATTTGTCGGCTGTTTGCCACACAAGTCAGGGTGACGGAGCGAAAGTCATCGGCGGCAAAGAATTCGAAGCCGCGGCGGGTGACCCAGTCATGCACGAGTGAATTTGTGCGGGCGTGGCGCGCGTAACGATTCGTTAGACCTTCCGTGAAGATGTCCTCCAGCTTGGATTGCAGCGCGTGGATATGCGCGATGCTCGGCGTGGTGGGCGTCATGTCGCTCAGCTGGTTCTTCCTGAACTCCAGAAAATCGAAGTAGTAGCCGCGATCATTCTGCTGCTCGGCGCGAGCAAAGCCTGCCTCGGAAACAGCGAACAGCGAGAAGCCCGGCGGCAAGGCGAGTGCTTTCTGGCTGCCGGTGAGCAGGACGTCGATGCCGAGCTCGTCCATCGCGATCGGCACCGCGGAGAACGAGGAGACGCTGTCGACGATCAGCATGACATCCGGGTATTTGCGCGCGACAGCGCAGATCTCGGCGAGCGGGTTCATCACGCCGGTGGAGGTCTCGTTGTGGATCAAGGTCACAGCGTCGAACGCGCCGGTGGCGAGTTGCT
>JACDAB010000058.1 GCA_013695665.1 Geodermatophilaceae bacterium | reverse complement strand
GGTGCTCAGCCAAGAACGCGAACACACTGCCCGGCCTGAGCAAATGCCCAGCCACCGACTCGGCGTCGAGCAACTCCCGCTGATCCCCAGATCGACCCTGCATACGCATATCGTCCCGCCCCCACCGAGGCGAGACCGGGACGACGCGCATTGTTCAGGAGTCTCATAGCAGGGCAGGCGGTCCTGCGGGTCCGCATCCCAATTCGGCATCGTCGGGACTCCCGCCGGTGACTCGCCTAACGTAGGTCGAAACTGACCATGAAGGGACACCCACGATGACTGTCGACCGAGGACTGCTGGCGCTGCTCGAGGCCAAGCCCGGTAAGGGCGATGAACTCGCCGCATTCCTCAAGCAGGGCCGTGAGCTGGCGGTGGCCGAAAGTGGCACCGTGACCTGGTACGCCTTCAAGCTCAGCGACACGACGTACGGGATCTTCGACACCTTCGAGGGCGAGGAGGGTCGGCAGGCGCACCTCAACGGACAGATCCCGGCCGCCCTCGGCCAGGTGGCTCCCGACCTGCTGGCGAGCGACCCGGACATCCGCATGAGCGACATCCTCGCGGTGAAGTGAGCGCGGCATCATCGTCCTGAAGTACGCCGAGGCGGCGGACGGAACGGCTTCGCGGTGACCTCGCGGTTCGCCAGCGCTGCTGCTGCCGTACGAGGCGGTGCGTTCCGACCCGGACCCCGACCGGCTGCTGCTGGCATTCCTGCACAGCACCTATGCGGCGGCAGCCGTCCGGGCAGGTGGGACCGCGAAGCCCTTGAAGCGGACCCGACGCGGTGGGCCTCGCACCATGGCCGCCTACGCGAGGCCTAGCGCACAGCCGATGTGCGGAAGAGCCGGCGGATCAGGCCTGCGGCTGCGCGATGTTGACCATCCAATGGACGCCGAACTGGTCCACACACATGCCGAACTCGTCGCCCCACATCTGCTTCTCCAGCGGGACCGACACGGTGCCGCCGCCGGACAACGCCGCCCAGTAGCCGCGCAGTTCGTCGGTGTCGGACCCGCTCAGGCTGACGGCCACGTTGTTTCCGGGGCTGTGTTCCATCCCCTCCGGCGTGTCGGCACCCATGAGGGCCAATCCACTGTCCGTCTCGATCAGGCCGTGCATGATCTTGTCGGCGTCCGGAGAATCCTGGGCACCGAATTCGCCGAACGTGTTCAGTGTCAGGGTGCCGCCGAAGACCTGCTGATAGAACTCCATCGCCTGCCGCGCGTTGCCGCCGAAGCTTATGTACGGGTTGAGACGGGATGCCATCAGGTGCTCCTTGCTCGAGGCGAAGATCCGGTCGTTGCAGACTATCCAGGCAGGGTCCGGCCACGTTCGTGCGCTACACCGGGCTTCGATCGAGGGAGATGAGTCGGAAGGCCTCGAGCGGTTCGGCCTTGCCTTTCAGCTCGAGCAATCCCAGCGACTCCGTCGTGGCGCCTGGGAGCAGCGCCTTCGTGCCAGGCCCCATTGCCACTGCACCAGCCGGCGCCCGGGCCTCGATCCGGGCCGCGACGTTGACAGCGTCACCGATGACCGTGTGCGTCCGTCCGCCGTCGGTCCCGAGCAGACCGACGGACACCGGACCGCTGTTGATGCCGACGCGGAACCGCGGCCAGTGGGGGTGAGCCCCCCCGACCCGGGCGGTCGCATCCTGCAGCGCCAATCCCGCAGCCGCGGCCCGCCAGGCGTGGTCAGGCTGGTCCCCCCGCTTGTTGAAGGTCACCATCAGAGCATCGCCGATGATCCGGTCGACATCGCCGCCGTACTCCTTCACCACCGGCGGGATGGCCACGTCGAAGTAGGCGTTCAGCATGCCGGCGACGTCGCCGGCCTCGTTCTTTTCCGAGAAACTGGTGAATCCCTGCAGGTCGGCGAACAGCACGCTCACCTCGCGGGTGCTCGACACCGTGTCGCCGAGGTAGAGATCGACATATCTCTCCTCGTGCCACTGCACACGTGCACCGGCCGCGACCAGACCGAACGCGGCGAGCAGCAGCACATGCCACTCCCACCAGGACAGTGCCCAATTGCGGGCGAAGACCACCGCGATCATCGCCTCGGCGAGCAACAGGAATGCCGACATCATCGACAACAGCATCAGCGAGGGACGCCGACGCCACATGCGCAGATAGCGAGCGGCGCTCACGCCGTACAGCGCGACAGCTGGAACTGCGATCGCAAGCAGAATGCCGTCGGCACGCTCGGGAACCGCCTGTTGCGAGAGCGGCGGCAACTGCGCCAGGGAGGCCACCGCCCACGCCGCCATCAGCAGCAGCAGCGCCACCCGCAGCGGACGACCCAGCCGGACCACCCGGACTGCACGGTCGCTGGACAGATCGACGCTGGACAGCACGGCGAGCACCGAGCCGAGCCCGGCGCCGACCGGCGTGGCGACGACGAAGCCTGCATTGGGAGTCGGCAACAGCACTCCGGGGGTGGCCAGCGCATGGAGGCCCAGAAACCCCGCTGTGGCAAGGAATGCAAGTGACACCAGCAGCACCCGCGCGTCACCACGGCGCAGCGACGCGGCCCCGGTGCCGGTTGCGATGACGGCGCTCAGGGCGGCAGCCCCCAGCACCAGCCAGAAGTGGGACGGATGATGCTCCCACTGGACATCGAGCTCCGGCCGCCAGAGCAGCAGGCCCAAGCCTGCCAGCGGGAGAAGTAGAGCGGCGACCGTACCGGCGAGCATCGTCGGTGTGTGGACGAAGCGAGGCTCAGACATCGTGCGGGCTCAGGTGCTGATGCAACTGCGAGACGACGACAGAGCCTTCTCCGACGGCTGAGGCGACGCGCTTGACCGACCCGCACCGGACGTCTCCCACGGAGAACAGGCCGGGCACTGTCGTCTCGTACGGCTGCGGAGCGCGGTCCAACGTCCACAGGGCGCTCGCCGCGGCATCGGCGCCGGCGCGCACGAAACCGAAGCGGTCCCTGCCGACAGACTCGGGCAGCCAGTCGGTGCGTGGCTGCGCACCGATCATCAGGATGAGGCCGTCTGCCCGCAGATCCTCCTCGACGCCCGTCGTCCGGTCCCGAACGGTAACCATCTCGAGCCGACTTGTTCCGCGTCCGGCCACGACCTCGTGCGAACTCCTCACCGTCACGTTGGCGGCGGCCTCGATGGCATCGATCAGGTACGACGACATGCCCGCCGCCAGGTCGGGCCCACGAAGCAGGAGGGTGACCCACCTGCAGTAGCGCGCCAGGTGTGCAACACCGCCTGCCCCGCGGAGTTTCCTCCCCCCACGACGACCGCATCGAGCCCACTGAGGCCGTGCGCCTCCGACACACTTGCGCCGTAGTACACGCCGGCACCCAGGAACGCCTCGATGTCGGGTACGCCGAGGCGACGATAGGACACACCTGTCGCCAGTACGGCGAGGCGTGCGCTGACCTGCCCCACTCCGCTGACCTCGGCGAGAAATCCCCCGCCGTCGGTGCGCAGCCTGTCGACCGATCGGGTCAGTACGAGCTGCGCGCTCAGCGTTAGACACTTCTCGTTGGTGTAGCGGCGCGTTCATGATCGTTTCGGGGTGTGGTTGCCGGAATCATCGAGTATCCCAACCACAGCCCCGATCTGATCACGCCCCAAC
>JACDAB010000052.1 GCA_013695665.1 Geodermatophilaceae bacterium | reverse complement strand
ATGGCACGGATGAAGGATCAGCTTCAACACTTCAGCGCTCTAACGCTCAAATCGCTCCAACGCTCCAGCGCTCAAATCGCTTATGAAACTTGCGATCATTTCAGACATTCACAGCAACCTGCACGCGCTGGAGGCGGTGCTGGCCGACATCGAGCGACGTGGCGCGGATCAGGTAATCGTGAATGGCGACATGGTGAATCGGGGGCCCGACAACGTCGCGGTGATGGAGCGGCTGGCAGCGCGTGGGGACTTGCTGCTTCTGGGCAACCACGAGGATCTAGTCCGCATGTGGATCGAGCGGGACCCGGAAATTCCCAGCGACTGGTTCGGGGACCCGTTCTGGGACGGCACAGCGTGGTCGGCGCGGCAGTTGGAGGCGGGCGGCTGGATCGAGACGCTGCGCCGCTTGCCGATGGTACACCGGGTGGCCTTGCCTGAGGCGCCGACACTGCTGCTTTCCCACGGCAGCCCGCGCCACTACCGTGAGGGGTACGGGGCCTTCTTGACAGATGAGCAGATCGCAGAGATAGTGCAGCTGCACCCGGAAGATATCCTGATCGGCTCGCACACGCACCGCAGCATGGAACGGGAGTGGGGACGGCACACCCTGCTAAACACGGGCGCGGTTGGCGCGCCCTTCAATGGTGACCCGCGCGCACAATATCTGCTGCTGACGCTGCGCGCGGGCCACTGGACGTGGGAGTTCTGCACGGTCGACTATGACCGTGATGCCGCGCTCGCGGCCTATGAGACATCGGGATACCTGCGCGAGGGCGGGCTGAGCGCGCTGATCTTCCAGGAGGAGTTGCGCCTCGCTCGCTCGATCCTGACCCCCTACTGGTCCTGGACCGAGACACGCGGTCTGGCGACAGGCTGGGAAAGCTGGCGCCGCTTCCGCGAGGAGCACGCTTCGCACTTTGTGAGCACAAACCACTAATCACTAACAACTAACCACTATTCACTATTTCAGGAGTACCCGATGGACGACCCAAATTTCGACCCGCTAGATTGGAATACCGTGCATCCACATGTGGATGCACTGCTAACCGTAGAACTGGACCAGGACAATGTTGAGGGATGGCTTCGCAAATGGAGCGACCTGACAGCGGCGCTGCAAGAGATGAGCGCGCAGGTCTACCGCGATGTGTCTGAAAATACGGCGGACGCAGGAGCAGAGGCGCGCTTCAACCTGCTGGTCGAGGAGATTATGCCGAAGGCGCAGGTGGCGGAGCAGGCCCTGAAGGAGAAGCTGTTGGCGCTGGAAAGCTTCACTCCCTCGGCGGAGACGGAGCAGATGATGAAGCGGTTCCGCATAGATGCGGCGATCTTCCGCGAGGAGAATGTGCCGATTCTGAGCAATCTGTTGAAGCTGGGAAATGAGTACGACAAGATCGTCGGTGCTATGACAGTCGAGTGGGAGGGCGAGGAAGAGACAATCCCCCAGGCAGAGTTGCACCTGCAGGAGCCGGACCGCGCGGTACGGGAGCGGGCATGGCGCAAAATTATGGAGCGCTACCTCCAGGAGCGAGAGCGGCTGAATACGTTATACCTGCAGATGTTGCCGCTCCGGCGCCAGATGGCGCGCAATGCAGGGTTCGACAACTTCCGTGAGTACCACTGGCAGGTTCTGGGGCGGTTCGACTATACCCCGGATGACTGCTTCACCTTCCACGATGCGATCGAGCACGAGGTGGTGCCCGTGGCGCGCGAGCTATACGCGAACCTACAAGGCAAGCTGGGGCTTGATACGCTACGCCCCTGGGACCTCAAGGTAGATCCCAATGGCGAGCCGCTGGCGCCCTTTGAGGACGCCGGGGAGTTGGAGGCGATCGGCTACCGCATCTTCGCGCAGGTGGACCCGGTCCTTGCCGCGCACTTCGCCACGATGCGCGACGGGTACCTGGACCTCGCCTCGCGCCAGAATAAGGCCCCGGGTGGCTACTGCAATCAGTTCCCGGTCACCGGCAAGCCCTACATCTTCATGAATGCAGTGGGCACGCATCGCGACGTGAGTACGCTGCTGCACGAGGGCGGGCATGCCTTCCACTTTATGGAATCGCGGGCGCAATCGCTTATCTGGAACTACAACGCCCCTATGGAGTTCTGCGAGGTCGCGTCGATGGCGATGGAGTTACTCAGCGCTCCCTACCTCGCGCGCGAGCAGGGCGGCTTCTACGACGACGCGGACGCGCGCCGGGCCTACGCGGAGCAACTACGCGACATCGTCCTCTTCCTCCCCTATATGGCGGTGGTAGACGCCTTCCAGCATTGGGTCTACGTGGAGGCGCCGGAGGATGTCAGCGCGGACCAGCTTGACGCCAAATGGAATGAATTGTGGGGACGCTTCATGGTCGGTATCGACGGAAGCGGTCTCGAGGATGAAACGGAGACGGGGTGGCACCGCAAGCCGCACATCTTCTCCTCGCCGTTCTACTATGTCGAATATGGACTCGCGCAGTTGGGCGCGCTCCAGGTGTGGCGCAACGCGCTGGC
>JACDAB010000047.1 GCA_013695665.1 Geodermatophilaceae bacterium | reverse complement strand
CACGAACATCGAGACCGAGTTCGTCACTTGCCTTACCACCGACGAGGTCGTCAGCATCTGGGGACCGGACGGCGCGACCAGCTGGGACCAGGTAAACCCCGAGTTCCCGGCCGAGGAGCTTCAGGTGTTCGCCCCCGGCGTGGACTCCGGAACCTATGACTTCTTCAACGAGACCATTCTCGAGCCGAGCGAGGTCGAGTCTCCGCGCCAGGACTTCAACGCCTCCGAGGACGACAACGTCATCTCGCAGGGCGTCCAGGGCACGCCCGGGGCCTGGGGCTTCTTCGGCTTCGCCTACTTCCAGGAGAGCGCCGACGGCGCCTTGACCGCCGTCGAGTACGACGCCGGCGAGGGCTGCGTGTCACCGAGTATCGAATCCGCTCAGGACGGCAGCTACGGCCTGACCCGCCCGCTGTTCATCTACGTCAAGAACGAGGCGCTGGCCCGGCCGGAAGTCGCGGACTACGTCACCTTCTACGTCGAGAACGTCGGTGACCTGATCGAGAGCGTCGGCTACATCCCGGCCACCGAGGACGAGATCGCCGAGGCTCAGACCGCTCTCGAGGAAGCCATCGGCGGCTGACCGACAGCAACGACCCAGCCCCGCCAGGGATTCGTCGGCGAACGGTCCCCGGCGGGGCTGGGCTGCGGCAGCAGAACTAGCCTGCGAGCTATCCAATCTCGGCGTGGGGAGACAGAGGAAGACATGAGCACGGTGTCCACACCGCCGACGGCCGGCCCGGCTGCCGATCAGCCCCCCCGCCGCTCCCTCACCTCGTCAAGCCCGCGACATGGCGAGCGAGCCGTCCTCGGGTTGCTGTGGCTGTGCGCCGCGGTCTCGGTGGTCACCACCATCGGGATCATCCTCGTCGTGTTCACCGAGGCGTTCGCAATGTTCGGTATCCCCGGCGTCTCGGTCGTCGAATTCTTCACCGACACAGCCTGGCGACCTTTCACCGGCCCGGAATCGGAGCAGTTCCGGATCGGTGTCCTGCCGTTGTTGAACTCCACGCTGCTGATCACCGCGATCGCCCTCGGCATCGCCGTGCCGCTTGGGCTGGCGACGGCGATCTACCTGTCGGAGTACGCCCGCCCCCGCGTCCGCCGGACCGTCAAGCCGTTCCTGGAGTTGCTGGCCGGCGTCCCGACCGTGGTGCTGGGCTACTTCGCCCTGACGTTCATGACGCCTGTGTTGCGCGCCATCTTTGGGGTCGACGTCGTCCCGATCTTCAACGCCGCGAGCGCCGGCATCGTCGTGGGGATCCTGATCGTGCCGACCATCGCCTCGATCTCCGAGGACGCCATGAGCGCCGTCCCGCGGATGCTGCGCGAGGGCGCGTACGGACTGGGGGCGGCGCGGCGGCAGGTGGCGCTCAAGATTGTCTTTCCGGCTGCCCTCTCCGGCATCGTGGCCGCCACCATCCTGGGCTTCGGCCGGGCCGTCGGCGAGACGCTGATCGTGTCCTTGGCCGCCGGCAACCTCCCCCCGGCCGACCTGCCGGCGCTCGACCCGTTCCAGCAGGTGCAGACCATGACGGCCTACATCACCCAGGCCGTCGGAGGGGAATCCTCCCGTGGATCGGTGACCTACCAGTCGATCTTCGCCGTGGGGGCACTCCTGTTCGTGATCACGTTCCTCGTCAACCTGGTCGCGCTGCGGGTCGTTCGCCGCTTCCGAGAGGAGTACTGAGCATGGCGGTGTCCACCCCGGCCCGGCCGCACGAGCAGACCGACCGGGGCTTTCGCGCCCCGGTGGGAGACACGATCAGGGAGAAGTTCACCCAACTCGTGTTGCTCCTGGGCACCATCGTGGCCCTGGCCGTCCTCGCGATCCTCCTCGTCGACATCACGCTCGACGGCGTCGGCGGGCTGAGCCTGGACTTCCTCACCAACTACACCTCTCGTTTCCCGGAGCGCACGGGAATCCGGGAAGGGATCACCGGCACGCTGTCGCTGATGGTTCTCGTGGCCCTGATGACGTTCCCGCTGGGAGTCGGCGCAGCGCTCTACCTGGAGGAATTCGCGCCGCGCAACCGCTGGACGCGGCTGCTGGAGACGAACATCAACAACCTGGCCGGGGTGCCGTCGATCGTCTACGGCCTGCTCGGGCTCTCGGTGTTCGTCTTCTTCCTGGGCTTCGGGCGTTCGCTGATCACCGGCGCGCTCACCTTGACCGCGCTCGTCCTTCCCGTTGTGATCGTGGCCAGCCGGGAAGCCCTGCGCGCCGTACCGCGGGAGATCCGCGACGGTGGCTTGGCGTTGGGGGGGACGCCGCTGCAGGTCGCCGCCCGACAGACCCTTCCAGCGGCGATCCCGGCGATCATGACCGGCATGATCCTGTCGCTGT
>JACDAB010000023.1 GCA_013695665.1 Geodermatophilaceae bacterium | reverse complement strand
GTAGCAGTCGGTACGACGCAGCGCTTCGGCGTACCCCTGGCCTTCGGCGGGCCCCACGCCGGCTATCTGGCGGTTCGCGAGAAGCTGGCTCGTTCCATGCCGGGCCGGCTGGTCGGGGTGTCGGTCGCCGCCGCCGGTGACCCGGCCTACCGGCTGGCCCTGCAGACCCGCGAGCAGCACATCCGGCGGGAGAAGGCGACGAGCAACATCTGCACCGCGCAGGTCCTGCTGGCGGTCATGGCCGGGATGTACGCCGTCTACCACGGGCCGGACGGGCTGCGCACGATCGCCACCCGGGTGCACCGCTACGCAGCTGTCCTGGCCGCCGGGCTGCGCGAGGGCGGGGTCAGGGTGGTTCATGACCACTTCTTCGACACCGTGCTGGCCGAGGTCCCCGGCCGGGCCGACGCGGCGGTTGCCGCGGCCGCGGAACGGGGGATCAACCTGCGGTCGGTCGATGCCGACCACGTCGGTATCGCGTGCGACGAGACCACGACGCGGGCCCAGCTGGCCGCCGTCTGGGACGCGCTCGGAGTCTCCGGGCCCGACCTGGACGGACTCGACGCAGCGACCGGCGAGGCGTTGCCGACACAACTGCTGCGGGACTCGGACTACCTCACGCATCCGGTGTTCCGGACCCACCACTCCGAGACCGGGATGCTGCGTTACCTGCGGCGGCTGGCTGACAAGGACATCGCGCTCGACCGGTCGATGATCCCGCTGGGGTCCTGCACGATGAAGCTGAACGCGACCACCGAGATGGCCGCGATCACCTGGCCGGAGTTCGCCGGCTTGCATCCGTTCGCGCCGTCCGGCCAGAGCGTCGGATACCGCACCCTGATCGCCGACCTCGAACGCTGGCTCGCCGAGCTCACGGGCTATGACGCGGTGAGCCTGCAGCCGAACGCCGGATCCCAGGGGGAACTCGCCGGCCTGCTCGCCATCCGGGAGTACCACCACGCCAACGGCGAAAGCCGCCGCGATGTCTGCCTCATCCCGGCCAGTGCGCACGGCACGAACGCGGCCAGCGCCGTCCTGGCGGGGCTGCGGGTCGTCGTGGTGGCCTGCGACTCCCACGGCAACGTCGACCTCGACGACCTGCACGCCAAGATCGACACCCACCGCGAGCAGCTCGCCGCCATCATGGCGACGTACCCGTCGACGCATGGCGTCTTCGAGGAGACCATCGCCGACATCTGCGCGACGGTGCACGAGGCCGGCGGCCAGGTGTACGTCGACGGCGCGAACCTCAATGCCCTTGTCGGCCTGGCCAAGCCAGGACACTTCGGCGCGGATGTCAGCCACCTCAACCTGCACAAGACGTTCTGCATCCCCCATGGCGGCGGCGGTCCCGGCGTGGGGCCGATCGGCGTTCGCGCCCACCTTGCGCCGTACCTGCCGAATCATCCGCTCACGCCGGACGCGGGTCCGGGCACCGGCCCCGGTCCGGTGAGCGCGGCACCGTGGGGTTCGGCCGGCATCCTGCCGATCTCGTGGGCGTATGTCCGGTTGATGGGCCCGGACGGGCTCAAGCAGGCCACCGAGACCGCGATCCTGTCAGCGAACTACCTGGCCTCGAAGCTCACGGCGCACTACCCGGTGCTCTACACCGGCACGAATGGGCTCGTCGCGCACGAGTGCATCGTCGACCTGCGGCCGATCACCGCCCAGACGGGGGTGACCGTGGACGATGTGGCCAAGCGGCTGATCGACTACGGATTCCATGCTCCGACGATGAGCTTCCCGGTGGCCGGGACGCTGATGATCGAACCGACGGAGTCCGAAGACCTGATCGAGCTGGACCGCTTCATCGCGGCAATGGCGGGCATCCGGGAGGAGATCGCGAAGGTCGCCTCGGGGGAGTGGGACCGGAGGGACAACCCGTTGAAGGGCGCGCCGCACACCGCGGCGATGCTGGCCGGTGCATGGGAGCACGGCTACACGCGGGAGCAGGCTGTGTACCCGGTGGAGTCGGGTCGCCAGGCGAAGTACTGGCCGCCGGTGCGCCGTATCGATGGTGCGTACGGCGACCGCAACCTTGTCTGCAGTTGCCCGCCACTCTCGTCGTACGACGATTCGTAGGGTCGTGCTGGGACGGCAATCAGGCGGCGTGGTGGGCCATGCTCGGGCGACGGGAGGCGATAACCCTGCGGTCGGGCAGGATCTCGCCGTTGTCCTCGAAGCGGACTACCCCGTTGCAGAGCAGCGACCAGCCTTGCTCCGGGTGGCTGGAGACAATATGGGCAGCGTCGCGGTCAGGACTGTCGGCATTCGGACAGCCCGGGTGATGCGAGCACATCGCGTTCTTCTTTCGTGGTCTAGCCGGATACACGGGTCCACAGGCGTGGGCCGCGGACCAGTGTGACTGATGGGGCGCAACAACGTCGAGACATTCGTCACGACACTACGTGAACCGTATCGGCAGTATCTGCCGGACTGTGTACCTGGACCCGCTCGACGGTACGCCGCCGGCGGACCTCACGTCCGTCCCTGCCGCTCCTGGGCCTGGTGCAAGCGCGGGCTGTAGGGCAGCCAATCGGCGAGCAGATGCGGGATGCCGTCCTCGGCCAGCATCGCGATGACGGCCGGATCGTCGTCGACGACGAGAGCTATCCGGTGGGTACGCCGGAGCCCGCGCAGGTGGTCGCGCTTGGCCTGCCTGGCCGGCCGGTGGTCCCGGTCGGCCCGCATGAGCAGTGGCCGGTCGGGCATCCCGTGGCGGGCCAGCCACTGCTCGGTTACCGCCCGGTTGCGCTCCGGCCGCCCGGTCAACCAGCACAGTGCATGCCCGGCCGGCAGCCCGGTCACCAGTGCCACGCCCTCGGGCAACGGCGGGTCCTCGGCCGATGCGGTGAAGAACTGCTCCCATTGTCGTGGCCGGCTGTCGAGCAGGTGCAGTCTGTGACTGACGTCGGCGACGACGCCATCGATGTCGACGACGACCAGCGCAAGGTCCGGATCGGGCAGCTCGGGCACGTCTGGACGCTACCTGCGTGCTGGACCGAGCCGCTGCGTAGCCTGGCAGCAGTGACCTACCGGATGGGCAAGCTGCTGCTCGGCCTGCTGCTGTTCGCGGTGGGCGTCACGCTCACCGTTCAGGCGGAGCTGGGCCTGGCACCGTGGGATGTCCTGCACTCGGCGGTCAGCCAGCTGACCGGGTTCGGGTTCGGGACCGCCTCGGTGATGACCAGCCTGGCTGTCCTGCTGCTGGCGATGGCGCTGGGCACCCGGCCCGGTATCGGCACCGTGCTGAACACACTCCTGATCGGTGCGGTGATCGAAGTCCTGCTCCGGGTCGGCTTCGCGGGTGCCGCCGACCAGTGGCCGTGGGTAGCCCGGCTGCTGATGCTCCTCGGCGGGCTGGCGGTGATCGGCATCGGCAGCGCCCTCTACATCGGGGCGCATCTGGGTTCAGGTCCGCGTGACAGCCTGATGATCGCCGTGCACCGTCGTCTCGGCGTACCGATCTCCCTGGCTCGCACCATCACCGAGGGCTCGGCGTTCGCCCTCGGCTGGCTGTTCGGGGGAGCGGTCGGCGTCGGGACCGTCGTGTCGGTGCTGCTGCTCGGGCCGATGGTGCAACTCGGATTCCGGGTGCTGCGACAGACCCCGGTTCGCCCGGAGCCGTAGGTGGGGTCAGCAGCCGAGCATGATCGGTCGGCCGCCTGACTCGGGTGTACGCCGGGCAGGCAGCGGGTGTGCCGATCTGGTCAACCCGGCTCTCCTCCGGATGTGGCCGAGACAGCAGAACGCCCGGACGGCGAACCGTCCGGGCGTTCTGGGTAGTACCTGATCGGGTTCGATCAGTGCAGGCAGATCAGACGGGGTGAACCTTTTCCGCCTGGGGGCCCTTCTGACCCTGGGTGACCTCGAACTCGACGCGCTGACCCTCGTCGAGACTGCGGTACCCGTCGGCCTCGATGGCCGAGTAGTGAACGAAGACGTCGGCGCCGCCGCCGTCAACTGAGATGAAGCCGAAACCCTTTTCGGCGTTGAACCACTTCACGGTGCCTTGTGCCACTTGTCTTGCTCCTTGCATGAACCGTTGTCGGAGGCCACGGTCGCGGCCTCCGGGCCGACTCGCCGGCCCGTCCCTCGGCCCGGTGTCACCGGGAGAAAGCGGATTCCGCGCTGAAAGTTCCGCGCACGCATGACACGATCAGGGAACGAC
>JACDAB010000295.1 GCA_013695665.1 Geodermatophilaceae bacterium | reverse complement strand
TCCCCACGGGCGGCGAAGATCTGCTCGTTGAGGAGGGCGTACCGGGGGTTGGCACTGATCGACTCGGCGCTGAGATGCTCCCGCGTGAGGGTCGGCAGGATCCCGATCATGGTGATGTGCGCGCCGGTCTCCCGCGACTTCTCCTCCGCGAAGTTGAGACTCGATCGCAGATCTGCCTCGAGGTTCGCCTGCGACTCACCGGCCAGCCCGCGCGGCTTGACGTTGATCTCGATGTTGAACTGACCGAGCTCGGTCTGGAAATCCTCATTCGCGATCGCCTGCAGTACGTCGGCGTTCCGCATCGCCGGGTCATGCTGGTCGTCGACCAGGTTGAACTCGATCTCAAGGCCGGTCAGTGGTCGCTCGAAGTCGAACTTCGACGCCTCGAGCATTCGGGCGAAGACGTCCAGGCAGCGCCTGACCTTCGCCCGGTAGAGCTGCCGGTCCTGCCGGCTGAACTCGCGACTGGAGACCTCATCACCCATGCGTGACAGCTTGGCAGAGCCGGGCCCGGTCGTCAGGACGCGGAGCTGCCATCCGACTGGGTACGCCGAAGGTCCGCGATCTCCTCCGTCGACAGGCCCCAGTCCCGAAGTGCCGTGTCGGCGTGCTCACCGGGCCCGGCCGGCTGCTCCTGCACCGCGGCGGGGGTCCGTGACAGCCGAGGCGCCGGGGACGGTTGGACGAGTCCTCCGACCGAGGTGAACGTGCCCCGTTCGGCATTGTGCGGATGCTCGGGGGCCTCCGCCGCGTTCAACACCGGCGTGACGCAGGCGTCGGTGTCGGCGAACTGCGCCGCCCACTGATCCCTGGTCCTCGTCTGGAAGACCGCCGCGAACCGCTCCCGCAACACCGGCCAGCCGGCCCGGTCGTGCTGGCCGGGAAGCTCGGCGGTGGACAACTCGAGCCCGTCGAGCAGCACGGCGTAGAACTGCGGCTCCAGTGCACCCACCGCGACGTACCGGCCGTCGGCGGTCACATAGGTGTCGTAGAAGGGCGCGCCGCCGTCGAGCAGGTTCGTCCCACGCTCGTCGACCCAGAGCCCGGCCCCCCGCAGCCCGTACAGGGCCGAGGTGAGCAGCGCCGCCCCGTCGACCATGGCGGCGTCGATGACCTGCCCCTGCCCGGACCGTTCGCGCTCCAGCAGCGCAGCGGTGACCCCGAGCGCGAGCAGCATCCCGCCGCCGCCGAAGTCGCCGATCAGGTTCAGCGGCGGGACCGGTGGACCGCCGGCGCGACCGATCGGGTCGAGCGCACCGGCCAGCGCGATGTAGTTGATGTCATGCCCGGCCCGCGCGGCCAGCGGCCCACGCTGGCCCCAGCCGGTCATCCGGGCGTACACCAGCCGCGGGTTGCGCGCCGCGCACTCCGCCGGCCCGATCCCGAGCCGCTCAGCCACACCCGGACGGAACCCCTCGATGAGGACGTCGGCGAGGTCGGCGAGCCGGAGCGCGACGGCGAGACCCGCCTCGGACTTCAGGTCCAGAACCACCGATCGGCGGCCACGGCCGAGTGGGTCGTTCGGGACCGCAGCGAGCGCGGTCGGCCCGGCTCGGTCGATCCTCAGGACGTCGGCACCGAAGTCGCTGAGGACCATGCCGGCGAACGGCGCAGCACCGAGCCCGGCCAACTCCAGCACGCGTACGCCGGTGAGCGGCCCCATCCCACCCCCCTCTTTCGTCAATCATTGTTGACACATGGCAGACGTCAACGTACATTGACGGGCATGCCGGACACCGACGTACTCACCGAAGCCTCGAGCAGCACCGACCCGGTGGTCGGGCTCGCCGCCGTGTCCTCGTTGCGACGCCTCGTCGAGCGGCTCGAGGTGTTGCAGGTCGATCATGCCCGTCGCCTGGGCTGGTCCTGGCAGCAGATCGCGGCAGCGCTCGGGGTCAGCAAGCAGGCGGTTCACAAGAAGCACGCGCGACGGGAGCGGTAGCCATGTTCGAACGATTCACCAGCAGCGCCCGTGAGGTCGTCGTAGCCGCCCGGCGGGAGGCCAAGGATGTCGACCACTCGATCGCGGGGACGGAACATCTGTTGCTCGCTCTTGTGCAGGACAGCGACGGCCTCGGCGGCCGGGCGTTGCGCCGGCTCGGTCTGGACCCGGTCGCCGTACGCCACTCGATCGACACGATTCGCAGCCGCGGCCCGGTCGGCGACCTGGATGTCGAGGCGCTCGGCAGCATCGGTATCGACCTCGACGCCGTCCGGCGGCGGGTGGACGCGGCCTTCGGGCCGGGCGCGCTGGACCGGGCCGGGCCGACTCGCCGCTGGCGGTCGCCGTTCAGCCCGCGGGCGAAGAAGGCGTTGGAGCTCTCCCTCCGTGAGTCGATCCGCCGCAAGGACGGCTACATCGGCACCGAGCACCTGCTGCTCGGGGTCCTGCGCGAAGGCAGGGGCATGGCGGCACGGATCCTGGCCGATGCGGCAATCGACCGCACCGCCGTGGAATCGATGCTGGACACCCTGCGGGGATCCGATGAGGCCGACACCGGCTGAGCCGGCGCACTGGGCCGTCGATAGCGACAGACACTGCGGGCCACCTCTGAGCGTGCGGTGTCTGTCGTTATCACCAGCGGCCGGAGACGGCCGCCGTAGGCTCCCGGAGTGAGTGAGTTCTGGCAGCACATCGAGGCGCTCCCGGACTCGGGCGCGATCGTCATCGGTGGCCGGCGGTGCGGTACGCCGGAGCTGCGCGACCTCGCCCTGCGGGCCTCGGCCGACCTGAGCCGCCGCGGCGTCGAACCGGGTGACATGGTCGCCTGCCTGTTGCCGAACAGCGTCGAGTTCGTCGTGCTCTGGTGGGCCTGCGCGCATCGCGGCGCCCGGTTCCATCCGGTCAATGCCGGGCTTCGTGGTGACACGCTGAGCTTCATCCTCTGCGCCGCCGATCCGGCTCTCGTGCTCGCCGCCGACGACCTGGTGCCCGTGGCGCGGGCCGCCGTACCCGAGCCGGACCGTGTCCTCGCCGCCGGTGACTGGCTGGGCCTGCTACCGCCGCCGGCCACGAGCGCCCCAGCGGGTCCGGGCGGTCAGGTCATCTTCACCAGCGGCACCACAGGGCGGCCCAAGGGGGTGGTGTGGCCGGCGGTCACGCAATGCGGGCACACGCTCGCCTACGCGCTCGAGATGGTCGTGCTCGACCCGACCGAGGCCGCCTACGCCTGCCTGCCGCTGTTCCACGTCACCGCACAGGGCACCACGATGGCGACGCTCACCCACGGCGGCACCATCCACCTGGACAACGGCTTCCCGGTGCGCACGTTCTGGCAGCGCATCGCCGAGACCGGGGCGGTGACCTTTCCGTTCGTGGGCAGCATCCTGTCGGTGCTCCTCAAGGACGACCGCCCGGCGCCGGCCCACCGCTGCCGCACCGTGTTCGGTGCCGCCTCCCCGGACCACGCGTGGGAGGCGATGCGGGAGCGGTACGGCGTAGCGCTGGTGGAGACCTACGGGCAGACCGAGATGGGCGGCACCTGGCTGATGAATCTCGACGGGCGCCCAGGGTCGGTGGGTGCGCCGTGCGAGCGGATCGAGGTCCGGCTGGCGCCGGTCGAGGGAACCTCCGGAGAATCTGGCGAGCTGCAGGTCCTCCCCCGCGAGCCGGGCTATTTCATGTCCGGCTACCTCGACCCCGACGAGACCGCCGCGGCGATGACCCCTGACGGGTGGTACCAAACGAGGGACCTGCTGGCTGTCCGCAGCGACGGCTACTACCGCTTCGTCGGCCGCACCGCCGACGCGATCCGCCGCCGCGGGGAGAACGTCAGCGCCTGGGAGGTCGAGCAGGCCTTCCTGGCCCACCCTGACGTCGCCGAGGCGGCGGCGGTCGGCGTACCGAGTGACCTGGCCGAGGAGGAGATCGCGCTGTACTACGTCCGCCGACCCGGGAGCGACCTGACGTCCTACGACCTCAGACGGTGGTCGGCGGGCCGGCTCGGTGCGTTCATGCGACCGCGCTACTACGTGGCCCTCGACGCGCTGCCCAAGACGCAGACGCAACGCGTCCGTAAGGCGCTCCTGCGTGAGCGTGTGCTGACCGGCGACGACGTTGTCGGCATCCCCTGATCGCGCCGGACACGAGACCTGGCTGGCCTCAGCCGGCGCGGTCGTGCAGCCGGTCGATCTCGTTGGTCCCCGTGCTCAGCAGGTCACGTACTTCGGCCTCGCGGTAGCGGCGATGACCTCCGAGGGTCCGAATGCTGGACAGCTTGCCGGACTTGGCCCAACGGGTGACCGTCTTCGGGTCCACCCGGAACAACGAGGCCACCTCTGCCGGAGTGAGCAGGGACTCTGGCGAGGAATAGGACTGGGACGACATAAGCTCTCCTTCGCGGGTCGGATCAGGACGCCGAGGTTTCCTGTTCATTCGTATGAACCCCCCTAGGGAGTTCACTGAATCGTGGCTTTTTTTCGGAATGTCTCGTTCTGGACTGTCAGCGGCGCGCCACCGCGGCGGAGCCCATCGGCGATGCGGCACTAGATTGGCCCGTGAGGGGCACCCCCCTCCGCGGCACGGCGCGCCTCACGAGGGCAGCCCGCACGGCACAGGCGAGGAGCACTCTGCATGGCTGGCAACATCGGACAAACCACAGATGGCGGGCCGCCCGCCAAGGCTCGGGTGTTCGCCTCGGACCACGAGCAGGTCGTGTTCTGCCACGACCGCTCCAGCGGCTTGCGAGCGATTATCGGCATCTACTCCACCGCGCTCGGGCCGGCGCTGGGCGGCACCCGGTTCTACCCCTACGACAGCGAGGACGCGGCGCTGGCCGACGTCCTCGCGCTGTCCCAGGGCATGGCATACAAGAACTCCCTCGCCGGTCTGGACCTCGGCGGAGGCAAGGCAGTCATCATCGGCGATCCCGAGGTGGCGAAGACCGAGCCGCTGCTGCGCGCATACGGGCGTTTCGTGCAGTCCCTGGGCGGGCGCTACTACACAGCCTGCGATGTCGGCACGTACGTCGAGGACATGGATGTCATCGCCCGCGAGTCCCGTTACGTCACCGGCCGCTCGCCGGCGTACGGCGGGGCCGGCGACTCCTCGGTGCTGACCGCCTTCGGCGTCTTCCAGGGCATGCTCGCCAGCGCCGAGCACGTCTGGGGGACCGCCTCGCTGGCCGGTCGCCGGGTCGGCGTCGCCGGCGTCGGCAAGGTGGGCAGGCACCTGATCGAGCACCTGCTCGCCGACGGCGCGTCGGTGGTCATCAGCGACATCAAGGACCGCGCGGTCGAGGCGGTAGTTCTCGAACACCCCGAGGTCGATGTCGCGGTGGACACCGATTCGATGGTCCGCCGGCAGCTGGACGTGTATGCCCCGTGCGCGCTGGGTTTCGCGTTGGACGAGGACGTCACGGCCGCGCTCACGGCCAGGATCGTCTGTGGCGCCGCCAACAATCAGCTGGCCCACGCCGGCATGGACAAGGTACTGGCCGACCGCGGCATCCTGTACGCACCGGACTACCTGGTGAACGCCGGCGGCGTCATCCAGGTCGAGGACGAAATCCACGGTTACAACGCCGACCGCGCCCGCCAGAAGGCGGCCCGGATCTTCGACACGACCCGCCGGGTGTTCGCCATCGCGGCTGCGGAGGGGGTCCCCCCCGCAGCGGCCGCCGACCGGCTGGCCGAGCGGCGGATGGCCGAGGTCGGGCGGCTGCAGACAATCCGACTTACCTGACCCGCCAGGCAGGTGTGCCGGAGGGCCTTCCGAAAGGTACGCTGTCGGCACGAGACAATGACACGTGTCGGGGCCGCCGCTGGCCGCCCCGCCTTTCTGTGCGAGGGGGTCGAGCCATGGGGCGCGGCCGTGCGAAAGCCAAGCAGACCAAGGTCGCTCGGGACTTGAAATACAGCAGCCCGAATACTGACCTGACCGCACTGCAGCGTGAGCTTGCGGGGGTGCCCTCGGAACCCCGTATCGCAGAACCAGTCGGGCAGGACGACGACCACTACTACGACGATCGGGCCTCCTCCAGCCGGTAGGCCCAGCCTCCTCCACGCGGTCTACCTTGTCGGTGGCGTGCGGTCAGCGGTGGTGACCGATCAGGCGTACGACGCTGGATCGATCGCCGTCCTCGGCCGGAACGACCTCCCCGGCCACCCATGCCGGAACGTGGCGTGCGGTGAGCAGCGCGAGCGCCCGGTCGATGTCCGCCGCGTCCAACACGGCGAGCATGCCGACCCCGAGGTTGAACGTCCGTTCCATCTCCGCCTCGGTGACGCCGCCCATGCCACTGATGAGTCCAAAGACCGGCTGTGGCGTCCACGTCGCGCGGTCCACCACCGCATCCAGCCCTCGCGGCAGCACCCGGGCGAGGTTCGCGGCAAGCCCGCCGCCGGTCACATGGGCGAACACCCGTACGCCGGTCTCCGCGGCCAGCGCGAGGCAATCCTTGGCGTAGATCCGGGTGGGCTCCAACAGCTCCTCCCCGAGCGCCCGGTCGAGATCAGCTGGACAGGAATCCAACGACAGGCCGCTGTCTGCAAGCAGCACCCGCCGGGCCAGGACGTAACCGTTGGAATGCAGGCCGGACGAGCCGAACGCGAGCACCGCATCACCTGGGTGCACCAGTTCCGCGCCGAGCAACTCATCGGCATCGACCACACCGACCCCGGTGCCGGCGATGTCGTAGGCCTCCGGCGCCATGAGATCTGCATGTTCGGCGGTCTCACCGCCGATCAGTGCACATCCCGCGCGCTGGCAGCCCGCGGCGATACCGGCGACGATGGCCTGGATACGTTCGGGCACCACGCGACCACAGGCGATGTAGTCCTGCAGGAACAACGGCTCGGCGCCGCAGACCACCAAGTCGTCCACGATCATCGCGACGAGGTCGATCCCGATCGTGTCGTGCACGTCCATGGCCTGCGCCACGGCGAGCTTGGTGCCGACCCCGTCGGTGGAGGAGGCGAGCAGCGGCCGCCGCCACCGCGCGGTGTCCAGCGCGAAGAGCCCGGCGAAGCCACCGAGGCCCCCGACCACTTCCCGCCGGGCGGTCCGGCGTACGACGTCCTGGATGAGCGCGACTGCCCGGTCCCCGGCATCGATGTCGACTCCGGAAGCGGCGTAGGACATCCCGCTGGGTGCGGGCTCGGAAGGAGGAGGCCCCGCTGTCACGCCGATGTGCCGAACTGCCCGGTTCGCAGCGGCAACGGTCCGGCCGCGCCGCGGCGGCCGATGCCCTCCAGAACGTGCTTGCCGGCGAACTGGGCCTCGGGGATGGGGATCGGATACTCACCGTCGTAGCACGCCCGGCAGAGCCGGTTGCGCGGCTGCTCGGTGGCGGCGATGACTCCCTCGAGCGAGACGTAGCCGAGGGAGTCGGCGTTGATCGAGGTCCGGATGCCCTCCATCGTGAGGCCGTTTGCGATCAGCTCCGCGCGGGTGGGGAAGTCGATGCCGTAGAAGCAGGGCCACTTGACCGGCGGGCTGGCGATGCGAACGTGCACCTCCACCGCGCCGGACTCGCGCAGCATCCGGACGAGCGCACGCTGGGTGTTGCCACGGACGATCGAGTCATCGACGACGACCAGCCGCTTTCCCCGGATCACGTCGCGCAGCGGGTTGAGTTTGAGTCGGATCCCGAGCTGGCGGATCGTCTGCGAGGGCTGGATGAACGTCCGGCCGACGTAGGAGTTCTTGACCAGACCGAGGCCGTACGGGATGCCCGATACCTCCGCGAACCCCACCGCCGCCGGCGTGCCGGACTCAGGGACCGGGATGACCAGGTCTGCCTCGGCGGGGTGCTCGGCCGCGAGCCGGCGGCCGATCTCGACCCGGGCGGCGTGGACCCCGCGGCCGGAGATCGTGGTGTCCGGCCGGGCCAGGTAGACGTATTCGAACAGGCAGCCCTTCGGCTGGGGTACGGCGAAGTGCTCCGAGCGCAGCCCGTCCTCGTCGATCGCGATCAGCTCGCCCGGTTCGACCTCGCGGACCACGGAGGCCCCGACGATGTCGAGCGCCGCGGTCTCACTGGCCACCACCCAGCCCCGCTCGAGCCGACCGAGTACCAGGGGGCGGACGCCCTGGGGGTCGCGAGCGGCGTACAGGGTGTGCTCGTCCATGAAGACCAGGGAGAACGCTCCCCGCAGCCTCGGCAGGACCTCCATGGCGGCGGCCTCGACCGACTGGTCCGGGCGCATGGCGAGCAGGCTGGTGATGACGTCGGAGTCCGTCGTCGCGGCGGGCATCCCGGTGCGGTCCGGCGTGAGGGTGGCTGCCAGCTCGGCGGAGTTGACCAGGTTGCCGTTGTGGCCGAGTGCCAGGACGGTGCCGGCCGTGGTGGTCCGGAATGTGGGCTGCGCGTTCTCCCAGGCACCCCCGCCAGTGGTGGAGTAGCGGGTGTGGCCGATCGCCAGGTGCCCCTTGAGTGAGGCGAGCGTCGGCTCGTCGAACACCTGGGACACCAAGCCGAGGTCCTTGTAGACCACGACGCTCGCTCCGTCGCTGACCGCCATGCCGGCGGCTTCCTGGCCACGGTGTTGCAGCGCGTAGAGGCCGTAGTACGTCAGCTTCGCGACGTCCTCGCCACGTCCCCATACGCCGAAGACTCCGCACGAGTCCTTCGGTGACGCCTCGGCTTCCTCGTCCAACGGGCTGGGGTCGGGGGCGCGACTGCGCACCTGCGAACTCCTCGATCTTGGCGGCGGGTGAGCCTGCAGCCCGAGCCTACCCGGCACCGGTTCCCGCGACCTGGTGGCCTGGAGCAGTGTCACCACGGCCGGCCACCAGCGCTCGGCACCGGGATTGGCCAGCTGCTCTCGCCGCAGCGGATGCGCTTGCCCGGCGCCCGGCCCCTGACCGGCGCCTCGTCGGCGTACCGGCGCTTTGCACCGCAATCCTGAGGGCGAGTCAACCCCGTGCACATCGCCACTAGCTGCCGCGCCGCCGCCACTCCTCCAACGACGGTGCCTCGGCTCCGATCGTCGTGTCATCCCCGTGCCCGGTGTGTACGACGGTCTCCGCAGGCAGCGACAGCAGCCGGGTGGCGATGGACTCCACGATCGTGTCGTAGTCGGAGTACGAGCGACCGGTCGCTCCGGGACCGCCGTTGAAGAGCGTGTCGCCGGCGAACAGCACACCGATGTCGGGCGCGTAGAGGCAACAGGAGCCCGGCGAGTGACCCGGGGTGTTGAGTACCTCGAGCCGGGTGCCGGCGACGGTGATCACGTCCCCGTCGGCCAGCGTGCGGTCGGGCGCGGTGTCGGCGTAGACCGCATCCCACAGCATCCGGTCACCCGGATGCAGATAGACCGGGGCCCCGACCGCGGCCCGAAGGTCCCCCACTGCATTGACGTGGTCGTTGTGGCCGTGCGTGCACACCACGCCCACGACGGTGCGCCCGGCCACTGCCTCCACGATCGGCCTCGCGTCGTGAGCGGCGTCGACAATCAGCACCTCGGAGTCGTCGCCGATCAGCCAGATGTTGTTGTCGACGTCGAAGTCCTCGCCGTCGAGACTGAACACGCCCGACGTGACGACCTTCTCGACGCGGGTCATGCCGTGCCTCTGCTGCGGTAGGTGCCTCGGCGCGGGCTCACAGGAGGACCACCGATCGCAGCACCTCGCCGCGATGCATCTTCTCGAAAGCTGCCTCGACATCGCCGATCCCGATGGTCTCCGACACGAACGCGTCGAGGTCGAAGCGGCCCTGCAGGTACAAGTCGATGAGCATAGGGAAGTCGCGGCTCGGCAGGCAGTCGCCGTACCAACTCGACTTCAGCGCGCCACCGCGGCCGAACAGGTCGATCAGCGGCAGTTCGATCGTCATCTCCGGGGTGGGTACGCCGACCTGAACGAGCGTCCCGGCCAGGTCACGGGCGTAGAACGCCTGCTTGTAGGTCTCGGGACGGCCGACGGCCTCGATGACCACGTCGGCGCCGTTCCCGCCGGTGAGTTCTCTGATCGCCTCCACCGGATCGGTCTCGGCGGAGTTGACCGTGTGCGTGGCCCCCATGCTTGTGGCCGTCGCCAGCTTCCGCGGGTCGATGTCCACCGCGATGATGGTCGTCGCACCGGCGATCCGGCCTCCGGCAATGGCGGCGACACCGACACCTCCGCAGCCGATCACGGCGATGGACTGGCCCCGGCCGATCTCTCCGGTGTTCACCGCGGCGCCGAACCCGGCCATGACGCCGCAGCCGAGCAGGCCGGCCGCCTCGGGTCGGGCCCGTTTGTCGACCTTCGTGCACTGGCCGGCCGCGACCAGAGTCTTCTCCGCGAACGCGCCGATACCCAGCGCCGGTGACAGCTCGGTGCCGTCGGCCAACGTCATCTTCTGGGTGGCGTTGTGGGTGTCGAAGCAGTACCACGGCTCACCCCGGCGACAGGCTCGGCAGTGTCCCTCCACCGCCCGCCAGTTGAGGATCACGAAGTCACCCGCCGCGACCGCGCTGACGTCGGGCCCGACGGCCTCGACCACACCGGCCGCTTCATGCCCGAGCAGGAACGGGAACTCGTCGTTGATCCCACCTTCGCGGTAGTGCAGATCGGTATGACATACGCCGCACGCCTGCACCTGCACCAAGGCCTCACCCGGTCCCGGATCGGGAACGAGGATCGTCTCCACGCTGACCGGCTCACCCTTCGCGCGGGCGATCACTCCCTGCACCTCGTGCGGCATGCGCCCTCCCGTCAGATGGTGGTCGGGTCACCCTATGCGTACGCCGACAGGTTCCCCCGGTGCGTACCGCGGGTCGGGCGGGCCCCGTGCATTCAGCGAGGCGGCTGTCGCGTTGTGCACCGCTGTCCACCGGCCGGTGATGAGAGGAATCTCATCGCTGCCTCATCGTGGGCTCAGGGTCATCCGTTTCACTGGTGGCCATGTCGAGGAAGAGATTGCTTGCCCTGGGTGCCGCGCTGCTGCTAGCAGCCTGCGGAGGCGCCGACCGCGCGGACACGGATCCGACCGCCATCGAGGTGACCGGCTCGGGTGACGAGCCCGCTGCGCAGCCGACCGGCACCGAGTCCGGCGGGACCTCCGCAGCAGAGCCCAGCGGCACGACCACAGGGTCGGGCGGGGGCGGCGGTGACGACGACGATCAACATGACGTCGAGGTCTCCGACCAGTCCGGGGACGGCTCGAGCGTCGTCGTGGACCGCGTCCGGGTCGAGGCTGCCGGGTTCGTCGTCATCGTCGACAACGCCGGCCGCGTGGTCGGCAACGTCGCGGTGGAGGCCGGGGAAAGCACGCAGCTGAGCATCCCCACGGACATCTCCGAGAGTGGGGATTTCGAGGCACTGCTCTACGCCGACGACGGCGACGGTCGTTTCGATCCCGCCACCGACCTGCCGGTGCCGGATGACGACGACGACGGTGACGACGACGGTGACGACGACGACGACGACAGTGACGACCTCGAGTCCGACGACTTCGACTACGAGCTGGCCTGACTGATCACCGGCAGGTACGCGGACAGCTCGGCGCGCTCTCCGCTGATCCGCATCGCGCCGGCTGCCGTGGCCGCATCCCAGGACAGT
>JACDAB010000273.1 GCA_013695665.1 Geodermatophilaceae bacterium | reverse complement strand
GTGCGGAGCATCCGCCGCGTGCTGGCGGAAAGCGGTGTGCATCCGGGTGAGCTGGCGGCGGTGGGGCTGAGCGGCCAGATGCATGGCCTAGTCCTGCTGGATAGCCGGGGCGAGGTACTGCGCCCGTGTATCATGTGGAACGACCAGCGCACCGTCGCCCAGTGCGACGAGATCACGCGGCGCGTCGGGGCCGGGCGGCTGCTCCAGCTGACCGGCAACCCTGTCCTGCCCGGCTTCACCGCGCCCAAGATTCTCTGGGTGCGCGAGCACGAGCCGGAGGTCTATGCCCGCGTCACTCATATACTCTTGCCGAAGGATTATCTGCGCTACTGTCTCAGCGGCGGCCACTTCAGTGATGTGTCCGACGCTTCCGGCACTGCTCTCTTCGACGTGGGACGGCGCAACTGGTCCGACGAGATGCGCGAGGCGCTGGAGATTCCGCGCGGCTGGCTGCCGGAGGTTACTGAATCACCGGTTGTCAGCGCCCGCGTCAGCGCAGAGGCGTCGGAAGCAACCGGGTTGCCCGTGGGGCTGCCCATCGTGGGCGGCGGGGGCGACCAAGCTGCCCAGGCGGTCGGCGCCGGCATCGTCGCCGAGGGCCTTGTCTCGGCAACGCTCAGCACCTCCGGCGTTGTCTTCGCCGCCTCCGATCGCTATCGTATCGAGCCGGAGGGGCACCTCCATGCATTTTGCCACGCGGCGCCCGGCATGTGGCACCTTATGGGAGTCATGCTCTCCGCGGCGGGTAGCTTTCGCTGGTACAAAGAGACGCTCTGCCGGGCGGAGGTGAACCAAGCAGAGGCGGCGGGGCGCGATGTCTACGACCTGTTGACGGAGGGTGCGGCCGCCGTGCCGCCCGGCAGCGACGGGTTGCTCTTCCTGCCCTATCTGAGCGGCGAGCGTACGCCTTACCCCGACGCCGACGCGCGCGGCGTTTTCTTCGGACTGACCCTGCGACACCGGCAGGCGCACCTCACGCGCGCCGTGTTGGAGGGGGTGAGCTACGGCCTGCGCGACTCGCTCGAACTGATGCGCGACCTGGGCATCCGGATCGAGCAGGTGCGCGCCTCTGGTGGTGGCGCGCGCAGCCTGCTCTGGTGCCAGATCCTGGCGGACGTCTTCGGCACCGAGATTGTCACCTTGAATGCCACCGAGGGCGCCGCCTACGGGGCCGCACTCCTGGCGGGAGTCGGGGCCGGTGTATACGCCAGTGTGCCGGAGGCATGCGAGCGCACCCTCAAAGTGGCGCAGCACACGGTGCCGGGCGCGGCGGCGGGCGCCTACGCGGCCTACTATCCCCGCTACCGCGCCCTCTATCCCGCGCTGGCACTAGAGTTCAAGGCGCTTGCGGCGGTCATGGCGGAGCAGGGCGAGGGTGAGCGAGTCTTATGAACGAGGAAAGAGATACGAATTTTCCTGCGGAGGTAAGTCGCTAAATGGGGCGGTTGCGACAACTCATGCAGTTTGCCACTCCCTCACCGCCGCTTCTATCTCGTGCCGCTCCTCGCTAGTCAGGTTGCGTAGTGGGGGGCGTGCTGGCCCGCCGTGCAAGCCGCGCGCGGCGATGCCCGCCTTCCAACCGGCGATACCGAAACGGCCTATCTGCTCCGAGGCGTGGTGCAGCGCGGCGCCGTGGTGGCGCACACCGCTGAGATCACCCTGCTGCGCGGCCTGGACAAGGGCGACGGTGGCCTCTGGCAAAACGTTGGCGGCGGCCAGGATAACGCCGTCGCAGAGGCCCGTGAGGAGCAGGCCAGGCGAGGCCGTGGCGGAGCCGGCTAGGATAACGAATGGCGCGTCGCCCGCCGCTGCGCGGTAGGCGGCAGCGACCTGCGGGTCGCTACCGCTGTTCTTCATCCCCACAATGTTGGGGTGACCCGCCAGTTCCGCGACCACGGCGGGCGGGATCGTGATGCCGGTGATTCCCGGCACGCTGTAAAGCATGACCGGTATCGGGCTGGCGTCGGCGACAGCGCGGTAGTGCTCGGCCAGTGCGTTGGCTGTCATCGCTTTCTGGTAGTAGCTGGGCGTGACGACGAGCGCGACATCGGCGCCCGCCTCCGCCGCGCGGCGGCTCTCCTCGATGGTGGCGCGCGTGCTCATCTGCCCCGTGCCCGCGATCAGAATCAGGCCGGTCGGAATATGGCGGCGACCGATTTCCAGCACGAGCGCCCGCTCGAACTCGCTCAGGTGTACCTGCTCGCCAGTCGAACCGAGGAGTAGGTAGCCGGATAAACCAAGCCCATTCATCCAGTGTAGGTTGCTGGTCAGGCCCGCGTGGTCAACATCGTCCCGCTCAGTCATCGGCGTGATCATGGCGGGGAAGGCGCCGCGCAAGCGCCTCATAAGTTGGTCTCGTTGCATCCTAGTTGTTATAACCTCTTGGCTGTGGTCGGATTGGCCGGTACTCCCATAACTCAAGCGAGCAAGCGGTCGACCTCGGCCAGGAGCGCCGCTACATCGAAGGGCTTTTCCAGGTAGCCTTCCGCGCCGATGCGCGCTGCCTTTTGCTCCGCTCTGCCATCTGCTGTCAGGACCAGCAGCGGTATCGCGGGCCGTAAGCCGCGCCGCCCCATCTCTTCCGCGAAGGC
>JACDAB010000236.1 GCA_013695665.1 Geodermatophilaceae bacterium | reverse complement strand
ATCATCACGGCATCCGCTAATAGCCCAGCCATCGACCGCCTCCTCCGCTCAAGCGTAGGCGCCACGTCGTCGGGCAGGGGGTATGGGCGGCCTCCGGCTGGGTCAGTGCGCGTCACCGGGCGGCGCGGATCCGCTGACAACATGGCCCTGACGCCGCTCAGCGATTCTGCGCGAGGAACCGGGACCATCGGGCTAGCGTGATCACCATGCTTGGGCTTCCGGACCCCATACGCGCCTGCCTGTTCGACCTCGACGGTGTGCTCACCCAGACCGCGAAGGTGCACAAGGCGGCCTGGCGACAGACGTTCGACGACTTCATGCGCCAGCACGACCCTGACGCCTTCGCGCCGTTCACCGACGCCGACTACAACGAGTACGTCGACGGCAAGCCGCGGCGTGACGGCGTCCGGGACTTCCTTGCCTCGCGTGACATCCGGCTCCCGGCGGGTGATCCTGAGGATCCGCCGGACGCGAACACGATCGCCGGCGTCGGCAACCGCAAGAACGAGCTGTTGCTGCGCCAGATCGACGAGCACGGCGTTGACGCCTATGACGGTTCACTGCGCTATGCCCGGGCGGCCAAGGATGCGGGGTTGCTCGCCGCGGTGGTCACCGCCAGTGCGAACGGGGAGCAGGTGATCGGCGCCGCCGGGTTCGCCGACCTGATCACCGTCCGGATCGACGGCGTGGTCGCTGCCCGTGAGCAGCTGCGCGGCAAGCCCGCCCCGGACACCTTCCTCGCCGGAGCCCGGGCGCTGGGCGTGGAGGCGGCCCAGGCGGCGGTCTTCGAGGACGCTCTCTCGGGCGTGGCGGCCGGCCGCGCCGGCAACTTCGGCTACGTCGTCGGCGTCGACCGTGTCGGGCAGGCAGCCGCCCTGCGCGAGCGCGGCGCGGACATCGTCGTACAGGATCTCGATGAACTCCTGGAGATGTCATGACTGAGGGCCCGGAGTTTCCGATCGAACCGTGGGCTGTGCGCGAGACATCGCTCAACCGGGATTCACTCGGCGTCACCGAGTCGGTGTTCGCCCTCGCCAACGGCCACATCGGGATGCGGGGAACGCTGGACGAAGGGGAGCCCCGCTCGGTTCCCGGGACCTACCTCAACGGGTTCTACGAGGAGCGACCACTCCCGCATGCCGAGGCCGGGTACGGCTTCCCGGAATCCGGGCAGACCGTCGTCAACGTGACCGACGGCAAGCTGATCCGGTTGCTCGTCGTCGATTCCCCGCTCGACCTCGCCTACGGCACCGTCTTGTCCCACGAGCGGGTGCTCGACCTGCGTTCGGGTCTCCTGGTCCGCCGGACCGACTGGACCTCGCCCAACGGGCACTCGGTCCGGGTGTCCTCGCAGCGCCTGGTGTCCTTCACCCGCCGGTCGATCGCCGCGATCAGCTACGAGGTCGAGCCGCTGGATGCCGACCTCTACGTCGCCGTGCAGTCCGACCTGCTGGCCAATGAACCGCTGACCGACGGCCTGCCCTCGGACCCCCGCGCCGCCGCCGCGCTCCGGTCCCCCTTACGCGCGGAGCTGGCCGACTGCCGCAACCTGAGCGCCGTTCTCGTCCATCAGACCCACCGCAGCCGGCTGCGGATGGCCGCGGGAATGGACCACACGTACGACGTACCGGAGGAGGTCGAGACCGGCTTGGAGTCCGCGGGTGACCTGGCCCGCCTGACGATCGCGGCGCGGCTCCCCAAGGGAACCCGGCTGCGGCTGGTGAAGTACCTGGCCTACGGCTGGTCGAGCCGACGGTCGGCCTCGGCCCTGCGTGATCAGGTGGAGGGCGGCCTGGCAACCGCCAAGCTTGCCGGTTGGGACATCCTCGCGCAGGAGCAGCGGGACTTCCTCGACGAGCACTGGAACAACGCCGATGTCGAGATCGACGGAGATCCGGAGCTGCAGCAGGCGGTCCGGGTGGCGATGTTCCACGTGCTGCAGGCCGGAGTCCGGGCCGAGCAGCAGCCGGTCGCCGCCAAAGGTCTGACCGGCCCCGGCTACGACGGTCACACCTTCTGGGACAGCGAGACGTTCGTGTTGCCGGTGCTTACCTACACCGCACCGGAGGCCGTCCGGGACGCGCTGCGCTGGCGCCACTCCATCCTGGACATGGCGCGGGCGCGGGCGACCCTGCTCCGGCAGTCCGGAGCGGTGTTCCCGTGGCGGACGATCCACGGGGAGGAGTGCTCAGGGTATTGGCCGGCCGGTACGGCGGCGTTCCACCTCAACGCCGACATCGCCGATGCGACGCTCCGGTACATCAACGCGACCGGTGACAACGACTTCGAGGCCGACTACGGGGCGGAGTTGCTGATCGAGACCGCCAGGCTCTGGGCGTCCCTGGGCCACTTCAACGGCGACGACCGGTTCCGGATCACCGGCGTGACCGGCCCGGACGAGTACACCGCGATCGTCGACGACAACGTCTTCACCAACCTGATGGCGCAACGCAACCTGAGCGCTGCCGCGGCTGTTGCCGAACGGCAGCCGGAGGTCGCCGACCGTCTCGAGGTAACCGGCGAGGAGATCAGCCTGTGGCGCCGGGCGGCCGAGGCGATGCTGCTCCCGTACGACGAAACCCTCGGCGTGCACCCGCAGTCGCAGGGGTTCACCCACCACGCAGAGTGGGACTTCGAGAGCACCCCGCGATCGTCCTACCCGCTGCTGTTGCACTTCCCCTACTTCGAGATCTACCGCAAGCAGGTGATCAAGCAGGCCGACCTGGTCCTGGCGATGCACCTGCGCGGCGACGCCTTCAGCGCGGCCGACAAGGCCCGAAACTTTGCCTACTACGAGGCTCGCACGGTTCGTGACTCCTCGCTGTCCGCCGCCACCCAGGCGGTCATCGCCGCGGAGGTCGGGCACTTGCAACTGGCCTACGACTACTGGGCCGAAGCCGCGCTCGGGGACCTGCACAACTTGCATCACAACAGCCAGCACGGGCTGCACATCGCCTCGCTCGCCGGTGCCTGGACCGCGGCGGTGGCCGGCTTCGGAGGGATGCGCGACCACGACGGCCGGCTCACCTTCGCACCGCGCCTGCCCCCGGGACTGACCCGGCTGTGCTTCAGGCTGCTCTTTCGCGGCCGCTCGTTGCGGGTCGAGGTCGACCAGAGCGAGGCGCGGTACGTGCTGGCCGCGGGGGAGCCACTGGGGACCAGCCATCACGGCGAGCAGATCGAGGTCGCCGTCGACAGCCCGGTGACGCGGACGATCCCGCCGGCACCGGAGGTGCAGCCGGTCCACCAGCCGCACGGCGCTGCCCCCCACCGACGGAGGACAGAACCCGGGAGCTAGACGACCCGGCCGAATCCGCGGGCCCGCAGCTCGGTCCAGATCCCGTTCGTGATGTAGACGTCGGAACGGAACAGGCCCAGAGCGGCGTCAGCGGACTCGGCCCGGACCAGGACCAGAGAACCGGAGAGATCGGCGTACGCCCCGGCCTCGATGACCGTCCCCTCGGCCCTGAGGGCAACCAGCCGCATGAGGTGCTCGGCGCGGAATTGGGGCCGCCGCTGCGCGGCGTTCGGTGCGTAGGTGGCCTCGACCACCCAGACCGGCTCGAGGTCTGGCAGGGAAGCGCTCATGCGGACGCGGGGGAACTGACCCCGACACCGCCGCGGGTCTCCGCGCCGAACCTCTCCTTCTCCTTGGTGATGTCCAGAGGTGCGAGCCGGCTGCGTGAGTCGAGGATCTCCTGGGTGAGACGGTCGGCCGGAACGAGCCAGGACACCTCGAACTCCATGTCGTCGGGATCCTTGCCGTAGAGCGCCTTGGTGGTGCCGTGGTCGGTCGCTCCCGCGAGCGCACCGAGCCGGTCGAGGCGCTCGGCGATCCGTTCCAGTTCGGCGAGCGTGTCCACCTCCCAGGCCAGGTGGTAGAGCCCGACGGCTCCCCTCCCGGCCGGCGAGGATGCTGCGTCGGCGCCCACCTCGAACAAGCCGAGATCGTGGTCGTTGGTCGAGCCGCCGGCCCGCATGAACGCCGCGCCCCGCAGTTGGGCCATCCCGTCGATCGGCGCGAACCCGAGTGCATCGGCGTAGAAGGCGACGCTGCGGGCGACGTTTCGCACGTAGAGCACCGCATGATTCAGGCGTTGCACAGGCATCGGAGCCTCCTTGTTGGTTGGCGGTTCAGGCATACCCGCTTCCGGTCAGTGTTTCCAGCGGGTGAGGGCGACGACATCCTCGGGCGACATCCCCGTCGTCAGCTCGACCTCGGCGCGACGCAGATCCACGATCGTTGCCGCCAACTCGGTGCCGAAGGCCGCAGTGAGTACCGGGTCCGCCTCGAAGCGGTCGGCCGCGTCGCCGAGGCTGCCCGGCAGCCGTTCGACAGTCCGCTCCGCGCGGGCGGCGTCATCCAGCGACGCCGGATCGACGTCGACCGGCTCGGGCAGCTCCGCGGACTCCTCGATGCCCGCGAGTCCGGCCGCC
Source organism: Geodermatophilaceae bacterium (assembly GCA_013695665.1). Taxonomy (GTDB): domain Bacteria; phylum Actinomycetota; class Actinomycetes; order Mycobacteriales; family Geodermatophilaceae; genus JACCTY01. The sequence continues at coordinate 5,195 of JACDAB010000236.1, read as the reverse complement.
AGCAGGCCTGCCACCACCAGGTACGGGTTCGCCGCCCCGTCGAAGCACTTGACTTCCACGTTGGCCGACCATGCCCCGCTTCCCACCGGGCCGGTGACGAGGCGGACGGCTACCTCCCGGTTCTCCAACCCCCAGCATGCGTAGGCACCGGCCCAGTGCGACGGGATCAGCCGCAGGTAGCTGGCTGCGGTCGGGCACCCGACTGCGAGCAGGGCAGGCACCCGCGCCAGCACACCGGCGGTGAAGGACGCGCCATGCGCGTGCAGCCCGGACGGGCCGGGACCGCCGCTCATCATGGTGGTCCCGTCGCGGCGCAGGCTGACATGGACATGGGCACCGTTGCCGACTCCCTCAGTGAGGACCTTGGGGGAGAACGACGTACGCAGCCCATGCTTCATCCCGACCGCCCGGATGGTCTCGCGCACCAGCACCGCGGTGTCCGCGGCGCTCACCGGGTCCTGCGCCGCCACCGAGACTTCGAGCTGGCCGGCGCCGTACTCGGGATGGAACTGGTCCACGTCGACGCCCTCCGCGGCCAGGGCGGTGAGGACGTCGCGGGAGTAGCCGGAAAGCTCGACGAGGCGGGTCATCCCGTACGCCGGCCCCGCGCAGGCCGGCTCGAACTCCTCGGTGCCGCCCTTGCCGACCGTCCATTCGACCTCGAAGGCCATCGACGTCTCGAACCCCGCAGCTTGCATCCTGGTTGTCATCGCGCGGGCGAGGCTGCGGGCGCACTGCGGGTGCACCTCGCCGTCCTGGGTGTATCGGTCGGCCGGCGCCCAGGCCCAGCCCGGCTGGGCGGCCAGCAGCGTGAGTCGGTCCAGGTCCGGATGCAGCCGCAGATCACCGACCGGGCTGCCGGCGTACCGGCCGGACATGATCGAGTCATCGAGCAGGAAGGCGTCGAAGGCCGGTGTGGCTCCGATTCCCCACGTCGCGGCGTTCTCCAGCTTCGCCGGCGGGACCGACTTCACCCGGGTGATCCCGCTGTTGTCCACCCAGGTGACGGCTACGCCTACGACGTCCTGGCCGGTCAGCCGCTCCGCCGCGCTGTGCGCCTGCGCGCGACGGCGTTCACGCTCCTGGGCATCCAGTGAGACCATCGCGCCAGTCTCGGCGATCGGCGTCGGCACGTCGACCCCCGGCGGCTATCGTCGCCAGGTGTCCCAGCGCGCAGGGCCGTCTGTCCTGGATGGTGTCGACCTGGTCGATCACCACTGTCACGGGCTGGTCCGCCGCGACCTCGACCGTCCATCCCTCGACGCGCTGCTGACGGAGGCGGGGGCAGCCGAGGGCGTCTTCGATTCACAGATCGGTTTCGCGGTACGCCGTCACTGTGCGCCGGTACTGGATCTGCCGCCCCACACATCCGTGGAGGACTACCTGGACAGGCGTACCGAACTCGGTGTGGACGATGTCACCCGGCGGCTGCTCGCGGCGACCGGCACGACGACGTACCTCGTCGACACCGGGTACGCACCGGAGCCGATCACCAGCCCTGCGGAGTTGGCCGCGCTGACCGGCGCCGCTGCGCACGAGATCGTCCGGCTGGAGCGGCTGGCCGAGGAGGCGGTGGTGTCCGGGTGCACCGCGGCGAGCTTCGCCGACGACGTCCGGCGGCTGCTCTGGGACCGCTCGCGCGATGCTGTGGCCGTCAAGTCGATCGCCGCCTACCGGGTCGGGCTCGACCTGGCCCCGGAGCGGCCCTGCGCCGCCGATGTCGTTGCCGCGGTGGACCGCTGGCTGGTCTCGGTTGACGAGGGCCGCCCGGTGCGTTGCGCCGATGAGGTGCTGACCCGGTTCCTGATCTGGGAGGGATTGGACCGCGGTCTGCCGCTGCAGGTCCATGTCGGGCTGGGCGACGTCGACGTCGACCTGCACCGGTGCGATCCGTTGCTGCTCACCCCACTGCTCCGGGCCACCGCGCCGCTCGGAGTCCCGGTCATGCTGTTGCACAACTACCCCTTCCACCGGCACGCCGGGTACCTCGCGCAGGTGTTCCCCCACGTGTACGTCGATGTGGGATTGGCGACCCACAACGTCGGGCGGGCAGCCGGTCGGCTCATCGCCGAGACGCTGGAGCTGGCGCCGTTCGGCAAGTTCCTGTTCTCCTCCGACGCCTTCGGACTCCCCGAGCTGTATCACCTCGGCGCAGTGCTGTTCCGGCGCGGTCTCGACGATTTCCTCATCGGCGGTGTCGAGGCCGGTGACTGGTCCGTGGCCGATGCCGCCCGGGTTGCGCGGATGGTCGGCCATGAGAACGCCCGCCGCGCGTATGCACTGCAGCCCTCGTAGGGTCGGCGTACGGGCAGGGGAAGGGACACCGGATGGCCAAGGAACCGAGCGTAGGCGACAACGTCGAGTGGGAGACCTCACAGGGGACGACCGAGGGCACGGTGCAGAAGAAGCTGACCAGCGCGACGAAGATCAAGGGCCACAAGGTTGCCGCCAGTGAGGACAACCCCCAGTTCCTGGTCGAGAGTGACAGGTCGGGGAAGCAGGCGGCGCATAGGCCGGAGGCGCTGACGAAGAAACCGAGCTGACATCTATGGACGGGGCTAGCGACAGACACAGCGGGCTCGAGCTGAGCGTGTCGCTTCTGTCATTGCCGCCGGGAACCGATGAACGGCAGTCAGCCGCCCTGCCGGACCTTGTCGCGGAGGAATCCGTCACCGCCACGTGCGCCCTCGTACGGCGGTAGCTGACCCGGCTGGACGTACGTCGTGCAAATCGTCAGCGCGGCCGCGAGGAAGCGGATTGCCGGCCGCCAGGCTGTCGAGGTGCACGAACATGGCAGCGCGCACCCGCTCCTCCACCTCGGTACCGGCCACAGGATGATTACTACCTCGGCGAGCGCTTCGTGGGAAAGCGCCTGCGTAGACAGGACCGAATGAGGAGAAGCTCACATGTCTGGACGGTTGGACGGCAAGGTGGCGCTGGTGACCGGCGCATCGTCGGGGATCGGGGAGGCCACCGCAATCGCGTTGGCCGCCGAGGGCGCGGCGGTGGCCATCGCCGCCAGACGCACCGACCGATTGGAAACATTGCGCGGGAAGCTCGACGAGCGGGGAGGTTCCGTACTCGTGCTGGAACTTGACGTGACCGACGAGCTGGCCTGCCGAGCCGCCGTAGAGTCCACAGTGGACGGTCTCGGTGGCTTGGACATCCTCCTCAACAATGCCGGGGTGATGTTGCTCGGCGCGATCGGGGGTGCCGACACCACCGACTGGACCCGCATGATCGAAACCAACGTGCTGGGGCTCATGTTCATGACCCACGCTGCCCTGCCGCACCTGCTGGACCGCGGCGGTCACGTGATCCAGGTGTCCTCGACGGCCGGGCGGGTCGCTGCCAACGGAGCAGGCGTGTACAACGCGTCGAAGTTCGCTGTGAACGCGTTCAGCGAGTCCCTCCGCCAGGAGGTCACCCAGCGGGGCGTGCGGGTGACCCTGATCGAGCCGGGGGTCGTCCAAACCGAGCTACGCGACCACATCACGGACTCGAAGGCCAAGGAGGCGATCACCGCACGCGCGGCCGACATGCGCCAGCTGCAGTCCGGGGATGTCGCCGCCGCAATCGTCTACGCGGCCACCCAGCCGGAGCACGTGGCGGTGAACGAGATTCTGGTTCGGCCCACCGACCAGGGGTGGTAGCGCCATCAGGCGGCGTCGGCGTAGGAGCACACGGCCGCTGCCTCGAGCGGGAAGTGCACCGGCGTCACCCCGAACAGGAGTCGACCGGCCTCCAGCGCCCCGGCGTGGAGAATGTGCAGAACCTGCTCGGCGGCCTCGACCGGTGCGTGCACGACCAGTTCGTCGTGCACAAAGAACACCAGGTCGGCACCATCCACTGTGGATAGTCGTGCGCGGACGACGGCCAGCCAGACCAGCGCCCACTCCGCAGCCGTGGCCTGTACGACGAAGTTCCGGGTGAACCGGCCACGACCGCGGGCTGCTGCGCCGATGCTCTCCCAGTCATCACCCACGGGCGGGCAGGTCCGCCCAAGGTGTGAACGCACGAGCCCGCCGCGCTCCCCGGTCCGCGCAGCCTCCTCCAGCCGCCGAAGTGCGGCCGGGTACTCCTTGCGGAGGACCGCCAACGGGGCGGCTGCCTGACCGCCGACCTGGCCGTACATCGCCCCGAGCAGCCCGATCTTGGCCCGAGCACGGTCCCCTCCGAAGGATCGGGTAGCGATGGCGGCGTAGAGGTCGTGCGCCTGCGCGGCGGCTGCCATCCCGGCATCCTCGGACAACGCCGCAAGCAGCCGGGGTTCCAGCTGCCCGGCGTCCGCGACGACCAACAGGTGTCCGGGTTCGGCGCGTACGGCGCCGCGCAGGACCTTGGGGATCTGCAACCCGCCGCCGCCCCGCGTCGCCCACCGTCCGCTGACTACCCCGCCGGGCACGTAGTCCGGGCGGAAGCGGCCGTCGCGGACCCAGCGGTCCTGCCAGGCCCACCCGTTCGCGCTGTGAATACGGGCGAGCTTCTTGTACGCCAGAAGCGGCTCGACGGCTGGATGGTCCACCTTGCGCAATACCCAACTGCGGGTGGACTCGATCGACTTGCCGGCGGAGGCGAACGCGGCAAGTACATCGGCGGGGGAATCCGGGTTGGTCCGCCGGCCCTCGAACGCCTCGTCGATCCGGGCAGCAAACTCGACCAGGCGGGCCGGGCGCACACCGGCGGGTGTTCGCGCGCCGAGCAGCTCGGTCAGCGCGTCCGCATGCACGTCGCAGTCCCACGGCAATCCGGCGGTGGCCATCTCGACTGCGGCGAGAGCGCCCGCGGACTCAGCTGCGACAAGCAACCGAAATCGGGCCGGGTCCTCCGTCGCAGCGATCCGTCGCAGCTGGTCGGCGTACACCTCCGCCGCGGCCGACGCCGAATCGACGCCCGCCGGCAGCCCGGTGCGCACGGGGTCGAACAGCGTCGGCTCGGCAGGGGACTCGCCTGCATCGACATCGTCAGGAACGGGCCGGCCGTGCAGGCGGGACCATGCTGCGGCCACCGACCGGGGCTCGCCCCACCTGCCCTCGTGCCCCAGCAGCAGCGCCTCGGTGAGCGCGAGGTCGTGGCAGCGCCCGACCCTCCGGCCGGTGGCCAGCAGCGGTGGGTAGTCCTGCGCGGTGTCGGCCCACACCCAGCGGGTCTCCGGCGTGGACGCTGCCGGCGCCTTGCCCAGCGGTGTCATGATC
>JACDAB010000218.1 GCA_013695665.1 Geodermatophilaceae bacterium | reverse complement strand
GTGGCCGCACTGGCGACAGCCGGCCTCGCGCTGGGACTGCCGCGGCAGTCGTCCAGCCCATTGCCGGAGCCGGTCTCGGTGACGCTGTGCCCAGCTCACCGCTGGTGTACGCCGGGGACGTCAAGCTGCCCGCGGCCAACCTGACCGACGCGCAGCTGTGCACGGGCGGAACGCTGGACCCGGAAAGGGTGGCCGGCACCATCGTGCTCTGTGACCGCGGCGTCATCGCCCGCATCGAGAAGAGCGCCACCGTAGCCGACGCCGGTGGCGTGGGCGGGATCCTGGGCAACACCTCGCCGAACTCGATCAACGCCGACCTGCACTTCGTTCCGACGGTCCACGTCGACGACACCGAGCGCAACGATCAAGCCCGACATCACCGCACCCGGGGTGGACGTCCTGGCGGCGTTCGCCCCGACCTCCGGCGGGTTCGGTCACGACTTCGACTACCTCTCCGGCACGTCGATGTCCAGCCCGCACATGGCCGGCCTGGCGGCTCTGGTGATCCAGGCTCGACCGAACTGGACACCGATGATGGTCAAGTCGGCTCTGCTGACCACCGCCTCGCCGCTGGACAACACCGGGGCGCCCATCAGCACCGATAGCGGGACCGCGGCCAACCCGTTCAACTTCGGCTCGGGTCACGTGTCCCCGACCTCGTCGCTGACCCCGGGTGTGGTCTTCACGAGCACCGAGACGGACTGGCGCCGCTTCGTCTGCGGCACCGGAAGGACCGTCCCGGGTGGTCCGACCTGCGCGGTGACGGGCAGCATCGACCCGAGCAACCTGAACGTGCCGTCGATCGGCATCGGCAGGCTGGTCGGAACGCAGGCGGTGACCCGCATGTTGACCAACGTGAACGGGCGCACGACGACCTTCGCCGTGTCCGTCCAAGCGCCGCCGGGCACGACCGTCACGGTCAACCCCGGCACGGTCACGCTGAACAAGAACCAGAGCGTCACCGTCACCATCACGATCAGTCGGACCACGGCACCGCTGAACGTCTACAGGTTCGGGTCGCTGACCTGGACCGGCACCTCCGCGGGGCAGCCCGTTGCCCCGAGTGCAGCCCGCATCCCGATCGCGGTGAAGCCCAGCACCTGAACGCCGTGACATCCGTAGGTCTGAGCCGCCATGGCGGCTCAGACCTACGGAGGCTGCGCACTAGCCTGGACGGATGCCTGTCACCGACAACCCGGCGCAGAACGTCACGTTCTCGAGCAACGGGCACGAGGCCCACGGGTATCTGGCCCTGCCGCCGGCCGGGACCGGCCCGGGCTTGATCGTCATCCAGGAGTGGTGGGGGCTCACCACGCACATCGTCGACGTCAGCAACCGCTTCGCGGCGGAGGGGTACGTCGTCCTGGCCCCGGACCTGTACGGCGGGGCGACAGCGCACGACCGCGACACCGCGACGGTCCTCAGGCAACAGCTGTCGACGGACCGGGCCGCACGCGACCTGGCGGGGGCCGTGGACTACCTGCTCGGCCACGACGCGGTGACGAGCGAGCGCGTCGGCGGCGTCGGATTCTGTATGGGCGGTGGCTTCGTCCTCACCCTGGCCGCCCAGCAGGGCAGCCGGATGGCTGCTGCGGTCGCCTTCTACGGCGTGCCTCAGGACCCCCCGGACTTCGCCACGATGGATGCCGAGGTGCTCGGCCACTACGGCGATCATGACCAGTCCATCCCGCCCGATCAGGCCCGGGCCCTGGCCGAACGGATCCACACCGAGTCCCGCCGCCCGGTGGAGTTCCTCTTCTATCCGGCCGCCCACGCATTCTTCAACGACGAGAACCCACGCGGCAATTACGACGAGGAGTCAGCCCGTACGGCGTGGGTCCGCACACTGGAGTTCCTCCGTACCAGGTTGGGCTGACCGGGTGAGCCCGGGAGACATGGACGACAAACAGCGGGCTGCGCTGACCCGGTACCGCGTCATGGCATACGTCGTCGGCGTCATGCTGCTGCTGCTGCTTCTGGTGGCGATGCCGCTGAAGTACATCGCAGACTCCGAGGCGGTGATCAGCGTCGTCGGGCCACTGCACGGCTTCCTGTACGCCGTCTACTTGCTCGCAACGCTCTCTCTTGGCACCAAGAGCCTGTGGACGTTCCGCCGTACCGTCGCGGTGATGATCGGGGGGACCATCCCGTTCCTGTCGTTCTACCTGGAACGCCGCGTGACCCGGGACGTCAACGCCCAGCTGGCAGTGTGAACGGCAGCCTCATGGAAACATCGACGGGTTCTCGACTTCCTGTCCGCGGCCGAAGCCGGATAGCCCCGCCGTGACGCCGCCGACGGCGAGCCAGTCGATGACGATCTCCATGCCTTCCCGCATGTACGCCGAACAGCTCTGGGAGTTCCTGTGGCGACCGGAGACGCTGCAGCGATGGGCCGGGCCGGACACCCGGCTGATCCCGAAATCCCGATCCCGCCTGGTGCTGGCCGATCCCCTCGGGAGCCGCCGCCACGGACGGGTGCTGGGGGCCTCGGCGCACCCGTTCGGCGCAGCGCCGAACAGCAAGGCCTTCAGCCTGAGCGCCGAGCTCGAGGCCGCCACCGGCACGGTTGCGCTCACGATCGCCGTCCGGCCGCGTCAGTGGGAGGAGGGCTGCCGGCTCCGGGTCACCGAGCGATCGTTGCCCGATCCCGCAGCCCGCCAGGCGGCGGCGAACTTCTGGCAGGACGCGCTGCGCCGGCTGGACGACCTACTCGCCGAGGTCGCCGCTCGCCGGAACGCACCCCGCCAGGCGCTGATCGTGATCCACGGCATCGGCGAGCAACAGCCCGGTGACACGCTGGCCGCACTGGCCCGCAGCGGTGTCGTTCCTCCTGGCTCGGTCACGACCGCCGACCGCTGGGTGAAGCCGGACAGTGCCTCGGACTCCTTCGAGCTGCGGCAGTTCACCTTCAAGGCCACCGACCGCCCGTAGCGCCGATGTTCGGTGCGTGGGTCAAGGACGTCGCGCTGCCCCGCCCGCGCTGGCGCCTGTTCAGGGTGGCGCACACGCGCTACTGGGAGGGCGGCCAGGCAGGACAGGAGCCTGGGCACATCGACGCACTGCGGGCTGCGCTCCGGCTGAACTCGGGACAGGATCTGATGGATGTTGCGGCCGGCAGACCCGCGTACGCCGTGGCAGACCACCGGAGCTGACCGACCACCCGCTATCCGGTTCCGCCCAATGGCTGGAACGAGCCGCGCGGGGCTGACTCCGAGTGGCCGGACCAGCCGCCCGATCCTCGCACCGAGCGGGTAGAAAGAGAACTGGGTGGGCAAGGGGGGACTTGAACCCCCACGTCCTTTCGGACACACGGACCTGAACCGTGCGCGTCTGCCATTCCGCCACTTGCCCCGGCACCCGCCAACTACTTCAAGGACGGGCACGTCGCGCTGCCGCTGACCACCCCCGCAGGGGGGTCTGACGGCCGGACGACGATAGCACGCAGGCTGCTGACATCAGGGCTACGTGGACACTGCCGGCCACCGGCACAGTTACGATCGTGGTTCGACAACGGCGCGACGCTCGGGAGGAGGTCAGTGATGGGTGTGCTGCAGCGGTTCGAGCGAAAGCTCGAGGGGGCGGTCGGTGGCGCATTCGCTCGCCTCTTCAAAGGCAAGGTGCATCCGGCCGAGATCGGCCGCGCGCTGCAGCGGGAGGCCGACGAGCAGAAGGTCGTCGTCGGAGAGGGCCGGGTGCTGGTCCCCAACCGCTACACGGTCACTCTCGGGGAGATCGACCATGCGCACCTGGACGAGTGGGAGCATCAGCTCACGAGCACCCTGGCCCAGCTGTTGCACGAGCAAATCGACGACGAGGGCTGGTCGACGTTCGGGTACGTCTCGGTCGCCTTCGAGTGCGACAAGAATCTGCGCACCGGCGTCTTCGACGTCCGCAGTCGCGTGGACCCCGACGCCCCGGGCCAGCGGCTGCGCCAGGCGGACCCCCAGGCGCCGGCCCGACCTGCTGGGCAGAACGGATCCGCGGTCCATACCGATCAGTCACCCGCAATCGCCTCCCAGCCACCGGAGCAGGTCCGCCAGCCCCTCCTCGTGCGGCATTCCCTCGTCATCGACGGGCCGAACACCCGCTACCCCCTGGAGGAGGGCAGCAACATCGTCGGCCGTAGCCACGACGCCAAGGTCAAGCTGCCCGACACCGGCGTCTCCCGGCGACACGTCGACATCACCGTGGAGGGCCCCACAGCTGTGGCCCATGATCTCGGCTCGACCAACGGCAGCATCGTCAACGGCCAGCGGATCGCCGCGCAGCAACTGCGCGACGGCGACGTCATCCGAATCGGGCACAGCGTGCTGGTCTACCGCGTGGACGGCGGATGAGCGCCGAGGCTCTTCCCGCCGCCGAGGCGCGACTGTGACGGCCGCCATCGTCGTGCAGACGTTCAGGTTCGGTTTCTTGATCCTGTTGTGGCTTTTCATCTTCGCCGCGTTCCGGGTTGTCAAGGCGGACCTATTCGGCGCCGGCCCTGCGCGGGTCAGCCCGGTTCCACGGCGAGGGGCGCCGGCGGCCAAGCAGGCCAAGCGCAAGGGGCCAAAGGGACCGCGGCAACTCGTGGTCACCGGTGGCTCGCTGACCGGGACGCGAATCACGCTCGGCACGCAACCGATCCTGGTGGGTCGCGCCGATGACTCCACCGTCGTCCTCACCGACGACTTCGCCAGCTCCCGTCACGCCAGGCTGACCAACCGCGACGGCGACTGGTACGTCGAGGACCTGGGCTCGACCAACGGAACGTATCTCGATCGCGCGCGGGTCGCGGGACCGACGTTGATCCCCTCCGGGGCGCCGATCCGCATCGGCAAGACGGTGCTCGAGTTGCGTTCGTGAGGGCTGCATGAGTCTCGCGTTGCGCTACGCCGCCCGCTCTGATCGCGGCCTGATCCGCAGCAACAACGAGGACTCGGTGTACGCCGGGCCACGGCTGCTCGCCGTCGCCGACGGGATGGGCGGGCACGCCGCGGGCGAGGTGGCCAGCAAGATAGCGATTGCCGCGCTGGAACCGCTGGACGAGGACACGCCGCCCGGTGACATGCTGGAGGCACTACGGCGGGCCACGGACGAGGGCTCGGCGCACATCCGCGAACTCGTCAGCGAAGACCCGAGCCTGGAGGGCATGGGGACGACGCTGACGGCACTGCTCTTCGCCGGAAGCCGGCTTGCCGTCTGCCACATCGGCGACTCCCGCTGTTACCTGCTTCGAGACGGTGAGCTGGCCCAGATCACCCATGACGACACCTTCGTCCAGACCCTCGTCGACGAGGGCCGGATCTCCGCGGAGGAGGCGCACGTCCACCCGCAGCGCTCGCTGATCCTCCGGGCGTTGAACGGCAGCGAGATCGAACCGGACCTGTCGATCCGCGAGACCCGGGTCGGTGATCGCTATCTGCTCTGCAGCGACGGGCTGTCCGACGTCGTCACGCTGGAGACCATGCAGGAAGCACTGCAGGCCACCGACCCGCAGGACTCCGCGGACCGGCTGATCGAGCTGGCGCTGCGCGGAGGCGGGCCGGACAACATCACCTGCATCGTCGCCGAAGTGATCAACGACGACCGCGGTAACACCGGGACCTCACAACCCGTCGTCGACGGCGCCGCCGGAGACAACGTCGGCCAGCGCGACGTGTCGGCCACGACCGCAGCCGGCCGGGCCGCGCTGGCCGGGCCGCAACCAGCAGCGGATCGGACCGGCCCACCGGTCGAGCGATCCCCGCCGCAGACCCGACGGAGCATCCTCAAGCCGTTACTCGTCCTCGCCCTCGTCGTCGCCGTGCTCGGCGGCGGGGTCTACGCACTGTGGAACGTCAGCCAGAACCAGTGGTACGTCGGAGCCGACGGCGACCGGGTGGCCATCTTTCGGGGCATGGACCTCAACCTCGCCGGGCTGACCCTGTCCGAGGTGCAGCGGACCACCGATCTGCGCATCCCCGACCTCAGGCCGTTCTACCAGGACTCTGTCCGCGACGGCATCACCGCGAGCAACGAGGCAGACGCCGACCGGATTCTGGACGGGCTTCGCAATCAGCTGTTGCCGCCGTGCCGGTCGGCCGCCGAGCCCACCGAAACCAGCGAGCCAACAGAGACCAGCGACTCGACCGGGGCGCAGAGCAGCTCCGCGTCGCAGACCGCCGGCATCCCCCCACCGCTGCCGACCGCAGCGCCAGCTCCCACGGCGTCGAACCCGACGACACAACCGAGTGACTCGCCAACCTCGACCCGTACGACCCGGTCACCGGCGCAGCCCCCGGAACCGGGCGTGGACTGCCGGGATGCCGGCTGATGCGCTCCGGGGCAGGGCCATGAGCAGCCGCACGAACCCCGCGCTCGCGACCGGACGGAGCATGCCGACGCGGCGCAACACCGAACTCGTCATGCTGATCTTCGCCGTCCTGGTGGTCATGGCGGCGCAGGCCATCGTCGATGCCACCGTGCGCGGGGCGGTGGGGTTGGACGTCGTCTACTACGGCGCCGGGTTCGCCGGGCTGTGGCTGATCGCCCACCTGGTCGTACGCCGGTTCGCCCGCTACGCCGATCCGCTGATCCTGCCGGCCGTGGCGCTGCTGAACGGGCTGGGGCTGGTCCTCATCGCCCGCCTTGATTTCGCCGCGGAGCTCGATGCGCAGAGCAGCGGTGAAGCCCTCCCGGGCGGTGACGCCCCGCTCCAGCTGGCCTGGACCCTGGTCGGCCTGCTGCTGTTCGTCGCGGTCCTCGTGCTTATCCGGGACCACCGGGTGCTGGCCAAGTACGGCTACACCCTGGGTGCCGGCGGCGTGGTCCTGCTGGCCCTGCCGGCGCTGCTGCCCTCATCGTTGAGCGAGGTCAACGGCGCCAAGATCTGGATCCGGGTGGCGGGATTCTCCATCCAGCCCGGGGAGTTCGCCAAGATCGCGGTGCTCGTCTTCTTCGCCGCCTACCTGGTCGCCAAGCGGGATGTGCTGTCGCTGGCCAGCCGCCGGGTGCTCGGCCTGGAGTTGCCGCGGGGACGCGACCTCGGACCGGTCATGGTCGTGTGGCTCGCCAGCCTCGGCGTACTGGTCTTCGAGAAGGACCTCGGCAGCTCGCTGCTGATCTTCGGGATCTTCATCGTGATGCTCTACATCGCCACCGAGCGGGTGAGCTGGCTGGCGATCGGGTTGCTCCTGTTCTCGGCCGGCGCCTACGTGGCCTACCAACTCTTCTCCCATGTCAGGGTTCGGGTGCAGGTCTGGATCGATCCCTTCGCGTTCCGCGACGACGAAGGCTTCCAGATCGTGCAGTCCCTGTTCGGGCTGGGAACCGGCGGACTGTTCGGCACGGGTCTGGGCAACGGTCGCCCGGACAGCCTGAACGTCTACGCCAAGACCGACTTCATCGTCACCACGATCGGTGAGGAGCTCGGCCTCTTCGGGCTCGTCGCGGTCCTGATGCTTTATCTTCTCCTCGTCGAGCGCGGATTCCGTACGTCGCTGCTGGTCCGTGACGCCTTCGGCAAGTTGCTGGCCGCCGGGCTGGCTTTCTCGGTGGCCCTGCAGGTCTTCGTCGTCGTCGGCGGCGTTACGAAACTCATACCGCTGACCGGCCTGACCACGCCGTTCGTCTCCTACGGCGGCTCCTCGCTGGTCGCGAACTTCGCGCTGGTCGCGCTCCTGGTCCGGATCAGCGACGCCGCCCGCCGCCCCGAATCGCCGATCGGCGCTCCCCCGCCTCTGGCCGAGGCCAAGACCGAGATCGTGGCGCGATGAGTCCCGCTGGGGACCCGCGATGAACAAGCCGGTCCGCCGGGTCGCCATCGCGATGCTCGTGCTCTTCGCACTGCTCGTGCTCAACGCCAACTACATCCAGGTCATCAAGGCGACCACGTACCAGCAGGACCCGGGCAACACCCGGGTGCTGCTGGAGGAGTACGAGCGCCAGCGCGGATCCATCGTC
>JACDAB010000212.1 GCA_013695665.1 Geodermatophilaceae bacterium | reverse complement strand
CCGCGCCGTCGGGCCCTGCGCCCCGCCGGCGTACCGCAACCTGGCGAATGGGGTCCCGAGGACGGCGGTGGCTGAGTCATCCCAGCGTCGCCACGGCGCCGACCTGGCACGCGGTCTCGCGGTGGCGCTGGGGGCCCTAGCCGCCCGGATTGACCCGTCGCGATACCCGAACACGCTGCCTGCCCTGCCACCGAGGAGCAGGGGAGTCATCGCCTTGTTCGAGGAGAACTGCACGGTGTGCATGGAGTGCGCCCGCGAGTGTCCGGACTGGTGCATCTACATCGACTCACACCGGGAGACCGTGCCGGCGACCGTAGCGGGTGGCCGCCAGCGGCACCGCAACGTCCTGGATCGGTTCGCGATCGACTTTTCGTTGTGCATGTACTGCGGGATCTGCATCGAGGTATGCCCCTTCGATGCGCTGTTCTGGAGCCCCGAGTTCGAGTACGGCGAATACGACGTCGCGGACCTGACGCACGAGAAGGACCGGTTGCGGGACTGGATGTGGACCGTGCCCGCACCAGCCGCCCATGAGCCCCTGGTGTGAGGAACGGGTCCGGGGAACGCCCACCCGACCAATCGCGTTCCACCGTTGGCATCGTCCGGCCCACCAGGAGAGATCGTGCGTCACTACAACGGGCTCAAGACCGCCCTGCTCCTGGCAGCGATGGCCGGGCTCATCGTTGTCGCTGGTGGTTGGCTCGGCGGACGAACCGGGCTGACGATCGCTGTCGTACTTGCTGTGGCCTTCAACGGAGCCGCCTACTTCTTCTCGGACAAGATCGCCTTGCGCTCGATGCGGGCCCAACCCCTCACCGAGGCGCAAGCGCCTCAGCTGTATGCAATTGTCCGAGAACTCGCGACCGAGGCTCGGCAGCCGATGCCTCGCCTGTTCATCAGCCCGACGAATCAGCCCAACGCCTTCGCGACCGGCCGCAACCCGCGCAACGCCGCGGTGTGCTGCACCGAGGGGATTCTGCAGATCTTGACTCTTCGTGAGCTGCGCGGGGTGCTCGCCCACGAACTCTCGCACGTCTACAACAGGGACATCCTGATCTCCTCCGTTGCGGGGGCCATGGCCTCGGTCATCACCTACTTAGCGCACCTGGCCATGTTCGGTGCGGTGTTTGGCGGGCGGGGGGACGGGCGGGGAAGCAATCCGCTCGGCGCGCTCCTGCTCGCTCTCCTGGGCCCGCTGGCTGCCGCCATCGTGCAGCTGGCGGTGAGCCGATCGCGGGAGTACCACGCCGACGAGTCCGGCGCGCAGCTGTCGCAGGACCCGCTCGGGCTGGCCAGCGCGCTGGCGAAGCTGGATGCCGGGACCAAGGCGCTGCCATTGCGCCAGGACGATCAACTGGTGGCTACCAGCCACCTGATGATCGCCAATCCGTTCCGCGGGGCCGGACTCGCGCAGATGTTCGCCACCCACCCGCCGATGGCTGAACGGATCAGGAGGCTGACAGAGATGGCGGGAAACGGTGGCGGGCCAGCGTGAGAACTTCAGAAGAGAGTGTCCCTTCGGCGTGCCCGTGACGGGGTGAGGGTGGCCTCGTCAGCGAGCCGAGAGCTCCCGGTAGCGCTCTAACGCCTTGCGGTGTCCTTTGGCGCCGGACCCGATGAGGCCTCCGGTGCGGACGTTGCCGGCGGCCTTCTCCAGTGCGTCCAGGCGGTCGTAGAGGTCGTCCTCCGGACCGGCCTGGTCGACCGCGATCATCGCCATGCGGACCTCTTCCAGATCCTCACGCACCTTGCGATATTCCGCTTCCAGCTCCTCGCGGGCTTCCTCGATGCTCGTGGCCATCGCCTGCTCCCTGGTCGCCGCTGTACCGTGTCGTCGCCGTGCCGTGTCGTCGCCGTGCCGTGGTTGGCATCCCCTGAGTCATCATGGCCTAGCGCAGGCGGGTCCGTCGATGAACGCTCGATCACCCAGTAGGTAGCGCGCCCGCTGCTCCCGCCTGGGTCGCTACCTGCATCACGTACTGCCCGTAGCCGGACTTCGCGAGATCAAGCCCGAGGGAGTAGGCCTCGTCGGGCGTTATCAGGCCGAGCCGCAGGGCAATCTCCTCGAGGCAGGCGATTCGCACCCCTTGACGATGTTCTAGGACCTGCACGAACTGGCTCGCCTGGAGCAGGCTGTCGTGGGTGCCGGTGTCCAGCCAAGCGGTTCCTCGGCCGAGGTCAACCAACCGCGCCTGCCCGCGGGCCAGATAGCACAGGTTGACGTCAGTGATCTCCAGCTCGCCACGAGGCGAGGGCTGCAACCCGGCGGCGATTTCCACCACCGTGTTGTCATAGAAGTACAACCCCGTGATGGCCCGGTTGGACTTCGGATGAAGGGGCTTCTCCTCGATCGACATCAGCCGCCCTGAGGAGTCCACCTCCCCGACGCCGTACCGCCCCGGCTCGCTGACCTGGTAGCCGAACAACGTGCAGCCCGAAAGCTGGGCGGCTTCTCGCTGCAGCAGCTCGGAGAGGCCGTGGCCGTAAAAAATGTTGTCCCCGAGGACGAGTGCGACGGAGTCCCCGCCCACATGCTCCCGCCCGATGATGAACGCCTCGGCCAGGCCATTGGGCGCGGGCTGTACGGCGTACTCCAGCTGCAGGCCGAGGTCGCTCCCATCGCCGAGTAGCCGCTGGAACAGCGGCAGGTCCTCCGGCGTCGAGATGATCAGAATGTCGCGGATACCGGTCAGCATCAGCACCGACAGCGGGTAGTAGATCATCGGCTTGTCATAGACCGGCAGCAGTTGCTTGGAGACCGCACGGGTCAGGGGGTGCAGACGAGACCCGCTACCACCGGCAAGAACTATCCCCTTCATGCTCAGCGGTAGTTCGTAAACTGCAGAGCGATCCCGAAATCTCCCGCCTTGAGCAGCGCGATCACTGCCTGCAGATCGTCCTTCTTTTTGGCGCTCACCCGCAACTGATCCCCCTGGATCTGCGCCTGAACCCCCTTCGGGCCCTGGTCTCGGAGATGCTTGGCGATCTCCTTCGCCTTGTCGCTGGCAATACCCTGGACGAGTTGCGCGCTCAGCTTGAACACGCGTCCTGAGGGCTGCGGCTCGCCTGCGTCGATCGCCTTCATGGAAATCCCACGCCGGACCAGCTTCTCCTTGAACACGTCCAGCGCCGCGGCGAGCCGCTCCTCGGTGTCGGCCTGCAGGTTCACCGCAGTCTCGCCAGCCCACGTGATTGTGGCGTTCGTACCGCGGAAGTCGAAGCGCTGCGACAGCTCCTTGGCCGCCTGATTCAGCGCGTTGTCGACCTCCTGGTGGTCGACCTTGCTCACCACGTCGAACGACGGGTCCGCCATCGGTACCTCCTCGCCGAATGCTCGGGCTGCCGCTGGCAGGAAACCGCCAACGCGCCCGTGTGTATCCTCGTCCCCGCGCCGGAGCCATGCTCCGCCGGCCAGGCAGGTTGCCCGAGTGGCCAAAGGGAACGGTCTGTAAAACCGTCGGCTCAGCCTACGTTGGTTCGAACCCAACACCTGCCACCAGGCCTGCCGCCCTCGACCGACGCGGTCGGGGCGGTCGGGCCGCCAACGCCGATGTGTGCCGCAGCTGCCAGCCCCCGTGGTCGCAGAGCGTGGCCTCGGAGAACTTTTGGACCGGCGGGAAATTTCAAACAGTGTACCCGCCTGATACGTTTCCCGCGCCTTCGGCACGGAGCGTCACAAGTGAACGGTTTTCGCCACTCTTCTGATACACAGCGTGGTCATGCCGATGGAGCGAGGTAGCCGTTCCGTCAATGCTGGGGCGGGGCACGACGACAAACCGGACATTACTCAGAGTGAACACTTCGGGCGCGTTGACTACTCGATCCTCGACGCAGCACAGCGCTTTTGGATGACGAATTGTGAGGGGGTACGGCATCATCC
>JACDAB010000200.1 GCA_013695665.1 Geodermatophilaceae bacterium | reverse complement strand
GCCCTCGGCGGTGTACGGCGTACCGACGCCGTCCTCCAGACGATCCTTGATGCGGCCCGGGAGCTCACCAGCGCGCGCTACGCGGCCGTGGGTGTCCCGGACGGCGAGGGCGGCTTCGCGCTGTTCCTGACCGCCGGAATCGACCCGCCGACATGGGAGGCGATCGGGGCGCTACCGCGCACACATGGCCTGCTGGGCGCGATGCTGGCCGATCCGGACCCGATCAGGCTCGCCGACATCCGACGCGATTCCCGCTTCGCCGGCTGGCCCGCTGCCCATCCCAGCATGCAGGCCTTTCTCGGCGTACCGATCATCGCCGGCGGTGAGATCGTCGCCGGGCTCTTCCTTACCGACCCGGCCGATGCCGGCGGGTTCACCGACGCCGACCAGGAGGTTGTCGAAGCGCTGGCGGCGCACGCCGCGCTGGCCGTCGTCAACGCGCAGCGGCACGAGCGGTCCCGGGAGCTGTCGATCGCCGAGGAACGGACCCGGCTCGCCCGGGACCTGCACGACTCGGTGACCCAGACCCTTTTCAGCCTGTCCCTCTCGGCGGAGACCGCGGTCACCATCGCCGGCTCCGGGGCGCGCCTGGCCGAGGAACTCGACCGGATCCGAGCTCTCGCCGCGACGGCCAAGGAGGAGTTGCGCGCGCTCGTCGACACCCTGCGGCCGGCCGATCTCGGCCCGGACGGAGTCGCCGCGGCCCTACGCAAACGCGTGGACCTGTTGCGCCGCGTCCACGACCTCGATATCCGCTTCGCCGCCCCGGGGATGTCCCGGGTACGCCGCCCGCTCGTGGACACCGAGCTGTTCAAGGTCGCCAGCGAAGCATTGTCCAACGCGTTGCAGCACTCGGAGGCCAGCCGGGTCGACGTCACCCTGGAACCGACCGGCGGCGGGGTGCGCTTGACCGTCCGCGACGACGGCCGGGGGTTCGCGTTGCCGCGGAACTCCTCGCAGTTCGGCCGGCTGGGGTTGACGTCCATGCGGGAGCGGGTGGCCGCGCTCGGCGGCACGCTGCGCCTGGAAAGCACGCTCGGGACGGGGACCGTGGTGGTGGCGGACGTGCCCTGTGCCTGAGGTGCACTGTGCCTGAGGTGCGCTGTGCCTGAGCCCATCCGGCTGCTGCTGTGCGACGACCACGAGATGGTCCGGGCCGGGTTGCGGACGTTCCTGGAGTTGCAGCCGGACATGGCAGTCGTCGGTGAGGCAGGCACCGCGGAGCAAGCACTCGCACTCGTCCCGTCGTTGATGCCGGACATCGTCGTCATGGACCTTGTGCTGCCCGGACTGTCGGGCGTCGAAGCCCTGCGCCGGCTGCGTACGCACCACCCCGACGTGAAGGTCGTCGTGCTGTCCAGCTTCGGTGGACAGGACGCCGTGCTCTCGGCCATCCACGCCGGTGCGGCCGGTTACCTGCTCAAGGACGTCGGCCCCCGCGAACTCGCCGACGCGCTGCGGTCGGTGGCCGCGGGCGGCGCGCCGCTGCACCCGCAGGTGGCCGCCACCGTGATGCGAAGCATGAACGCCGAGCAGCGCGACCCGCTGACCCCGCGTGAGTCCGAGGTGCTGCAGCTGATCGCCCGCGGGCTCACCAACCGCCTCATCGCGCGGGAGCTCGCGCTGTCGGAGAAAACCGTCAAGGCGCACGTCAGCGCCGTACTCGCCAAGCTCGGTGTGGGTGACCGGACGCAGGCCGCGCTGTACGCCGTACGCGAGGGTCTGGTCCGCGAGCCCTAGGACTTTCGTCCCCCCGTACGACGGACCCGCGGCCGATGCCGCCGATCGGCCCCGCGGGCAGCGTGGCGGGTATGACAATGAACCCCGACCGACTCCGTCCACTGCGCTCCTGCTGTGTGCTCGTATGCGGAGAGCCGGTCTCATGAAACAAGCACTGATCACCGGGGCCTCGCGGGGTCTCGGGCTCGCGCTCGCCACCCACCTGTCCCTGCGCGACTGGCGGGTCGTCGTCGACGCCCGGTCTGCCGCGGATCTGTCCGATGCCACGGCCGGGCTGGCAGGCGTCACGGCGATCGCCGGGGATGTCACCGACGAGGAGCATCGCCGCACCCTGGTGGCTGCCGTCGGGGTGCATCTCGACCTCCTGGTCCTTAACGCGTCGACGCTCGGGCAGAGCCCACTCCCGCCGCTGGCCGACTACGACCTCGGCCGGTTGCGACAGACCTTCGAGGTCAATACCGTGGCGCCGCTCCGGCTCGCCCAGCTCGCCCTGCCCGCGCTGCGGTCGGCCCGCGGCACGGTGATGGTGATCAGCAGCGACGCCGCCGTCGAGGGCTACGAAGGGTGGGGTGGGTACGGCGCCAGCAAGGCCGCCCTCGACCAGATCGCGAAGGTCCTCGGCGCCGAGGAACCCGACCTCCGGGTGTACGCCGTGGATCCGGGTGACATGCGGACGCAGCTGCAGGCCGAGGCGTTCCCGGGCGAGGACATCAGCGACCGGCCGCTGCCGGATTCGGTGGTGCCGGCCTTCGAGCCGGTGCTGCGCGGTGCGCTGCCCTCAGGGCGGTACACCGCCGGGGCGCTGTCCGGACTCGCGCTGGCACGGGCAGTCGAGTGAGCGCGACCGGGTTGGCCTGCCTGCCGGACTTCGAACTGCCGGCCGGCAACATCGCCAGCGGCCCGCCGGAGTCACGCGGAATCGCCCGGGACGGTGTCCGGATGCTCGTCGCGGCGGCCGGCCACCCGTTGCAACACCTCCGGGCGCGCGACCTGCCCTCCGTGCTGCGAGCCGGTGATCTGGTCGTCCTCAACAGTTCGGACACGCTGCCGGCGGCAATAGCCGGCGTCGGCCGGGACGGGCGGGTGGTCCAGGTCCACCTCTCGACCGTCCTGCCCAGTGGGACGCCCAGGGACGCCCTCGCCCATACCCGCTCGGCGTGGACCGTGGAGTTCCGGATCCCCGCCCCGCCGGCCAGTGCGCAGACCGACGAACCCCGGTACGGCGAGGTGGTGCGGCTACGGGGCGGTGGCGAGCTGCGCGTCATCGACTCCTTCCCCGGTGGTCGCGACCGGTCCCGGCTCTGGGTCGCCGAGATCAGGACACCAACTCCGTTGCTGCGCTGGCTCACCGACCACGGGCAGCCGATCCGGTACGGGTACGTCAGCTCGCCGTGGCCGCTGTCCAGCTACCGCGCGTCGCACGCCGACCGCCCAGGCAGTGCCGAGATGCCGAGTGCCGGGCGCCCGCTGACGTCCCGGTTGATCCGGCGGCTCCGACTGCGTGGGATACAGGTCGCCGACGTACTCCTGCACTGTGGGGTGTCCTCCGTCGAGACCGGCGATCCGCCGTACGCCGAATGGTTCTCCGTGCCCGCCGGCACGGCTCGGGCGATGGCGCGGACGCGGGCCGTCGGCGGGCGGGTCATCGCTGTCGGGACGACGGTGGTCCGCGCGCTGGAATCGTCGGTGGACACCGCGGGAGTCGTGCGGGCCGCGGACGGGTGGACGGATCTCGTCATCACCGCGGCTCGGCGGGTGTCCACAGTGGATGGTCTGCTGACCGGCTGGCATGAACCGCAGGCGTCGCACCTCATGATGCTGGAGGCGCTTGCCGGGCAGGAGTTGCTCTGCCGTTCCTACGAAGCGGCCCTGGCCGGGGACTACCGCTGGCACGAGTTCGGGGACGTGCACCTGCTGCTCCCCTGATCCCGGTCGAACGGCAGACTGCTGTGGTGTCTGTCGATCAGGGCCGCCGGGCATGTTTCGCCATCGTGCTGTTCGTGAGCGTGGGCATCTTGTTCAGCCCCGCCAGCGGCGTACCGGTCGCGCCCCCGGGGACGGATCTCGTGGTGCACGTCGTCCTTTTCGCCGCGCTGTCCTACACCGGCGTCCTCGCCGGGATGTCCCGCCCCGCAGCGGTGATCGTCCTGCTGGTGTATGCCGCCGCCAGCGAGGTGCTGCAGTCCGTACCTGCCCTGAACCGCTCGACCAGCCTGGCCGACTGGTTGGCCGACGCCGCCGGAGTCGGGGTCGGCGTCGCGATCGGCCTGATGGTGCGACGCCGACCCTGCTGGTGGGCCCCGCCCCGGTGACGCGCCGAACCAACTCCAGCCGGTGCGACTGTTGTCCGACGACGACATCGAGTGGATGAGCAGCAACGTGCGCGGGAGTAGCGGAGCAGCTCAGTTCTGTGAGTCGCTCAGTACTGACGTTCGGTACAGCAAGTCAGTGCCATTGCGGACGACTCGAGCCGGTGCCTGACCCAGCCTGGATCCACCAACGTGCCCGCCGTACTCCATCCGGCCGTCTCGAGAGGTGGATCAACAATGAGCGACAACGATGTGGTGCTGTACTGCAAGCCTGTCGACGGCACGTGAAAACTGACCCTCGCGCGGCATCCGAATTTTGACCCCCTGTGCCGCGATCCTGGCTCGCACCGAGCTGGGGAGGACGAAGGGTGTTGTGCGTGGAGGACTGGGCTGAGATCCGCCGGTTGCATCGTGCCGAGCGGATGCCGATCAAGGTGATTGCGCGGTTGATGGGGTGTTCGCGCAACACGGTGAGAGCGGCGTTGGCCGCGGACGGGCCGCCTCGGTATGAGCGCCGGGCGGCGGGGTCGGTCGTGGACGAGGTCGAGCCGCGGATCCGGGAACTGCTGGCGGCGTG
>JACDAB010000199.1 GCA_013695665.1 Geodermatophilaceae bacterium | reverse complement strand
GGACGAGGCACTGGGCGGTCTCACCGTCGCGCTGGACGCGGCCACCGACGAGGCTCCCGGCACGAGCGCCTACCAGCGGCTGCGTACGGCGGTCGAGCAGTCGGTGCGCATCCTGGTCGACCACCTGCCCGCGGTCACGCTGCTGCTGCGGGTGCGGGGCAACAGCGACGTCGAGCTCGCTGCGCTGAAGCGCCGGCGGGTGATCGACGACAAGCTGACCCTGCTCGTCAGCGACGCGGTGGCCGAAGGCGCCCTGCGCGATGACATCGCCCCCGACCTGATCAGCCGGCTGCTCTTCGGCACGGTCAACTCGCTGGTCGAGTGGTATCGGCCCGGTGGACCGGTGGACGCCGACGTCCTGGCGCCCACGATCGCCAGCCTCGCTTTCGACGGACTCGCGGTCAGCGAGGGAGGCGAACTCGGCTAGGAGTCTGCTGAACAATCCGCGCGTCGGCGTGCGGTGAGCTGCGGGCCTGAAATACTTGCGGTCATGCAGGGACGCTCTGAGGGTCAGCGTGATGTGTTCGATGTCGAGTCGGTGGCGGGGCATTTGCTCCCGGCGGGGGGCGTGTTCGCGTTCTTGGCCGAGCATCGTGGTCGGTTGTTCCCGGCCGAGGCGTTCGAGGATCTGTTTCCTTCGGGTCTGGGCCGGCCCTCGATTCCGCCGGATGTGGTCGCGACGGTGATCGTGCTCCAGACCCTGCGCAACCTCTCCGATCGAGAGGCCGCTGAGGCGGTCACGTTCGATCTGCGGTGGAAGGCTGCCTGCGGGATGCCGGTCGATGCGGGTTCGTTCCACCCGACGGTGTTGACGTACTGGCGCAAGCGTCTGGCGGCCAGTGAGCGCCCGGACCGGATCTTCGAGGTGGTGCGGCAGCTGATCGCTGAAACCGGTGCCCTGGCCGGTAGACACCGCAGGGCAATGGATTCGACGGTGCTCGATGACGCGGTCGCCCGGCAGGACACCGTGACCCAGCTGATCGCGGCGATCCGCCGCGTGGCCCGGGTCGTCGATGGTGCCGGCGGTCTCGATGGGCTGGTCGCGGTGCACTGCACCCGGCTGCGAGCGCTGACCGGACAGGACTACACCCACCCCGGCAAGCCACCGATCGCCTGGGACGACCACGCCGCCCGCGAGGAGTTGGTGACCGCCCTGGTCAACGACGCCCTCGCGCTGCTCGAGGTCATCGACACCGACGCGGTCCAGGCAGCAGGCGGTAAGCCTGCAGAAGCGGTCGTGTTGCTCGCGTTGGTCGCGGGCCAGGACGTGGAACCGGCCGAGGGCTCCGACGGCACCGACGGGCGGTGGCGGATCGCGCGCAAGACCGCGAAGGGCCGGGTGATCTCGATCGTCGATCCCGATGCCCGTCACGCCCACAAGACTCGCGCATCCCAACGCGACGGCTACACCGCACACATCGTGGCCGAACCTGACACCGGCCTGTACACCGGCGTCGAGCTCACCAAAGCCTGCGGGCCCGAGAACTCCGACGCCACCGTCGGGGTCCGACTCCTCACCGAGGACCCCACCATCGACCAGCACGGCGACCAGGACGAGGGTCAGCAGAAGGAAGCCTTGGCCGATTCTGCCTACGGCACCGGGCAGGCGCTGGCCGATCTCAGTGATGCCGGCTGGTTCCCGATCATCAAGCCCTGGCCACTCAAGCCTGCGGTCGAGGGTGGGTTCACCGTCGACGACTTCACCTACGACCCCGACGCCGCCGACGGTAGGGGCACGTTGACCTGCCCGGCTGGGCACACCAGGGCACTGAGTCCGAAGCGGGCCGTGACTTTCGGTGCCGTCTGCCGCGGTTGTCCGTTCCTGGAACGCTGTACGACTTCGAAGACGGGCAAGAAGACCACGGTCCACGAGCACGACCAGCTCCACCGCGAGCATCGCCAGCGAGCCGCGGACCCCGACTTCCAGACCCTCTACCGAACCCACCGGCCGATGGTCGAACGATCCATCGCCTGGCTGACCCGAGGGGCTCGCCGGGTGCCCTACCGCGGCGTGGAGAAGAACAACGCCTGGCTCCACCACCGCGCCGCCGCCCTCAACCTGCGCCGACTCCTCGCCCTGGGCCTCAATCACGACAACGGAGCATGGAGCGTGGCCTGAGCACCGATCCGGCCACCCCGGACACCTTTACAATGCGCCCGCGGCCCGCTCACGATGGCTCCAAGCGGGCCGAACGACCCCGTTGTCGCACCCTGAGTGCTGACTCAAACAGCCGCTCGACGGCCCTTGGGGCCTTCCGCCCGCCCCACCCCGCTCACCCTGACCCCAGAATCAGGGCCTTGTTCAGCAGACTCCTAGGGCCTGCGCGAGGATTGACCTGATTCGATCTGGACCAATCCAAATTGTTCGCCGCACCGAACTGCTATTGTCAGGTGCACCGAAGTCGACGGTGACGGCGTCGCTGACGGGATAGCTCTGGCAGGTCAGGACGAAGCCGCGCTCGAGCTCGTCGTCGCCGAGGGCGTAGTTGCGGCGCAGGTCGACCACGCCGTCCGAGACGTGGGCGCGGCAGGTGCCGCAGACC
>JACDAB010000191.1 GCA_013695665.1 Geodermatophilaceae bacterium | reverse complement strand
CAGGGAGGAGTTCGGTACGGCGGGAAACGGCAGGCACACCGCTGCCCTGATCCCGAGCGGCTGAGTCCGGCCACCAGTCCCCCCGGTGGCGACCGGTGCTGCATCATCTACCTGGCGGAGGGCTCAGATGCAGGGGAGGTGGGCGGGGTGGACGAGGTCGATGACTTTCTGACCGCGACGTTCGCGCGGCAGGTAGCGGCGGAAACGGCGATGCACAACGGGGACGCTGCCCCACGGCTGGCGATGTGGTCACCGAACGATCCGGTGACGTTGTTCGGGGCCTGGGTGAGCCACACCGGGTGGGATGACGTGAGCCGCACCTTCACGTGGCTGGGGTCGAAAATGTCCAACTGCACGTCGTACGACCTCGAGATCGTTGCGGCCGGCGCCAGCGGAGACCTCGCTTACACCGTCGCGTACGAGCACACCACGGCATCGATCGACGGAGGCCCGGCCGAGGCCTACACGCTACGAGTGACGCACATCTATCGGCGCGAGGACGGCGAGTGGAGGATCGTCCACCGTCACGGGGACCGGCTGCCGGCGGAGCGGAGCCCGTCCACCGAGGCCGGCGGACGTTCGGCGTAGGAAGACGGTGATCGACGCCGCGTGGCTGCGAAGGCTGGGCCGCGATGGGCTGGCCGAGCTGATGCGCAGGCGGTCGGAAACGGTCGCCGCGCCGCATCCCCGGTCGCTGGCCGAACTCGCGGAGCGGCTGGTCGATCCCGCCGCGGTGATCGCGGTGCTGCGTCGCCTCGACCTCCCCACCCTGCAGCTCACCGAGGCGCTGGCTGCGCTCGGAGGTTGGGAGGTGCCCGAGAACGCGCTGACCGAGCTGCTCGGCCGGCCCGACGGCGCCGACATCGAGCGGCCGATCACCATTCTGCGAGCCCATGCCCTGCTGTGGCGCTCGCCCGATCTGTCCCTTGTCGGACCGGCACGGACCGCCTTCGGGCGCCCGCTGGGTCTGGCGCCGCCGGCGGCGGTGTTGCTGTCCGGCCTCACCTCGGAAGATGTGCGCGAGATCGCCCGTCGCCTCGGCGTGCGGCCCGCGGGCAACAAGGCAGCGATCGTCGCGCAGACGTCCGAAGCGCTCACCGACGTTCGGCAGCTGGAGATCCTCCTGTCTACGGCCCCCGTCGGCGCCCGCGAACTGGTAAGCGCCCTAGCGCACTCCCAGCGGCAGGAGATGGACTTCGGCCACTTCTCCATCCGCCACAGCAAGGTCAGGACGCCGACGCAGTGGGCGATGTCGGTGGGTCTGTTGATCCGGTCCGACGCCTACGGCCCGCAGTTGGACATGCCGGCCGAGGTGGCCTTGGCGCTGCGCGGCGCGTCGTACCGGGCACCCTTCGATCCGGCGCCGCCGGAGCCCACGTGGCAAGAGGTCGACCCGGCCGGCGTCACCGGGTCGGCGCTGGGCTCGGCGGGGGAGTTCCTGCGGCTGTCCTCCGGGTTGCTCGACGAGGTCGCGCGGGCACCGTTGGCGTTGCTGCGCACCGGCGGCATCGGCGTACGCGAGCTGCGCCGCCTGGCCAAGCTGTTGCAGGCGCCGGCCGCCGCGATCCGGCTGGCCGTGGCCGTGGCGGTCCGTTCGGGCCTGCTGGACGTCTCCGGCAAGGTCGCACTGCTCAGCGAGCGGTACGACGACTGGCTGCGGCTCGAGCCCGCGGCGCGGTTCATCGATCTGTTGTACGCGTGGTGGACGTTGCCGCAGACGCCGACGGACGAGCCGGAGGCGGCCTGGTCGCCGGCCGGGCCAGGGCTCGGTGTCCAGGAGCTGCGGCTCGGCGTACTGGCCGCGGCGATGGGAGAGCCGGCACAGGCTCCCGTCGATGTCCGGATCCCGGCGCTACTGGCGACGTGGCGGCGCCCCTACGGTTTCAACGGTGCAGACCCGGTGGCCGCTGCAACCCTGTGCTGGCAGGAGGCGACCCTGCTCGGAGTCGTGGGCGCCGGGGCGGTGAGCCCGATCGGCCGCGCGCTGCTCGACGGGGATGACCTGGCGCTGGCCGCGTCATTGCAGCCGCTGGGCAGCGCGATCCGATCGGTCCGGGTGCAAGCCGATCTGACCGCCGTCGTGGCCGGTACCCCGGCCGCCGACCTGGCCGAGCTGCTCGACGCGATGGCAGCTCGGGAGTCCTCCGGCGTCGCCACGATCTGGCGGTTCGATCCCGGCAGCGTACGGCGGGCGCTCGACGCCGGGCACACGGCCGAGGATCTGCTCGCCCGGCTGGAGGTGGTGGCGAGCGGTCCGCTGCCCCAGCCGCTGCGCTATCTGGTCGGAGATGTGGAACGGCGGCATGGATCGGTGCGAGCCTGCGAGGTGGTCTGCTGCCTTCGTTCAGAGGACACCGCGCTGCTGGCCGAGGTCGCCGCTGACCGCCGGCTGCGCACACTCGGCCTGCGGTCGCTGGCCCCCACCGTGCTGGCCGGCGGGCAACCGTTGCATGCCACCCTCGCGGCACTGCGTGCTGCCGGATACGCCCCGGTGGCCGAAGCCGCGGACGGCACGGTGACCGTCGAGCGGGCCGAGCGCCGGCGCGGTTCGCCGGCCGCCGGGCGC
>JACDAB010000078.1 GCA_013695665.1 Geodermatophilaceae bacterium | reverse complement strand
GCGAGCCAGGTGTCGAGAATCGCGCCCAGATCCGATACCGATCCGTGTACGACGGGGATGCCGCTGCTGCGGATGGACGTCGGCACGTTGGCGTCTCGGAGCACGGCCCGGATGACCGGCTCGGCTTCGGCCATGACCTCCTCCGGCGTCCGGTAGTTGATGCTCAGGGACGCCAGGAAGATCTGGTCGAGCCCGATCCGCTCGAGCCGTTCCTGCCAGGACTCGGTGAACCCGCGCCTGGCCTGGGCGCGGTCCCCGACGATGGTGAAGCTCCGGGACGGGCAGCGGAGCAGCAGCATCTGCCACTCCGCGTCGGTCAGTTCCTGCGCCTCGTCCACGACGATGTGCGCGAACGGGCCGGCCAGCAGGTCCGGGTCGGTGCTCGGCGCGGCACTCTCGTCGACCAACCTGTCCTGCATGTCCTGTCCGCGCAGCATCGACATCACGAGCAGCTCGGAGTCATCGGCCGCGATCAAGTCGTCGACCACCCGGGTCATGTGCTCGCGTTCGGTGGCGATGGCGGCCTCCTTCCGGCGCCGACGCCGGGACGGCTCGGGATCGCCGAGCCGCTGCCGAGCCGCGTCCAGCAGCGGCAGGTCGGACACCGTCCAGGCCCGTGCGTCCGCGCGCCGCAACGCCCGCACGTCGTCGGAGCCGAGCCAGGGAGCGCACTTGCGCAGGTACGCGGGCACCGACCACAGGTCCGCGACGAGGTCGGCCGCCTCGAGCAGCGGCCACGCCCGGTTGAAGGCGATGCGCAGCTCGCCGTTGCGCTGCAACGACGCGCGTAACAGGTCAGCCGAGGCGTCGCCGTCGTACTTGTCCGCCAGGATCGTGAGCAGGTCCTCCCAGATCTCCTCGCGCGCCTCGTTGTGCGGTGTGCCGGGTTCTGCGGCGTCGAACGCCGCGGCCCAGTCGTCGGCGCTCAGCCGGATCTCGGCCCAGTCGGTCTCGACCGTCATCCCCCTGGTGGGCGGCTCCTCGTAGAACCTGACGGCCGTCTCCATCGCCTGGACCAGGTCCGCGGAGGACTTCAGGCGGGCCACGTCCGGATCGGTTTCGATCCCCGCCGTGGCTCCCTCGGCGACGAGGTCCCGCAGGGTGCAGGTCTGCACGCCTTCCTCTCCGAGGCTGGGGAGTACGTCGGCAACGTAGGCCAGGTAGGGCTGGTGCGGACCGACGAACAGCACGCCGCCGCGGCGGTGCCGCAGCCGTGGGACTCGGCCGACGGCTTGCCCGAGGCGCGGGTCACTGTAGAGGAGGTAGGCGGAGCGATGCAGAGCGACGACGGTCTTGCCCGTCCCCGGACCGCCGTCGACGACGAGAGCGCCGCGGGATCCCGCGCGGATGATGGCGTCCTGGTCGGCCTGGATGGTGCCGAGCACGTCCCGCATCCGGGCCGACCGGTCGCTGCCCAGGCTGGCGATGAAGGCGGACTGGTCATCGAGCGCGGCGTGCCCTTCCAGCCCGTCCGAGGTGAACACCTCGTCCCAGTAGTCGCTGATCCGGCCGCAGGTCCAGCGATACCTGCGGCGCCTCGCCAGACCCATCGGGTTGGCGTGGGTCGCCGCGAAGAACGGCTCGGCCGCGGGTGAGCGCCAGTCGAGCAGCAGCCGACGACCCGCGCTGTCGGTGAGCCCGACTCGTCCGACGTACACGGGCTCGGGGTTGTCCGCACTGACGATGTGCCCGAGGCACAGGTCGACACCGAAGCGACGCAAGGTGCGCAGGCGAGCGGTCAACCGGTGGATCTCCATGTCGCGGTCCATCGCCTCCTGACCAATGCCGCCGGGCGCCTC
The DNA here is from genome assembly GCA_013695665.1 of Geodermatophilaceae bacterium. Classification (GTDB taxonomy): domain Bacteria; phylum Actinomycetota; class Actinomycetes; order Mycobacteriales; family Geodermatophilaceae; genus JACCTY01. Next base: position 759 of record JACDAB010000078.1, on the reverse strand, counting down.
GCGCTCGCCATCAAGGCGGTCGGACAGGTCGGCGATTGACTGCTCAAGGCTCTCCGCGAGGGCCGCGAAGTGCCGCTCGTCGCCGCCGATCAGCGCCCCATCGGCCTTGCGGCTCAGGTGGTCGGGAAGGTCAAACGCGCTGGTAGTCAACGGGTTCACGTCATCGGCTCCGATCCGAAGCTCGTGAGCCTAGATCCAATTTTTTGCGCTCATGAGCGCGGCTGGACTCTGCTATAAATGCGATGACGGACTCACTTGCACCACCTGCGCGCGGCAAGGCGTTAGGTCACAGGGTGTGGCGGACGAGTCGGCCTGCACGCCGGGGACAGCGCATGCGTGATCGGCGATCGCCGACGAGTGCCGAAACACCCTGCTGACCTGCGGAAACACCGATTGCACTCGATTGCCGTAGTTGGCTCGTCCGAGGGGCAGCTTCGGACCCGACCCCCTCCCAGCAGGGACCCGGCCAACCGAGGCTGCACCGACGTCGACGTCCGCCACGCGCTTACCGGACATGCCGAATTAAGGATGTTGATGCCCGCCGGGCTGGGGACTATGGATCAGACAATTCTGGCGTGATGGCCACGTGTCAGACCGAATAGCCCGCGTCGGCTAGGACGTTGCGACCCACGGCCATGCACCGGGCTCGTCTCTTCGGCATGGTCGTCCAGTAGTACCAGATCATCACGGTGATGGAGAGTGCCCACGCCCGGCCGCGCAGCCAGGACGCCTCATCGACGCCTATCTGCCTTCGGAACA
>JACDAB010000187.1 GCA_013695665.1 Geodermatophilaceae bacterium | reverse complement strand
GTTCCGACTGCGGGTGCGGCGGCGACTGCGGCTGCGGTCGCAAGGGCGGCGACTGCGGCTGCGGTCACGACGGCGGCCATGACGGCAGCCACGGAAGCCACCACAAGGGACAGCGCACAGAGGAGTGCGGCTGCAAGGACACCTGCAGCGAGGACTCGTGCGCCTGCACCTGCTGCGTGTCCGACGCCGACCTGGTGGTCTACGCCCGGGTGGGCGAGCGCCGGGTGGTGCCGCTCACCGTCGTGAACGAGCGGCGCCGCGAGCGCGATGTCGAGCTGGATCTCAGCGAGTTCCGGACGGCGGGCGGCCGTGCCGCGCCGGTCGCCGGGGCGGTGACCCCCTCGAAGATGTCGCTGGCACCGTGCCAGGAGGAGCAGGCGATCCTGCTGATCAACATCACCGCCAGCGATGTGGAAGGCGACCAGGACCGCGGGGCGACCGATGTCGATGACTGTGTGACGGCGTACGCCGACCTGCGGTTGACCGGTTGCGACACCCGCCCGATCCGGATCGCGGTCGTCATCCTGCCGCGGGTCTGCAACGTCTACCGGGTCCGTTGCGGGCTGGGCTGCTGCTGATCGATGGTTCCGGACGAGGACGCGTTACGCCGACTGATCCAGGGCCTGTCCCGGGGGGTGTTAGAGGGGCACGTCAAGAACCTGCGTGACCACAACGGGCTGCGCCAGCTCGTGGCCAGCGGGGCGATCGAGCAGCGGGAGGTCAACGAGGCTTACCGCAGCTACGCCCGTGAGGTCTCCGGGGAGTACGGCCGGAAGATCACCGACCTGTCCGTCCGCTACTACTCCGAGCTGCTCGAGGCAGGCAACGAGTACTCCCGGCAGTTCTACGAGCGCGTGATGAACGGCCTGAACGGAACGCCGGCCGCGCCGCGCGCGCCGTTGCAGCCCATCCCGCTGGAGATGTACGGGCACCTCGGCGGTCGGGCTGTGGCCCGCTTCGAGTTGAGCAATGAGCAGCCGGCGGTGACGCAGGTGTCCTTCGTGGTCTCCCCGCTGCGCGGGCCAGGGTACGAGGTGTTCCGCCCGATCGTGATGATCGACCCCCAGCAGTTCCAGCTGGTCAGTGGCGCGGTGCAGACGGTGACCATCAGCATCGTCCTCGAACCGTCCATGTTCGTCGTCGGCCATCTGTACTCCGGGACCGTCGAGGTGCTCGGTTTCCCCGACGTCGCGCTGGCCCTGACGGTCTGGGCGGCGGATCCACCGACCGTCCCGGAAGCGCCACCGGCCCCGCCGGTGGCCGCAGCCACCCCGCCGGCGCCCGCCGCAACCCCCGCCAAGCCGGCCCGAAAGCGCCAACCGCGCAAGGCAGCTGCGGTTAAGAGAACGGCACAGAGCACGGCACAGGGCACGGCCAAGAAGGCGGCGCCGGGGACCCGCACCCGGCGCCAGGCACCCACGGCGTCGAGCTAACCTGCCGCGAGCGCGCGCAGGGTCTGCTCCATCGACACGACGAAGAACTGCCCCTCCGGCAGGATCGCCGGGTCCGAGGCCAGCCCGACGGCCAGCCGGCCGCCGATCTCGACCACCCCGACCATCAGGCCCAGCCGCGCACCGACGGGCAGCGTCGGGTAGGTGATCCGGTACGGGTGGCCGAACAGCGGCGGCGGCGGCCGGGGCCAGCGCAGGAAGCTCACCAGCGCGCCGGCGCTGTCGTCGCCGCTGCCGACATGGGCCACCAACTCATTCGAGATCGGGCTGTCGTCGTCCCAGCGGCGCAGCAATGCCCGGGAGGCCGGGAGCTGGGTCGCCCGCGCGGTCGCCAGTGCCTGGGCGATCGCCCGCAGTCGCTCCGCTGGCGTGAGGCTGCCCGTGGGCAGGTCCACCAGGACGAACGCAGCATCGTTGCCGTAGACCGACCCCCGCGAGTTGGCCAGCGGGACCAGGGTGCGTACGACGGGGCACCTCTGACCCCGGGCGTCGAAGAGCCGGGCCAGCGCGCCGGCGACGACTGCGAGAACTGCGCTCGGATGATCGACTCCGTGGCGCTTCCGGGTAGCGGTCAGCGCCGCCCGGTCCAGCTCGCGGAAGGTCATCCGCCGATGCGTGCTCACTTTCCCGTTCAGCGGTGTCTGCGGTGACGGTGAGTCCAGGAAGCCGAGCATGCCCTGCAGGACCCGAGCTTCGCGCCGAAGTGTCGCGAGCGGGTCGATGCCGTCGACGGTGACCTCCCAGGCGCGCCGCATGACCCGGGCGCCCTCCTCGGCGGCGGCCTCGGCGAGGAGGGTTCCCAATCTGGGCCGGACCGTCCGCTCACCCCGCGGGGCCATGGACGGGGCCGGTTGCTGTGTGTCCGCGGGATCGTCGAAGATGCCCGCGCCGAGCGCGATCCCGCGTAGACCGTCGACGAACGCGTGCTGAAAGCGCATGTACACCGCCACCCGGCCGTCCTCGACACCGTTGAGCAGGGTGCAGTGCCACAGCGGCTTGTCCAGGTCGAAGGCGAGGGAATGCTGCTCCCCGACGTACCGCTCGACCTGGCCGAGCCCGCCGGGAGGGGGCACGTCGACCTCGGAGAGGTGGTCATCGATGTCGAAGTGCGGATCGTCGGCCCACACCGGCCGGCCCGCGCCCGCCGGGAGCTCGTAGAGCCGCTGCCCCAGGCGCCGCAGTCGCTGGCTGCGGGCGAGGAGTCGCTCACGGAGCATCTCCCGGGTCACCGGCGGGGCGGCGTTGCGGTCGAAGACCACCACCCCACCGACATTCATCGGGAAACCGCGGCGCTCCAGTGCGATGAAGGAAGCGTCCAGAGCACTGAGCCGCGTCGCCTCGAACGCGGCGTGTGGGGTTGCGGCCTCGGGCACGTGCACAGTGTCGAGGGACCCCGGCGGCACTGCAAGATCGTGGCCTGAGTGAACGTCGGGTGCACTGCGCCCCCCGGTCGGCGTACTGCTCGGCGAAGCTTTGCTCCAACGCGGCGTTGATGGCCCTAGTAGGTGGCGCAGCTGACCGATGGTGGTCTTGTGAGCACATCGGGTGCGCTGAACGGATGAGCCGGATCGTGCAGGTGGCAAATTTCGTCGCCCCCAGTTCGGGCGGCCTGCGGACCGCACTGGATCGGCTGGCCGAGGGCTACAGCGGGCACCGGTACGACGTCGTACAGGTGATTCCCGGACGTTCCTACACCGAGACCCCCATGGCCTGGGGGACCCGAGTGACGCTTCGCGCATCGATGGTCCCCGGCACCGGCTACCGGATGTTCTCGGGTGTCAACGCGGTGGCACCGACGCTGGCGCGCTTCCGGCCGTACCGGCTCGAGGTCCACGACCGGACGACGTTGCGCGGGCTGGGCGAGTGGGCGAACCGGCGCGGGGTGCGTGCGCTGGTGGTCAGTCACGAGCGCCTGGACCGGCTGCTGGGCCAGTGGTTGCCGACCTGGCTGCCGCTGACCGCCGCCGCCGACCACTCCAATCGGGCGCTGGCAGCCGGTTTCGACACGGTTGTCTGCACCACCGCCTGGGCGGCCGAGGAGTTCACCCGCCTCGGTACGCCGAACCTGCGGCGCGTACCGCTCGGAGTGGACCTGGCCCGGTTCCATCCGAAGGCCGCCGACCCGGTGCTTCGGGCCACCCTCACCCATCCCGATGAGGCGCTGCTGGTGATGGCGAGCCGGCTGTCCAGGGAGAAGCGACCCGAACTGGCGATCGAGGCGGTGCGTGAGCTGCACCGCCGCGGACGACGCGTGCACATGCTCGTCGCCGGTGACGGCCCGCTCCGGCTGCGACTGCAGGAACGGGCGGCCGGGCTGCCCGTCAGGTTGCTCGGGTTCGTGTCCGATCCGCAGCAGATCGCGGCGCTCCTCGCCTCGGCCGACGTGGTCGTGGCCCCCGGCCCGGTGGAGACGTTCGGGCTGGCGGCACTGGAAGCGCTCGCCAGCGGTACGCCGGTCGTCGCCAACTTGGCGTCGGCGCTGCCAGAAGTCCTCGGGGCCGCCGGTCGGTCGGCGCGCGGCACCGCCGGTGACTTCGCCGACGCGATCGAGGCGGAGCTTGATGCGCCGCCGACCGAACAGCGTCAGGCCGCGCGGGCGCAGGCCGAGCGCTTTCCATGGTCCGCGACGGTCGCGGGCTTCCTGACCGCCCACGCCATCACCCCGTCGAGCGACAGGAGATTCGATGAGCAGGCGGGTCGCCGCGCTCGGTGACAGCCTCAGCTGCGGCGAGGGCGTCGGAATCCACATCGAGCCGGACCAGACCTGGGCAGCGTTGCTCAGCCACGCCCTTCCCGGGGCTAGCCTGAGCCAGCTGTCGGTCGCCGGTGCCCGGGTCCGTGAAGTCCGCAGCCACCAACTCCCGCAGGCGCTTGCCGATCCGCCGGTGCTGGCCACCGTGCTGATCGGGCTCAACGACATCATCCGGACCGGCTTCGCGCCGGACCGGTTCCGCGCGGACCTGACCACAGTCGTCGGGGAGCTCACCGCGACCGGTGCCACCGTCCTCATGGCGACACTGCACGATCCTGGCGTGATGCGACCGCTGCCCCTGCCAGCACGACTGTGGCGACAGCTCGCTGCCCGGGTGGCCGTCGTGAATGACACGGTCCGGGACGTCGCGGCCGGCGACCCTCGGATCCGTGTCGTGGATCTGGCCGGTCTCGGCTCCCTGCGCCGGGCCGGCGCGTGGGAGGTGGATCGGGTTCATCCCTCACCGGCCGGCCACCAGGTCATCGCCGCGGCTGCCGTGCGGGCACTGCGCGGCAGCGACCTTTCGCCGTTCACCCCCGTACCGGCGCAGTCGATGCCACGGGCGGCGGGACGGCCGGCCCGGATGAAGTGGGTGGTGACCTGTGGCATCCCCTGGCTCGTCCAGCACGGCGGCCGGGTGGTCCCGGCCGCCCTGTCCATGGGCCTGCGAGAATCAGGCGGAGGCGATCCCGTCGCCGCTACCGACGACCGAGGCCCTTTCCAGGCCGCCACCGGCCAGCCACCGCTCGGTAGCGCTGGCACCGGCCGCGGCCAGATCGCCGGTACGCCGGAAGTCGCGCGGGCCCTCGGGTAGCACGTCGAGCACCCCGGCGGCCCACGCGTCGGCGATGTGCGGCAGCACCCGGACCCGAGGGTCGCCCAGTCCTGGGGCGACGTGGGCCAGGTTGGCCACGGCCCGGGCAGCGGTGAACGCCCGCAACACGACATCCATCGCGCCGCGGCTGGACTCCACCGGGGCGACGTAGGAACGTCCGCCGATGGCCACGAGGCCGCAGGCCTCCTCGACGAGCGCCGGCGCCCCGGCCGGGTAGGCCGCACAACCGCCGGGCGCGGAGGTCACCGGCGCCAGACCGCAGTCGAGGACGAGGACCCGGTCACGCGGCCCGGCCGTGGCCAGCGCCGCCACCAGCGGCACCCCGCAGAGCACCCCGCCGTCCACGTGCAGGTGGCCTGATCTGCCCGGTCCACACGTCAGCGGCACCGGGGGGAGCAGGCCCGGCAGCGCACAACTGGCGGTGAGGATGTCGATGACCGAACCCCGGTCGTGGTGGCGGGCCATGGCGCAGTCCAGGCAGGTCGTGGTGACCGTCAGGGGGATCCTCAACTCACACAGGTCGTGCGCCGGGACGTTCTCCGCGATGAGCCGGCGCAGCGGCCCGGCGTCGAAGAGCCCCGACCGGCCGGTGGTGAGCGCGCCGGCCACTCCGCGTGCACGGGCCAGCCACGACGCCGAGAGCAGGCTGTGCGTACGCCGGTCCAGCCACCACTGTCTGAGCTCCTCGGCCCGGGCCACCGAGGGGTCGACCGCGAAGAATGCGGCGTTGAGGCCGCCGGCGGAGCAGCCGAACAACGCGTCGGGAAGCACTCCTGACCGCGCCAGCGCGAGCAGTGCCCCCGCCTGGTAGGCGCCCATCGCACCGCCACCGCCGAGCACGAGAAGAGTCCGCGGTGGGGTGTCGAGACGCATGAGGACTCCTGCTACCAGGCCCTCGCAGATGGCAGCGAGGCGAGCGTGGAGCATACGGCGGCTGAATGAACTGGCAACCGTGCTGCTGAGACCGACCCGGCGACGTCGAGACGTTACCCAATCCTCACCTGCCGCTCACGTCATGCTCACCGTTTTCGGCACTTCGGCCCGCATCGTCGCAAGAGTGCGGGTCGCCTTGGTGGCAGAGTCGTTTCACCCGACCATCAACGGCGTCAGCAATTCGGTGCAGCAGGCCGCGCTGCACCTGCGCCGTACCGGCCATCAGGCCCTTGTCATCGCCCCCGAGCCGGGACCTGACAGCTATCACGGCATCCCCGTCATCCGGGTCAGGTCCTTCCGCCTGCCGCTGGACCGCGGCGTACCGGTTGGGATACCTCGCGGTGGCCTGCGGGAAGTCCTGCAGACCTTCGGCCCCGATGTGGTGCACCTCGCCTCACCGACCGTGCTCGGGTGGTACGGCGGGCAGGCGGCGCGGCAGCTGGGAGTTCCGTCGGTGGCAGTGTTCCAGACCGACCTGGCCGGCTTCGCCCGGCGCCACCACCTGGGTCCGGCCGCACCCGCCCTGTGGGCCTGGCAGCGCCGGTTGCACGCGCTCTCCGCGGTCACCCTCGTTCCCTCGACATGGGCCGCCTGGCAGCTGCGCGCCCGAGGTATCCAGCGGCTGGCGCTGTGGCGCCGCGGGGTGGACCAACAGGCGTTCAGCCCGCGGCATCGCAGTTCGGTGTTGCGCCGTGACCTGGCACCGCGCGGTGAGTTGATCGTCGGTTACGTTGGCCGGCTGGCCCGGGAGAAGCAGGTGCACCAGCTGAAGGTGCTCGCCGATCTGCCGGGTATCCGGGTCGTCGTCGTCGGTGACGGCCCCCGTCGTGGGCGGCTGGAGCGCGCACTACCCGAGGCGGCCTTCCTCGGTTTCCAGCGGGGGCACGCCCTGTCGGAGGCGGTGGCAAGCCTCGACGTCTTCGTGCACACCGGAGTCGACGAGACGTTCTGCCAGTCGATCCAGGAGGCGCTTGCCTCCGGCGTACCGGTCCTCGCGCCGGCTCGTGGTGGTCCGCTGGACCTGGTGCACCACGACGACAACGGCTGGCTGTGGCCGGCCGGTGAGCCCGGCGTCCTGCGTGAGCAGGTGCGGGCGCTGGTGGATGACCCCTCCCGGCTGGCCGCCATGCGGTTGCGCGCTCGGGCTTCGGTGCTGGGGCGCAGCTGGGAGCACATCGGTGACGAACTCATCGGGCACTACGCACGGGTGATCCACGGCCCGAGTGACATCCTGCAGCCCGCTGCCTGAGAGGTCTCACCGCAACTGGTCAGGCGTAGGCTCACTCGGCGCCCCGTGACTCGGTCCGGACCCGTCCGCCAGCAGTCCCGCTCCGCGGTGCCCGACGTCTGGAGCAGTCTGTGTCTGAGCCGCCCGATACCCCTGAGCCGGCTGATACCCCTGAGCGGCCTGATACCGCGACCGCCGAGGACTTCAGCCAGCTGGGGCTTCGCCCGGAGCTGGTCGCGGCCCTGGCCCAACTCGGCTACGAGGAACCCACGCCGATCCAGCGCGAGGCGATTCCGCTGCTGCTGGCGGGCCGGGATTTGATGGGTCAGGCCGCGACCGGGACCGGGAAGACAGCGGCCTTCGCGCTGCCGATCCTGCAGCGGCTGCCCGATACCCACCGTGGTACGGCGCCGCGGGTGCTGGTCCTGGTTCCCACCCGTGAGCTGGCCATGCAGGTGTCCGAGGCAGTTCATCGATACGGCCGCGGCATGGCGGCCCGGGTGCTGCCCATCTACGGCGGCCAGCCCATCTTCCGGCAGTTGCGTGCGCTCGGCAGCGGCGTCGATGTCGTCGTGGGTACGCCGGGCCGAGTGCTCGATCACCTCAACCGCGGCAGCCTCACCCTCGATCAGCTCCAGACCGTGGTGCTGGACGAGGCCGACGAGATGCTCGACATGGGCTTCGCCGAGGACCTCGAGGCCATCATGGCTGCCACCCCGGTGCAGCGACAGACCCTGCTGTTCTCCGCGACGATCCCCGCCCGGGTGGAGAAACTGGCCCGTCGCTATCTGCGGGACCCGGTGTCAGTGCAGATCGGCCGCGGGCCGGCCACCGCCAGTGGGGCGCCGCTGGTCAGGCAGACCGCGTACGTCGTATCCCGCGCCCACAAGCCGGCCACGCTGGGACGGATCCTCGACGTGGAATCACCGACCGCGGCGATTGTCTTCTGCCGCACCCGTGACGAGGTGGATCGGCTCACCGAGACCCTGAACGGCCGCGGTTACCGCGCCGAGGCGCTGCACGGCGGCATGAACCAGGATCAGCGCGACCGTGTCATGGGCCGGCTCCGGTCGGGCACGGCCGAGCTGCTGGTGGCGACGGATGTCGCCGCGCGGGGCCTGGACATCGACCAGCTCACCCACGTCATCAACTACGACGTACCGACCGATCCCGAGTCCTACGTGCATCGGATCGGCCGGGTCGGCCGCGCCGGTCGGTCGGGGGTGGCGATCACGCTCGCCGAGCCGCGAGAGCACCGGATGCTCAAGGCGATCGAGCGGGCCACCAAACAACGGATGCACCTCGCGACGGTCCCCACCGTGGCCGATCTGCGGGCCCGGCGGCTGGAGAGCACCCGCGCGGCGATCCACGAGAACCTGCTGGCGGGGGACCTTGACGGATTCCGGGTGGTGGTCGAGAGCCTCGCTGCGGAGTTCGACGTACTCGAGGTTGCTCTTGCTGCGGTACAGCTGGCGCACGAGACGCTCGGTGGCCCTGCGGAGGAGGAAGCGGACATCCCGCAGGCCGCGGAGCCGACCGGGGCGGGCGGTCGCACGTTCACAGAGCCGACGGCTCGGCTCTTCGTCGGGGCCGGCCGTAGCGCCGGCATCCGCCCGCAGGATCTGGTCGGGGCGATCGCCGGGGAGTCGCGGCTCACCGGCCGCGACATCGGCTCGATCGAGATCTCCGACAAGTTCTCCCTCGTGGAGATCCCCGACTCGGCGGTGGACGAGGTGATCCAGGCCCTGCGGGGGACCACGATCAAGGGTAGGAAAGCGGTGATCCGCCGCGACCGCACCCCGGCCAAGCGGGCCCGTGCCCGGAGCTGACCGAGGCGGCTGCGACCTAGTTGAGGTGGGCGCGGAGTGATCGCGCGGTCTGGGCGAGCCGGTCGGCGTCCCTCGGCCAGGTGTCCACAGCGGACTCCACGTACGCCGCCGCCTCGAGCCACCTGCCCTGACCCGCGATCGCCTCGCCCAGTTCGATGACCTCCTCGACCCCCGTTCCCGGTAGGACCAGACGCATCCGCAGCACCCACTCCAGATCTGCCGGGTGACCCGCTCGGTAGACCGCGCGCAGGTTCTCCAGGATGCGGGACAGAATCGACCGGGGGGTCGCGGTCGGCAGCAGGTGGTCCCCGAACGGGATCTGCATGCC
>JACDAB010000064.1 GCA_013695665.1 Geodermatophilaceae bacterium | reverse complement strand
GGTTGGAGCTGGGCGCCGACGACTACGTGACCAAGCCGTACTCCGCCCGCGAACTCGTGGCCCGGATCCGGGCGGTGCTGAGGCGGCAGAACGAGTCGGACGACGTCGGCGTACCGACCCTTGAGGTAGGTCCGGTCCGGATGGATCCTGACCGGCACGTCGTCACCGTCGGCGGCACCGTGACGGCGATGCCGCTCAAAGAGTTCGACCTGCTCGAGCTGCTGCTGCGCAACGCCGGACGGGTGCTCACCCGCGGACAGCTGATCGACCGGGTCTGGGGTGCGGACTACGTGGGTGACACCAAGACCCTCGACGTCCACGTGAAGCGGCTACGGGCCAAGTTGGAGCCCGATCCGGCGCAGCCGAAGCACCTGGTCACGGTGCGGGGGCTCGGCTACAAGTTCGAGGCCTGAGCCGCCCGGCGGCCGGTGCGGACGACGTGGCGGCGGCCGCAGTAGCAGTCGATCCGCATCAGGATCCCGTTGTCGGTGTTCGTCAGCGAGTGGATTCGCCGCTCGGGGATCAACTCGTCCCCGCGGCCTGGGCAATGGATGAGCATCATGGCGATAATGGTCTGCTCGCCGACTGCCGGTGACGAGTGGCAGAACTGACCATGATCGCAAGATATCTGCCACACTTCGGTTCATGCGTGACGTCGTCGCACTGCTGCCGCAAAATTCCGGGGGTTTCGGCCTGGGGGTGGTCGGCGAGGTCTTCGGTTACGACCGGTCCGCCGCCGGTCTGCCACGGTTCGACTTCGCCGTCGCTGCTCCCGAGCCCGGCCCGGTCCGCCTCGACACCGGCGTCGTCATCTTCGTGGAGCACGGGCTCGAGCGACTCGCCTCGGCCGACCTGATCCACGTCCTGGCGTGGGAGGACTTCGACGTCGTGCCCGACGAGGCGCTGCTCGCCGTACTGCGCTCGGCGTACGACCGGGGTGCGACCATCGCCAGTCACTGCACCGGTTCCTTCGTGCTCGCCGCCGCCGGCCTGCTCGACCGCCGCCGGGCGACCACACACTGGAGCTCCGCCGCCGCACTGGCTGCCCGGTTCCCGGCGGTGACCGTCGACCCGGGCGTGCTGTACGTCGATGAGGGCCGGATCCTGACCGGGGCCGGGACCGCCGCCGGGGTGGACCTGTGCCTGTACCTGCTGCGTCGTGAATTCGGTGCCCACGTGGCGAACGCGGTAGCCCGCTCCATGGTGGTGCCACCGCACCGCGACGGCGGACAGGCGCAGTTCATCGGCTCGCCGGTGCCGCAGATCGGTTACTCGGACGGGCTCGGCGGTGTACTGGAGTGGATGCGCGCGCACCTGGACGCCGAGCTGACGGTGGACACGCTGGCCGCCAGGGCGCTGATGAGCCCGCGGTCCTTCACCCGGCACTTCACCGCTGCCACCGGCTCGACGCCGCGGGCCTGGTTGCTCGCGCAGCGGGTGCAGGCGGCCGAGGAACTCCTGGAGACCGGCGACCTGCCGATCGAGGAGGTCGCCCACCGGGTGGGGTTCGGGACCGCCGCCGGCCTGCGCGAGCAGTTCGTACGCCGCCGCGGCGTACCGCCCCGGGACTACCGCCGCTCGTTCCGCGCGGCCCCGGCCGGCCCGGTCGTCCGCACCCCTGCCTGAGCCCTCGCCATCCGATCATGGACTTTCAGCGCGGCTCGGGCCCTCCTAGCAGGACTCACCCAGGGTTGCGCAGAGCACCGGCTGTGGACTCACTCACCCGCTGCCAATACGGTCACCTATGTGCACGCAAGCACAACTCATAGGAGGACTTTGCATGAAGACCCGTGGTGCTGTTATCCGGTCCGCTCCCGGCGAGTACGAAGTCGTCGACCTCGATCTCGATGAGCCTCGCCACGGCGAGGTGCTGGTCAAGCTGGCCGCGTCCGGCCTGTGCCATTCCGACGACCACATCGCCACTGGGGACATCCCGGTCGGCGTGTACCCGTTCTGCGGCGGCCACGAGGGCTCCGGGGTGGTCGAGCAGGTCGGGCCGAACACCCGCGGCTTCGAGGTGGGAGACCACGTCGTCTTCTCCTTCCTTCCCGGCTGCGGGCGCTGTCGCTGGTGTGCCGCGGGCATGCAGAACCTGTGCGACCTCGGCGCCGGGCTGCTAGGTGGAGCCCGCTGGGACGACCCGACCAGCTTCCGGATGACCCTGGACGGTGCCCCGGTCGGCCAGATGTGCGGGATCTCGACGTTCTCCGAGTACACGACTGTCGCCACCGACTCCACCGTCAAGATCAGCAAGGATCTGCCGCTGGACAAGGCGTGCCTGGCCGGCTGCGCCGTTGGTACCGGGTGGGGTTCGGCGGTCAACTCCGCGCAGGTGCAACCCGGGGACACGGTCATCATCATGGGCATCGGTGGCATCGGCATCAACGCCGTACAGGGTGCCGCGCACGCCGGCGCGAGCAACATCATCGCCGTTGACCCGCTGCCGTTCAAGCGGGAGAAGGCCATGGAGCTCGGCGCCACCCAGGCCGTGGAGACGATGGAGGAGGCCTCCGAGCTGGCCAAGGGCTTCACCAACGGTCAGGGTGCGGACTCGGCCATCGTGACAGTTGGCGTGACCACGCCTGAACACGTGGGTCAAGCGTTCTCCTCGATCCGCAAGGCGGGTACGTGTGTCGTGACCGGACTCGGCAACATCGCCGACACGAGCGCCCTGCCGATCTCGATCGCCGAGCTGACGCTGTTCCAGAAGCGGCTGCAGGGCGCGATGTTCGGTGCGTCCAGTCCCAGCAAGGACATCCCACGGATGCTGCAGCTATACACCGACGGCAAGCTCAAGCTGGACGAGCTGGTCACCCGGACGTACACCCTCGACGAGGTGGCCCAGGGCTACAAGGACATGCACGCGGGAACCAACCTCCGCGGTGTGATCGTCTACTAGGTGCTGGCTGCCATCGGGCTGTCCGCGGTCGCGATGGTCGAGGCCACCAAGGCCTCGGTCGTCGGGCGGGAGCGGGAATCCGAGGTCGTCGCGGCCGCGCTCGCCGCCGGACGGAACCTCCTGCTGGAGGGGCCGCCCGGCACCGGCAAGACGACCCTGCTGCGCGCTCTGGCGGCAGGCGCCGGGGTCGGCCTCGTTCTCGTCGAAGGCAACGCGGAGCTGACGCCGGCCCGGTTGGTCGGACATCACGACCCGTCGCGGGTGCTCACCGAAGACTACCGGCCAGACAACTTTATCCCGGGTCCGCTGTGCCGGGCGATGACCGAGGGTGCGCTGCTGTACGTCGAGGAACTCAACCGGGTGCCCGAGGAGACGCTGAATGTCCTGCTCGGCGTCCTCTCGGAGCGGGAGATGCACATTCCCCGGTACGGCGTCGTACCGGCAGCGGCGACGTTCCGGCTGATCGCTGCCATGAATCCGTACGACGCAGTAGGCACCGCCCGGGTGAGTCCGGCGCTGTACGACCGGTCCTGCCGGGTGGCGATGCACTACCAGGACGAGGGGATCGAGGCGGCGATCGTCGCACGGGTGTCACCGGGCCCGGCGGACCTGACGGCGCGGGCCGTGCGCGCGGTCCGGATGACGAGGGAGCACACGGACCTGCGGATCGGCGCCTCGGTCCGCGGCGCGATCGACACAGTGCTCGTTGCGGTGGAACTCGCGGCCCTGCGTGGCGAGGGGAACGTCTCGGAGCGGACCGGCCTGGACGCGGCGCGTACGGCGCTGTCCGGCAAGGTCACCGTGCAGGAGGGGTCCCCGAGGTCGGTGGAGGAGATAGTCGAGGAGATCTGGGGAAGGGCGGAGCCGGGAAAACGCTGACGCCCGAGGAGGTCGACGACCTTCCCGGGCCGCCGCCGAACCCGTGGTCTGCGCCGCGACAAGCCGTCGAGGATCCAGCCGAGGTCGCCGTGCTGTTGCGCCAGCACGGTTCTCGGACGATGAGCCGGGCGGAGCTGGAACACCGCCACGCCGACCTGCAGAGGTTCTCAGCCGAGATCGGCACGCTCGACGCCGAGGCGGTGCACGTGGCCGCACGCACCGACTTCGACGAGACCTTGGAGCTGCTCGTCGATCTTGCCAAGGCAACTGATGCCTCCATCCGGCTGGCTGCCCGGCGACTCGCGCTGCAGCTGACCATTCGGCCGTCGCGCGCCAATGGCGCCTACCGGATGGGGACGTCCCGACTATCCACAGTGGACGACCCACTGGCCGGAGTGGACCTGGATCTCGACGCCACGCTTGCCCGACTGGATCAACACCCGCGGCTGAGAGCAGAAGATGTCCGGGTCCGCGCTTGGCGCAGCCCCGCGACGGCGTACGTGCTCCTTGTGGACGCCTCCGGATCGGTGGCCGGCCCACGAGTCGCGACCGCGCTGGTCACGGCAGCTGCAGTCGCCGCGCGGATGCGCCCGGACGACGAGCTCGCGGTCGTCGCGTTCTGGTCGCAGGCCGTGGTACTCCGTCCGATCCGCAGTATTGCTGCCATGACGGACCTGGTCGGGGCGTTGTTGACCCTGCGCGGTGGTGGGACGACGGACCTCGCACTGGCGCTGCGGACGGGCCTTCGTCAGGCGGGCACCGCGCGTTCACGACGGCGCGAGATCCTGCTCATCACTGATGGGATCGCCACCGCGGGTAGCGATCCGATGCCTGTCGCGGCGGCGGCCGGCGCAGCGGGCGCCCGGCTGCACGTTCTGGCGCTCAGTGACGAGGAGCCGTCCTACCGTGCCTGCTCCCGATTGGCCGGCGCCGGTGGCGGCAGGTGCGCCGGACTTCTGCGGGCCAGTAGCGCTCCTGCTGCGGTCGCCGACATCCTGCGCCCGTAGGGATGTCGTCACCGCAGGCTACGCTGCGTAGTGATGTCACACGGGGGATCGGTTTCAGAGGAGGCGGGCGTGCCGCGCCCGCCCGATCACAGGGCTCGACGCAGTGGTCGGCGCTCTTGCCGCGTCGCGGCCACTACTTTGCTCGTGGCGTTGTCGATCGCAGGCTGTACCGGCGACGGCGGCACTGCCCCGCCCCGCGCAGAAGTCTCGCCCACCACGATGGGCAGCCCATCCTCGGTGCCCAAAGCGACATCGATATCGACATCGATATCGACATCGATATCGACATCGACATCGGTGGACGCTGGCGTTCTCGGCGTCTTCCTGGTGTCGCGGATCATCGACGGGGACACGATCGAGGTGACCGACGAGTCCGGCGGCGGAGTGGTGACTGTGCGCATCCTCGGCATCGACAGTCCGGAGTCGCGGGATCCGAGAACCTCAATCCAGTGCTGGGCCGGGCAATCCACGTCGTACGCCGAGGACACCCTTTCCGCCCAGCGGGTGACGCTGCGCAGCGACCCCACCCAGGACGTGGTGGACGCCTACCAGCGGGTTCTGGCCTATGTGCTGCTGCCTGACGGCCGGAACTTCTCGGTTGAATCGGCGGGGGCGGGCGCTTCCCGGGCCTACACGTACGAGACGCCGGTCCAGTCGGCTCCCGAGATCGAGGCGGCGGAGGCCGCGGCCACGCAGGCCGGGCTCGGGTTGTGGGGCGCTCCGTGCTTCGGGGCGACCTCCGCGGCCACGACCAGCGCCGCTCCTCCGGTCAGCACTCAGGGAGCGCCGCCGGCCGATACCGCGCTCGACCCGCAGTTCGACACCTGCGGCGCCGCGATCGAGGCCGGCTACGGCCCCTATCGGGTAGGGGTCGACCCGGAATACCGGTGGTACAAGGATGGCGATAGCGATGGCGTCAACTGCGAGCGTTAGCGGCGTGGGTCTTCTCGTCCGGGACTGCGCAGCGGCCGATGTGGATCTCCTCGAGCACGCCTTGCCGACCGGGGGCACCGCGGCGCACGCAGCCCTCTTCGCGAGGCAACTCGGCGGCGACGCGACGTACCTCACCGCCTGGCAGGACGGTGCGCCGGTCGGTTCCGGGCTGATCAGGTGGGCGGGTCATCGAAATCCGGACAGCCGCGCCGCGCTGTCCGACTGTCCGGAGATCAGCAATCTCCACGTCGCTCCGGCGGCGCAGGGGCGAGGCGTCGGTACGGCGTTGATCGCCGAGGCCGAGGCGCGGATCACGCACCGCGGCTTCACCCGGGTGTCCATCGGCGTCGGCGAGGACAACCCCCGGGCGCAGGACCTTTACGCGCGGTTGGGCTACCACGACACCGGGCTCCGGGAAGTGTCCCGCTACGACTACCCCGGCGCGGACGGCGTGCTGCGTGAGGTCGTGGAGCACGACATCCTGCTGATCAAGGGCCTGCGACCGGCCTGAAACCGGACCGTTGCGGCTGTGTCCGCGAGCTACGATGGCGCTGCGATGAATCCGGACATGGTGGGATGCGGGTGCTGCGCGGCGCTCTGCTCGCCGCCGCGGCCTGCGCTCAACAGGCGTTCCATGTGACGTTGTCCCTGTCGCCGCAGCCCGCTGTGGGAATGCATGGGTGGCACGTGGCGCAGTCCGCGGCCGGGGTGACGGTGGACCTGCGGATGCTCCTCGGGCACGTGGCTGGCGCGATCCTGATGGCGCGGGTACTCACCCGCGGCGATGCCGCCGTGTGGAGCCTGTACCGCGCAGTGCACCGCTCCGTGCGCCGAATCGGCGTACACCCGTTGGGAAGTTCGCCCGTGGTCGCCGACGCGCGGCCACGGTGGTGGGCGGGGGTGAGCACCGGTGCCATTACCGGGGCTGGGCTCCGGTTGGCGGCCGCAACGCCGTACCGCGGCCCGCCAAGGGCGTTCGCGGCCTGATCCGGCGTCCGTCGAGGGTTGACGTGGGTCGGCCGCACTCCGGCGCCCATCAGCTACCTCCGCCCCGTCGTCGAG
>JACDAB010000150.1 GCA_013695665.1 Geodermatophilaceae bacterium | reverse complement strand
GTGCAGGGTCGGGTCCCGGTGCAGGGTCGGCCGCCGGGGGCAGCGGGGGCGGGGGCGGGGGCGCGTTGCGCGCTCGCTCCTCAGCTTCGGCGGCGAGCCGGGCTGCCTCGCGGGCGGCTTCCTCACGTTGGCGCTGCAGTTCGGCTTCCTCGGCAGCTTTGCGAGCCTCGTACTCCTCGAAAGCGCGGCGGGCGCCCTCGACGCCGAGCAGTGCCTCCTGCGCCTGCTGCAGCTGGACCTCGTACTGCGCCTTCTCCTGCTCCAAGTCCACCAGTCTGGCTTGGCCGGAGGAGAGGGTGGCCTCGGCGGCGTCCAGCGCCAGCGCGGCGGCCCGCTCGGCGGCCTCGCGTTCGAGCAGCGCCTGCCGCTCCGCGGAGTCGGCGTTCGCCTTGCGCACCCGCGCAACCTCGACACCGGACACGACATCGAGCTGGTTGCTGGACACGGCTTCGAGCAGTGCGGCCCGCTCGATCAGTTCGGCCGGCCCGTTGGAGTCCAGCAGCATGAAGCTGCTGTCCAGCGTGCTGCCCTGGATGTAGCTGTTGCGGGCGAACAGCGCCAGGTCGGCGGTCGCCTGATCCACGGCCGTCGCCGCGGCGACCACGTCCTCGCGGGTCTGCTGCGCCCGGATCCGGGTCTGCTCCAGAGCACCCTCGGCGGCGATGTAGGTCGAGGAGGCGTTCTCCACCTCGATCTGCAGCCGCTCGATCTCACCCGCGGTCGCTGCCACGAGGCCCGACAGGCGGCCGACCTCCGCCGCCTGGGCGTCCTTGTTGTTCTGCGCCTGCTCGATCTGCTCGTCGGTGGGGTTAGGCGGAGGATCCTCCGCAACCGCTGACGGCGACAGGGTGATCAGGAGTGCTCCGACGAGCCCGGCGATCGCTGTCCCCCGGAAGCGCCGTCGAGTAGCGCGTCGTAACACGACGCTTACTGTGCACCAAGGAGCCCGTTTACACCAGCGGCCACACCAACAACATCCGACACGCTGAGCGACGAGCGCCGATCTCGGCGTCGTTGCTCACACCGCCGTGCGCCACGGCGGACCGGGTCAGAACGGAGCGACGTCGCGTACGGCGGATGCACCGCGACGCGTGGCGTCAGCGGCATCTCCGGCGACGTTCCTCGTGGAGTCAGAGAAGTCGTGGACGGCGCGCCGGGCGCGCCAGCCCACCGACGGCTTCCCTTCGGTGTCGACCGCGGCGAGGATCAATCCGCCCAGCAGCCCCAGGTTCTTGAAGAAGTGCGCCTGCTGCTGCATGCGGGCGTTGGGGTCGCTCTCCTCCCAGAACCGGTGACCGGCCAGGGTGGTGGGGATCAGGCTCCCGGACAGCAGGATCGCGCAGATCCGCGGGAACTTGTTCAGGGCGAGCAACGTGCCGGCCCCCACCTTCACCGCGGCATCGATCTTCACCAGTTGCGCCGGATCGGTGGGCAGGTTGCCCGGGAGTGCATTGGCGGTCTTCTCGGCCACCGGGGAGGCCATGTCCGCATGACCCTCCACGCTGCGTAGCGCGTTGATGCCGCCGCTGACGAAGATGCTGGCGAGCAGTGGGCGCGCGATCCGTCGTACGAGCATGGGTTTCCCTTCGATGATCAATACAAGGCTTGGCTCACGGTAGCGGTCACGAGGGACCACCGCTCCCCACTCGGGTGTCGCTGTGCAGCGGCGGGGCGGCGAGGGCGCAGTGCGTCCGCTGCTCGGGCGCAGCCGGCTGCAGCCGCCGGTCGATGGTCAGCGCCGAGATCACCCCACCGATGACGAGAAGCCCGGTGCAGACCCACAGCACGGTGGTGAACCCCGACTCGAACGCCTCAGGACTCTGATAGTCCGCACCGGACAACCCGGCCACGGCCGGGAGCACGGCCACCGCGAGCAGCCCGGCCGCACGGGCCACCGCGTTGTTGACCCCCGAGGCGACGCCGGCGTGGCGGTCCTCGGCGCTGGCCAGCACGGTCGCGGTCAGCGGCGCCACCGTCGCCGAAAGGCCCAGCCCGAACACGGTCACCGCGGGCAGTACGTCGAACAGGTACGACGCATCCGGGCCGATCCGGAGCATCAGCAGTACGCCGGCCGCGCAGATCAGCGGGCCGAGGGTCATCGGCAGCCGCGGCCCGATCCGCTGTGCGATCGCGCCGGCCCGGGAGGAGAGCAGGAGCATCAAGACGGTCAGCGGGAGCAGCGCCGATCCGGCGACGAGGGGGGAGAACCCCGCGACGACCTGTAAGTCCAGGACGAGCAGGAAGAACAGCCCACCTATCGCGCCGTACACCGCGAACGTGACGATGTTGGCGGCTGTGAACTGGAGCGAGGAGAAGAGGTCCAGCGGGACCAGCGGGTGCGCGCTGCGCCGTTCGACCAGGATGAACGCGACCAGGCAGGCCACCCCGGCGGCGCCGGTGACCACTGTGACGGCGGACCAGCCGTCCTCGCCGCCGGCGATGAGCGCATAGGTGAGCCCGGCAAGGCCGGCCGCGCCGAGCACCGCACCCGGTATGTCCAGGTCCGGGCTGGCCTGCGGGTCAGCGGTCTCCGGCACGTACTTCAGCGCTACCACGACCACGAGGACGGCCAGCGGCAGGTTGATCAGGAAGACCAGCCGCCACGACCACACGTCGATCAGGTAGCCGCCGACGAACGGCCCGATCGCGGCGGCGATCCCACCCAGCCCGGACCATGCCCCGATCGCGCGGGCCCGGTCATCCGGATGCAGCGACGCGGAGATGATCGCCAGACTGCCCGGTGTCAGCAGCGCCCCGCCGACACCCTGCAGAGCCCGCGCGGCGACGAGCGTCTCGACGTTCGGGGCGATGCCGCACAGCAGCGAGGCCACGGCGAACCACACCGTGCCGATGATGAAGATCCTCCGCCGCCCCAGCCGGTCACCGAGTGACCCGCCGACCAGGATGAACGAGGCCAGGGTGAGCGCGTAGCCGTTCAGGGTCCACTGCAGCCCGGCGAACCCGGCGTCGAACTCGGTCCCGATCCGGCCGAGCGCGACATTGACGACTGTCGCGTCGAGCATCGCCAACCCGGAGCCGAGCACGGTGGCCAGCAGCAGCCAGCGGCCCTGCGGACTGGACAGCCGCACCGCGGGAACGTAAACGCCGGGTGCAGCCATCCGCGTCAGCCTTTCGCCGGGTCCGGCTCCATACTGCCCCAGATGTCAGGCCCGGCAGGCTCCGGTACGCCGGCTCGCAGCGCCTCCAGCTGGGCGGCGAAAGCCAGTCCCAGGAAGAGCGCCACCGCAGTGATGTTGGCCCACACGAGCAGCGCCATCACCGCGGTGAGCGGGCCGTAGGTGTCACCGAAGGAGTCGTTGAATCTGATGTACAGCGTCAGCGCCACGCTGGCCAGTAGCCACAGCGCAGTGGCCAGCCCGCCACCGAATACCAACCACGACAGCGACGGCATCCGGCGCCGCGGCGCCTTCTCGAACAAGATGGTCACCGACAGCACGGTGAGGGCGAGGCCGAGCGGCCAGCGCACGATGTCCCACAGCGTCTCCGCCGTGTCGCCCCAGTCATAGATCTCCTCGACGGCGTC
>JACDAB010000075.1 GCA_013695665.1 Geodermatophilaceae bacterium | reverse complement strand
GTTCCTCGACGAGACGATGACCTACTCCTCGGCCTGGTTCGACGACACTCCGGGTGGCTCCGACAGCCTCGGTGCGGCGCAGCTGCGCAAGATCGACGGCATCCTCGACTTCGCCCGGGTCCGCGCCGGCAGCACCGTGCTCGAGATCGGGACCGGCTGGGGTGCGCTCGCGCTTCGAGCCGCCCAGCGTGGCGCCCAGGTGGTGTCGCTGACCCTGTCCGAGGAGCAGAAGGCACTGGCCGAGTAGCGAATAGCAGCGGCCGGATGCGCCGACCGCGTCAGCGTGGTTCTGCAGGACTACCGCGAGGCGCAGGGGCAGTACGACGCCGTCATCTCCGTGGAGATGATCGAGGCAGTCGGCATTGACTTCTGGCCGACCTACTTCCAGTCCCTGGACCGGCTACTCGCGCCGGAGGGCCGGGTCGGCCTGCAGTCGATCACCATGCCGCACGATCGCATGATCGCCACCCGCAAGTCCTACACCTGGATCCACAAGTACATCTTCCCAGGCGGCTTCATCCCGTCGATCCCGGCGATCGAGCACAACCTCGACGCCCATACCTCCCTGGAGATCGTGGAGCGGCGCGACCTCGGACCGCACTACGCCGAGACGCTGCGGCAGTGGCGCGGCCGGTTCGTGTCGAACTGGCCGGAGGTCGCCGCACTCGGCTTCGACGAGACATTCCGCCGGATGTGGGAGTTCTACCTCGGCTACTGCGAGGCCGGCTTCCGGGTCCGCTACCTTGGCGTCAGCCAACTCTCGCTCGCCCGGAGCCGTTTCTGACCCGCGGCTAGCGCTGCGCGATCGTGAAACCTCCTGGCTCGAGGGTGACGGTGACGATGTCGCCGGACTTCCACGTCCGGGCGGTGAGCCGCCCCTGGTTGTCATACACCGAGACCAGCACGTTGCCCTCCCCAGGGACCGCGATGGTCGCCGACCGCTGCAGTACGGCGAAACTCTTCAGCAGCGCGCGAGTGTGCCCGCCCCCGCTCACGACCAGCCACTCCACCTCGGGCTGGACCAGTACGGCGTCCAGCTGTGCCGTGGTGCCGTCACCGACGTAGAAGGTCTGCACGGCGTTGGGTCCAGCTGCCACCGCCGTCGCGAGCTGACTCGTCCCCACGTCGAGGTAGCCCGGCGCTGCGGACACGCCCTGCTCCCCGGCCCCACCGTGGGAGACGACACCTGCCGGGGAACGCCCGATCAGGCTGCGCGTCCCCACCGACGTCAGCGGAACCTCCTGCCGGTTGAACACCGGCATCAGCAGGTACCGCCCGGCGACGGGCAGATCGACTGTGTTCCGCACCCACCCCGACGGCTCGAGCTCCACGTAGCTGCCGGCGCTGTATTCCGCTTCGCCGGTCCAAGCAGATTCCGGCGTCACGACCGTGGCCGCGTTGGACAGCCGACCGTCCTCAGCCTCCAGCAGCTGCCACGACACGCGGCTGCGCTGCTGAGCGGCCTGCGATGCAAGGGCTACGGCCGGAGTCGCGTCCAGCGCCAACATGGACAGCTGGCCATGGATCGCCGATTCGGCGCCGGAGTTCCGGTTGATGTCCCCGTTGAACTCCACGCCGTCGTACGTCACGCCGGTCTCCGGGACATACATCGGCTCCCCGGCCGGGTTGTTGCCGAAGTACCACGACCCGGCGAAGCCGGCGAGGTCGCGGAAGGATGCCTCGCCGGACTCCTCGGAAACAGCGAGCAGGTTCTGCATCGTGGCGTCGACGCCGTACGCGATCTGGCTGCGATTGGTCGGGCCGGGCTGCCACGAGTGATCGGGACCACTGCCGGCCAGCAGGTGCGGGGTCAGGTTGGCGTTCTGCCGGATCGCGGTGTCAAGCAGCGACTCGTCGTCGAGTACGGCGCTGGAACGCGCCAGCGAGCCGCTCATCTGGTCACCCCATGAGTGCCACACGGAACGGGACAGCGCCCACGGCTGGATGGCTCCGAACGGCCAGGTACGAGCGTCGCCGGCCGACATCAGGGCGATGCCCTCGCTGAACTGCTGCAAGGCTGCACGAGCCCGGGTGTCACCGGTGGCCTCGACGTAGGCCGCCAGTCCGTAGACGGCCTCGGCGGAGGCGTCAGCGCCGTCTGCGATCAGCCACGCCGGTCGCTGCAGGCCATCCACCGTCTGATACTCGCCGTACCGGATCAGCACCTGCCGGTCGAGTGCGTCGAGGGAGAGGTTCATCCGATCCTGCAGGAAGCCGGCGAACGCCGGATCGGCGTCCTGGAACGCCGCATAGCCCTCGCCTAGCGCCCAGACGGTGCGCGCCAGCCAGTACGACGGCCCGCTGTCCGAGGGATCGGGTAGCTCCACCGGCTCCGCGCTGGGGTTCAGCGTGCCGTCCGGCTGCATCCACAACACGACGTTGCCGGTGTTCGGCCCGCTGACCGTCTGCATGTAGGTGAGCCCGCGCAGCAGGTCGAACGCGGTGTCACGGCTGGAGGTGTCATCGAACTGCTGCCAGTGCCGCAGGTAGACGATGGCGGCCCGGGAGACGTCATCGGCGTTGAAGGCGCCCTGCGACCAGGTATCGGTGACGGGGTCGTACTCCCCGCCGCCGACCCGTTCGAAGGTCCCACCGTCGCGCGCGTCAGCGTAGGTCCACAGGACTCCCAGCGAAGGCTGGGCGGCCAGGTCGTAGGTCGTGTGGCCTTCCTGTTCCGGCGGGGTGACCTCGTCACCGAGGAAGTCCAGATGCGCCAGGTTCGTGAGCGGCGCCGCAGCCGCCGTACTTTCCGCGCCGGCGACGGCCGGCCCGGTAACGCTGACGACGGGGACGAGCATCGCCGCCGCCGCCATCACCACGCTCACTCTGATTCGATCGGGCAGTCGGGTCGAACGCACTGCACACCTCCGATGTGTCGATTCCTGTGTCGTACTCATGACCGGACCCGGTCCAGCCGGGCCACACCGATTCGTGCATCAGCCATGCCGTAGAAGACATAGTGGATGCCGTCGATCTGTTCGATCGCCGTGGGAAACACGACGTTGGACACGGTGCCCGAGCGCTCCTCACGAGTCTCCGGCGAGAGCATCGGGGTCTCACTTCGAGACAGGACCCGGGAGACGTCCTCAGCGTCGAGCAGCATCGCGCCGGCGGCGTACGTCGTTCCCTGCTGGAGGATGAACCCCTCGTCAAGGACCCCGTCGACGCCGTGATGGAGGAGCAACCAACCCTCATCGACGCGGATCGGCGGCGGGCCGGCGCCGATCTTCAGGCTCTCCCAATTGTGCTCCGGCAGCGCGACCAGCCGGTGCTCTGACATCCGCACCAGCGCGCCAATGTCAGCCTCGACGGCCTCCGCGGTGACGAAGGAGACCCAGATCCCGGGCCGCTCATCGCTGAGATCAGCCGGGAGGTGGACACCCGCCCCGGGGCGCACCCAGGACAGGTCCCACATCGGCCGGTGCAGCATTGCGTAGGACGGCCGGCCGTCGGGCCCCGGAACGGGGGTGGGGAAGAATACGGCGTCCTTGTTGGGGAAGAGGTTCAGGTCGGTGCTCAGGTCAGGCTGATAGCCGAAGTGCACAGGACCGAGCCGGCGCCAACTCCTGAGATCCGCCGAGGTTGCCAGCGCGAGCCGTGGCCCCAACGGCCCGAACGCGACGTAGGTCATGAGATGCAGACCTAGCCGCGGCACCCACGTGGTGCGTGGATCCTCGACGCCGGCGTGCTCGTGGCCCCTCTCCCAGCCCTGGTCAGGGGCCAGCACCACCCCCTCGCGATCGACACCCACGGGCAGCCCGTCCTCGATCCGAACTCTGGCCAGACCGACGCGGGAGACGTTGCCGGCGGCCACCAGTCTCGGCAGCAGATAGAGCTTGCCGTCCGGGGCGTATCCGCTGGCGGGGTTGAGCACTCCTTCGGTCTCGTTGACATTGCCCGGCTCGGGCGACATGACGACGCCGAGCCGCGTCAGCGCATAGGGGACACTCGTGTTCTTGATCGCGACCACGTCAGCCCTTCACCCCGGAACCAAGGTCGCTGCTGACGAAGTGCCGCTGAAAGGCGATGAACACGGCAACAGCGGGAGCGGCGAGAACGCAGGCACCGGCCAGGATGGCGCCGAACGGGTTGGCTGCCCGGCCCGCGAGGTTGCTGATGTAGTTGGCCAGCGATACTGCCAACGGCTGCAGGTCCTGATCCTTGGTCACCAGGAACGGCCACAGGAACTCGTTCCACGGACCGATGAACGTGAGGATGACCGCGGTGAGGATCGCCGGCTTCGCCAGCGGAATGGCGATCCGCCACAGAATCTTGAGTTCGCTCGCACCGTCGATTCTGGCCGCCTCGAACAGATCCTTGGGCAGAGCCAGGAAGAACTGCCGGAAGATAAGCACCGCGACGGAGTTGATCGCGAAGGGAAAGATCATCCCGAGGTAGCTGTCGGCCAGCCCGTAGCTCCGCACGATCATCACATAGAGCGGGATCATCAACAGCTGGAACGGGATGATCTGCACCAGCACGAGGACCGCGAAAACGGCGCCGCGGCCGCGCCAGTGCAGGACCGCCAGTGCGTAGCCGGCGAGCAGCCCGAAGATCAGGGTGCCCAGCAGGACGCCTCCGGTGAAGATCCCGGAGTTGACCAGCGATCTCCCCAACGAGATGGAGCTGTTGATGCTCTCGTAGTTGTCCAGCGTGATGTTGGACGGGTCGGGGAAAGCGCCGCTGAGTCCCGGATTCGGCTCGAGCTGCAGAGAGCCGACGATCATGTAGTAGAACGGGAAGAGGAAGGCCATTGCGCCCAGAATGAGGAGGGTGAGCCGGACCCAGTCGGTCTTGCCACTAGGTGCAACCGTCGTCGCGGGCGCGGCCGACTCCTCCTCCGCGGTGGCCGGGGATGCCTTGATGGTGGTGCTGGACATGGTCACTTCCTCCCGAGCACGAGTCGCTGTACGCCGGCCAACAGCAGTACGGCGATGATCAGGATGATGCCGATGGCCGCCGCATAGCCGGCGTTGCCCTGCTGGATGCCTTCCTGGTACATCACCAGCACCGGTGAGGACGAAGCGCCGTTGGGCCCGCCGCCCCCGGTCAGCAGGTAGGGCTCGGTGAACAGGTTGGCGCCGGTGATGGTGGCCAGCAGTGTGACCAGGAATGTCGCCGGCCGGACCCCGGGCACGGTCACCGACATGAACTGACGGAAGCGGCCGGCGCCGTCCATCGACGCCGCCTCATACAGTTCCTTCGGCACGTTCTGCAGTGCCGCTAGGTACAGCAGGACGAAGAAGCCGAGTTGTTTCCAGCTGACGTAGATCGCGATCAGGGGCATCGCCAGCGTCGAATTCACGAACCACGACGGACTGGGCGCCAGCGGCCCCAGCAGGTTGTTCACGAGTCCGGCCCCGTTGAAAAGGAACAGCCAGACACCGACGACGGCGACGCTGGCGGTGATATAGGGAACGTAGTAGCTGACCCGGAAGAACGTCCGGAACGGGATGGCGGCGTTGAGTGCAGTGGCCAGCACCAACGCCAGCACCACGGTCAGCGGCACGTTGATCACGAGGAAGATCGCGGCGTTGCCGAAGGACTGCAACACCGCCGGATCCTTGATCGCCGCGACGTAATTGTCCAAGCCGATGAACGGCCGGTCCACGATCGCCCCCGGTGCGGCGAAGAAGTACTCGTGGAAGGACATGTACACCGCAAGTCCCACCGGGTAGGCGAAGATCGCCACCAGGAACACGACGTACGGCGCGATGAACAGCGCTCCGATCCGTTGCCGTCCCGCTTTGTGACCCGAGCCGGAACGAGCGCGCGAACGGGTCTCCGGTGGCGCGGCCGGGGCCGTGACAGCCATGCCGGGCCTGCTAGTTCTCGGAGGCGAGGTTGTTGATCTCCTCCGCCGTGGCATCGAAGGCGGTGGCGACGTCACCCTCGCCGAAGATCACCGCCGAGGAGTAGGCGTTGCGGAAGGTCTGCCAGATTTCGATCGAGTTCGCCACGTTGGGCACCTCGACCGTGCGGGCTGCCTGGTCGGCGAAGATCTCGTAGTCCGGGTTGGCGGAGAAGTAGTCCGGGTAGGTCGTGGGCAGCTCGTCGCGCATCGGCATCTGGCCGGTCAGCTCGAGCAGCTGGCCGTCCGCTTCCTCGCTCATGGTGAACTTCAGGTATTCCCACGCGGTGCCACGGTTCTCGCAGGCGGTGAACATGCCTACCGACTTCTCATCACTGAAGGTGCTGACCTCCTCCGGTGCGGCACCGGCCGGAGTGGGCACCGGGACGACTCCCCAGTTGACGTCCTCGTAGACCGCGATCGCCCACGGTCCGACGATCGACATGGCCGCCACCTGGTCATTGAAGGAGTCGCCCTCGTAGTTCTCATTGGGCGTCAATCCGCGCTCGTACATCTGCGCCCACAGGCCCGCGGCGTCGATACCTGCCGGGTTGTTGAACTGGCTCTCGCCGTCCTCGACCAGTTGCTGGCCATCCGATGCGGCAATGAAGAGCGGGTAGAAATCGAACCAGGACTGAAAGAACTCGCTGCTCGCGGCCGGCCAGATGGCCGCCTGCACCTCGCCGCTGTCAACCAGTGTCTGTGACGTGGCGAGAAACTCGTCATAGCTGGCCAGCGGGGGGTTTTCCGCGTCGAGCCCGGCGGCGGCGAACACGTCCTTGTTGTAGAAGATCATGGACGGGTTGGTCTTCCATGGCATCTGGTAGTACCCGCCGTCGGTCGACTGATACTGCGCGGACCGCTCGCCCGTGCGGGTCTCGATGAATTCAGCCCCGTCGTCGAACTCACTGAGCGAGACCAGACCGCCCTGCCGCTCGAAGCCCGGCACCGCGGCCGGCGCTGTGTTGTAGATCAGGCAGGGCGCATTTCCCGCCGTGATGGCGGCGGTGATGACCTCTTCCGACGAGGTGCCCGCGGGGATCTCCTGTCCGGTCACCTCCGCGTCGGGATTCTCGGCGTTCCAGGCCTCGATCATGGCCTCGCCCCAGGCGACCTCTTCAGGGTTGTTGGCGTACCAGATGTCGATCGGGCCGGTTGCCGCCGCGGCGTCCTCGGCGCTCGGGGCGCTGTCCCCGCCACATCCGGCGACAGTTGCACCGAGGCTGATCACGGCCAGGGTGGACAGTACTCTGCGTCTCATTGTTGGCTCCCTTGCTGCTGTTGAGGGTTCGACGGTCCGGTGGAATCTCGCAAGATCAACTCAGCTGGTGGGCATTCGACGTCTGGCTGGGCGCGCCCGGAGGCCAGGGCCATCAGTGCCCTGGTGGCGGCGCGTCCCCACCCGAGCACGTCCGTGCGGGCAGTGGTGAGAGCCGGGTGAACGTGCGCGGCAAGCGGCGTGTCGTCGAACCCGATGACAGACAGGTCCCTGGGGACCTCGAGTCCCCGCTCCCGGGCCGCGGCCAGACCGGCGATGGCCATGATGTCGCTGGCATAGACGATCGCGGTCGGGGGCTCCGGTCGGTCGAGCAGACGGCGGGTCGCGCTTGCGCCACCGCGTGCGGAGAAGCTGCCCTGGACCAGGGGTCCCCGGGCCAGCCCGGCGGCCGCCAGCGCCTGCTCCCACGCCGTACGACGGGCCACGACGTGGACGTACTCTTCCGGGCCGGAGACGTGGGCGATGTCGCGGTGTCCGAGCTCGATCAGGTGGCGCACCGCAGCGGTGACAGCAGGCCGGTCGTCGACGCTGATAGCCGGGAACGGCGAGTCCGCGTGCGTCCGGTTCAGCGTGACCGCCGCCAGCGACAAGGACTCCAACAGCGGGATGCGGCTGTCCTCGACCCGGACGTCGGTCAGCAGGACACCGTCGACGCGACCGCCGCGGGCCAGCCGGCGATACCCGTCGTGCTCCCTGTCCGGCGCGACGACCTGGAGCACGAGGGCGTATCCGCTCCCGACCAGTTCTGCCTCGATGCCGGCGATAAAGGCCGGGAAGAAGGAGTCCTCGGCGAGGATCTCGGGGGGTCTGGCCATGACCAGGCCGAGTGCGTGGGCACGCGAGGTGGACAGCGCTCGGGCGGGTTGACTGGGAGTCCAGCCGAGGTCGGCAGCCACCTTGAGAATCCGCTCCCGCGTGTCCACTGCGACACCCGGCCGCTCGTTGAGTGCGAAGGACACCGCGCCCTTGGAGACACCGGCGGCGCGCGCGACGTCGGCGATGGTGACTCGACCGCTGCGCACAGAAAGCCTCCAGAGGCACCGCTCCACGACAGGCGCTGTTCATGCACCCGTCAGCGGCGGTTCTCCTTAATAAACCGGTTTAGCGGCGATGAGTCAAGCTTTGCGTACCCCGAGCTAGCTTCTGGGCGAGGCGCCGCTGCCGCCGGCTGGGGCATGCTGGGGGTATGAAACTCGCGGGAAGTCGGATCTGGGTCACCGGTGCATCGAGCGGGATCGGTGCGGCGCTGGCCCGGGAGTTGGAGAGTCGCGGTTCCCAAGTTGCCGTCTCCGCCCGCCGCGAGGACAAGCTCAAGGAAGTCGCCGACGGGCGGATGCACGTCGAGCCGGTCGACGTCACCGACAAGGCGGCGATGCTCGCGGCAGCGGCCTCGATTCGCGCCGCGCTCGGCGGCATCGACGTGATCGTCCTGAATGCCGGCGCCTGGGATCAAGTCCGGGTCGACCGCTGGGACTCCGAGGTGTTCCGGCGGCACTTCGACGTCAACCTGATGGGACTCGTCCACGGTATCGAGGCGGTCCTGCCGACGATGCTCGAGGCCCGCGCCGGGATGATCGTCGGGATCGCGTCGGTGGCCGGTTATCGCGGCCTGCCGAACTCCGAGGCGTACGGCGCCACCAAGGCCGCTCAGATCAACATGCTGGAGTCGATGCGGGTCGACCTGCGCCGGCACGGTGTGAAGGTGCAGACGGTGTGCCCCGGTTTCGTCAAGACCGAGATGACCGAGCGGAACTCGTTCCCGATGCCGTTCATCATCTCCGCCGAGCGCGCGGCCACCGAGATCGCCGACGGCATAGCGAAGGAGAAGGCCGAGGTGGTCTTCCCGCTCCCGATGAAGCTGATGATGAAGACCGCCCGGCTGTTGCCCGTCGCCCCGTGGGCAGCTCTGCTGGCCAAGGCGGTCCGCCGCCCCGGGTGACGTCGTACACCGCCGATGTTACGGTCGGGTGGTAACTCCAGCACGACAGGGGAGCGCACAGCGCTGAGAGTGCGGGAAACCGCAGACCCTCGAACCTGATCTGGGTAATGCCAGCGCAGGGAGTCGGGATTCGCTGCCGTCTCACCCCGTCCGATGAGGACTGGGAGGTCCGCAATGCCATCCACAACCATGTCCGGATCGCGTGTCACCCGTTGGCGCACTGTCGACATCGTCGTCGCCGCCGTCCTCGGGGTCGCGTTCGGTGTCGTCTTCTGGGCCTGGAACCTGCTCGGCGCGATCCTCGTGCCCGGTCTGTTCCCCCCCCTTGCCGCCATCCTCAACGGCGTCTTCCTGATGCCGGGTGTCGTCGCCGCGCTGGTGATCCGCAAACCCGGTGCCGCCGTCTTCGCCTCAACCCTCGCCGCAGCCGTCTCACTGCTGCTCGGATCGCCGTTCGGGGGGATCATCCTCATCTACGGCTTCGTCCAGGGACTCGGTGCCGAACTCGGTTTCGCACTGACCCGATACCGTCGGTTCGGGCTCGCCGCGGCATTGCTCGCCGCTGCCATGGCGGGTCTGGCCACCTCGATCCTGGACCTGTCGCTGTACTACCGGGCCTGGCCTCTCACCTGGATGAGCTCCTACCTGGGCCTCACCGTGCTCTCGAGCCTGTTGCTTGCCGGAGTGGGCGGCTGGTTGCTGGTCCGGTCCCTCGCCACCAGCGGCGCGTTGTCCTCGTTTCGGGTCGGGCAGCGGCGGCTCTGATCCCCCCTGCCCCGGGGCCGAGCCGCATCCTCGCCCGCGGGTTCGGCCTGCGGTACTCGACCCGCCGCGCCTGGGCACTGTCCGGCCTCGACCTCGTGGTCGAACCGGGCGAGCGGATCCTGCTGACCGGTGGCTCCGGGTCGGGAAAGTCCACTCTGCTGTACGCCGTCGGCGGCCTGCTCGGCTCCGACGCGGTGGAGCTGCGCGGCGAGCTGACCGTCGACGGGCGGTCCCCCCGCGATGCCCGGGGTCGGCTCGGCCTGCTCGCACAGGACCCCGACAGCCAACTGGTCATGACACGGGCAGGTGACGACGTCGCGTTCGGGCTGGAGAACGCCGGCGTCCCTCCCGGGGAGATCTGGGCGCGGGTGGATGCCGCGCTGCACCGCGTCGGCTTCGGCTACGGGCGGGACCGGCACACCCACGAGCTCTCCGGAGGCGAGAAGCAGCGGCTGGTGCTTGCGGGCGCGCTGGTGCGCGAACCAGGGCTCCTGCTGCTCGATGAGCCGACGTCCCAGCTGGACCCGGACGGTGCAGACCTCGTACGAGGTGCTGTCGGCGAGGCGGTGGCCGATCGTTCTGTGACGCTCGTCCTCGTCGACCACGACGCCGCGCAGTGGTTGCCGCTCGTCGACCGGGTGGTCGAGGTACTGCCCGACGGTGGGCTCATCGAGCACCCGCGACACTGGCGTCCGGCCGATCGCTCGGCCGGGTTGTCCGACTCCCGCAGCCCGGGGCCGGGGCCGGGGCTGGGGTCGGGTCGCTTGGTGGCTTCTTTCGTGCCCGCCGAACCACCAAGGTCAGGCGGACGGTGTCCCGGGACGCGGACACGCGCGGTCGGCGGGGGAGCCTCACGCGGAGAGGCTCGTTGCGGCGCACCGCGCGACGCACCGCCGCACGGGAACGCGCCTGGAACGATGTCCGC
>JACDAB010000128.1 GCA_013695665.1 Geodermatophilaceae bacterium | reverse complement strand
CGAAAGCGTCGCCGACGACGAGGTCGAACGCGTCGTCATCCTGCTGACCCAGGCCCACCCGCCCGTCGATGATCCGCAGCTCCAGGTCGGGTCCCGTCGGTGGCTGCAGGTCCTGGGCGATCTCGGCGACGCCGGGGTCGACCTCCAGTACGACGTTGCGACCGCCCGAGCGGGTGGTCGCGAGGTAGCGGGGCAGCGTCAACCCGCCGCCGCCGATGTGCAGCGTCGCGAGCGGCTCCCCGGCGGGGGCGATGACGTCTGCGGCCGAGGCGATGGCGGTGACGTAGTTGAACTCCAGGTACGTCGGATCCTCGGCGTCGACGTAGCTGTGCCGCAGCGTGTCCAGCACGAGCAGCTGCCCGGTCGAGCGTTCGGGATCGGTGACCACACGCGCGCAGTGATAGCTCGTCTCCACGTCGCACAGCCGCGACCCGAACACGGTCAGACCCGCGGTCAGCACACCCACGACGATCATCGCCGCGACCGTGCGGCGGTCGGCGCGGGCGGTCCGCAGATAGATCGACAACGCAAGACCGCCCAGCAGGAGAAGTCCCCCCGTGCCGACCAGGATCAGACTGCTGGGCATCAGGGTCACCAGGACGAAGCCGGTCAGGAGCGTGCCGGCGATCGCACCGATCGTCCCCACGCCCGACAGCCGGCCGACTACGGTGCCGGTCCGCTCCAAGCTGGCGAGTTGCAGCTTGACCACCATCGGCGGAACCGCGGACAGGACCGCGGCCGGGGCGAACACGGCAAGCCCGGCGAGCAACAGCACACCGCCGGCGCCTGCGCCGGACAGCTCCTGGCCGGCGCGGGACACGACCGGGGGCACCAGCATCATGAGGGCGCCGCCTGCGAGCAGGAGGAGCCCCAGCCGCCGCCGCGGATCGGTCTCGTCCGCGAGCCGGCCACCGGTCCATGCGCCGGCCGCGATGGCCGCGAGCGCCACACCGATGATGGCGCTGCTGGTCTCCAGCGTGATGCCGATGTACGGCGCGATCAACCGCAGCCCGACGATCTCCAGGACCAGTACGGCGGCCGAGGCCACGAAGACGAGCGCGCCGGCGAGCCAGTCCGGAAGGGCGGTGCCCTCGGGTCGGGAGACCGCCTCGGACGGAGACGCGTCGGGCGGCTGCGCCGTCACACGATCGCGCGGTCCACGAAGCACCACCGCCAGTCCTCGCCGCGCTCGAAGGAGCGCATCACCGGGTGGGTGGAGTCGGTGAAGTGACCGGAGGCGTGCCGGCCGACCGAGGAGTCACAGCACCCGACGTGACCGCAGGACAGGCACATCCGCAGGTGCACCCAGCGGGTTCCGTCGCGAAGGCACTCCTCACACCCCTCGGATGTGCCCGGCTCGACCTCGCCGAGATCGGCAACGTGCGGACAGGCCATGTGCTTCTCCTTGCTGCCGGAATGACCACCTATTCGGCAAGCTTCACATGGACACTGCCCCAGGAGGTGATCGGTATGGATGGTGGGCTGTCCCTGCTCGCACTGCTCATCGGCGCCGTCGCTGTCGCCGCGCTGTCCCGCCGGTACGGCGTGTCCGCGCCACTGATCCTGGTGGTGGCCGGGCTGGGCGTCTCCTACCTCCCCGGCGTACCGGACTACACGCTCGATCCGGACGTCGCACTGCTGATCTTTCTCCCGCCGCTGCTGTACTCCGCGGCGCTGGAGAGCTCCTATCTGGGTATCCGGGCGAACCTTCGCCCCATCGGCCTGCTGTCCGTGGGTGCTGTCCTGTTCACCACCGCGGTGGTCGGTCTCGCCGTCTATGCCCTGATCCCCAGCCTGGGGATGCCTCTCTCCTTCGCGCTGGGTGCGATCGTGGCGCCGCCGGATGCGGTGGCCACCACAGCGATCGCCCGCCGGGTCGGGCTCCCGCGGCGGATGGTCACCATCCTCGCCGGCGAGAGCCTGGTGAACGACGCGACGGCATTGACCGCATACCGGGTGGCCGTCGCCGCCGCGCTCGGCGGGAGCTTCTCGCTGCTGTCCGGGCTGGCGCAGTTCGCTGTCGCCGCAGGTGGCGGCGTGGCCATCGGACTCGTCATCGCCTACGTCGTGACCTGGGTGAACAGGAAGCTACGCGATGCGCTCGTGGAGAACACCATCGCGCTGCTGACGCCCTTCGTCGCCTATCTGGCGGCGGAGA
>JACDAB010000086.1 GCA_013695665.1 Geodermatophilaceae bacterium | reverse complement strand
GCTGACCCTGGCACGGTACGTCGCGCAGACCCGGCCGGGCTCACGCCAGCGCGCCTTCGACAGCGACGTCGCGCTCATCGATCTGGTCCGGCGCGAACTGCCGTTGCGCCGAACTGCTCGGGTGACGGTCCGGCCCGCCGACGCACGGGAGGGATTGGCGACGCTCGCGCCCGGCTCGGCGGACGTCGTGGTCTCCGACGTGTTCCGGGGCGCCCGGACGCCGGCAGCACTGACCTCGCGGGAGTTCTTCACCGACGTCGCCCGGGTCCTGCGCCCCGGTGGCGTGTGCGCGGTGAACCTCGGCGACGGCCCGCCCCTGACGTTCAGCCGCTCGCTGACCGCCACCGTCGGTGCGGTCTTCGCGCACGTCTGCCTCATGGGCGATCCGGCGGTGCTGCGCGAACGGCGCTACGGCAACCTGGTCTGCCTCGGATCAGCCCGCCCGCTGCCGCTGCCCGCGCTGACGCGTCGGACGGCGGGTGACCCCGCACCGGCGCGCGTCGTCGCCGGCCCCGATCTCGACCGGTTCGTCGGGCGGGCCCGCGTCATCGACGACACCGAGGCGGTGGACTCCCCGGCTCCCCCGGCTGGCCTGTTCGACAAGCCCCCGCGCTGAGGAAGCCGCCGGGCTGAGGACCCGATGCGTCAGCCTGTGGTCGTCAGCTTCATCTGCATGACGCCGCCGGCGCGACCGCGCTCGACCGCGACGATCTCGGCGACCACCGACAGGGCGATCTCCGCCGGTCCCCGGCTCCCGATGTCCAGGCCACACGGCGAGTGCAGCCGGTCCACCTGATCGGCCGGTACGCCGTCGTCCCGGAGCCGCTGCATGACCATCGGCGCGTGCCGTCGGCTGCCGAGCATCCCGACGAAGTAGGCGGACCCGGCCAGGGCCTGCTTCAGCACGGCATCCACGTAGTGCGCGTCGTGGTCGGAGAGCACCACGGCGTCGGCCGGGCCCGGGGGCGCGGACTCGAACGCGGCCTGCGCACCCTCGTGGAGCAGCACGACCCGCCGGCCCAGGAACCGGGCCAGCTCCGCGACGCCGCGGGATATCGGATTGTCGCCGAAGACGTGCACCGCCGGAGCGGGCTCGTGCAGTTCGGCGAACAGCTCCAGCGCCTGATCCCCGCCGTGACCGAAGACCATCCGCCGGCGCAGCGTTGCCGACCCCCCCGAAGCTGCCAACTCCGCCGCCAGTTCGACGCCTGCGGTGTCGAACTCCGAACACCCGAGCGTTCCGGCCAACACCTGCCCGTCGGCGACCGCCAGCTTCGCCCCGGCGTACGACGGGGGTTCGCCTTCGACCGCGACGACGGTGACGAGGACGCTGCGCCGCCCGGCCTCCCGGGCGACGGTCAGCGCGTGCAGGGTGTCCATCTGCGGAGCCTAACTTGCCCAAGTCGTCAGGGGAGGGGCTCGGTGTCGGGGAGGATGGGCGGCTATGGAGCCTCAGCGGGAGCCTCAGATGCAGCCCCAGGGGGAACCTCGGGCGGGTCTGCAGGCCGATCCGTCCACGTCCGGCATGCCCTCGCGGCGGACCCTGGGCCACGAGGTGCTGCTGGTGCTGGCCTTGTCGCTGGGAGCCTCGGCGATCTACTCGATCATCGACATCGTCGCAGCGCTGACTGCCGCGGTTCCGCTGTCCGAGCAGACCTCGACGCTGAATGCGTCCCGGTCCGAGCGGCCCTATCTCGACCTCACCCTGCAGCTGCTGCGGATCGGACTGAACGTCGTCCCGGCGCTGCTGGCGATCCACTTCCTGTCCCGCACCAACGCGCCCGCGCTGCGTTCGATCGGCCTCGACGGCCGGCGGCCGGGCTGGGACATGAGCGTGGGGACGGGGCTGGCGCTGCTGATCGGCGTACCAGGGCTGCTGTTCTACCTGCTCAGCCGCGAACTCGGGATCAACACGACAATCGTCGCGACCGGGCTCCCCGAGCAGTGGTGGCAGTACCCGGTGCTCATCGCCGCCGCGCTGCAGAACGCCGTACTGGAGGAGGTCATCGTCGTCGGCTACCTGCTGATCCGGCTGCGCCAGCGGGGATGGTCCCCCTGGGCAGCCATCCTCGCGTCGTCGGTGCTGCGCGGCCTCTACCACCTGTATCAGGGCTTCGGCGGTTTCATCGGAAACCTCGTGATGGGCCTGGTCTTCGGCTGGCTCTACCAGCGCACCGGCCGGATCGCCCCGCTCGTCATCGCCCACACGCTGCTCGACGTGGTCGCCTTCATCGGATACGCGCTGCTGGTCGACCGGGTTGGCTTCTTGTCCTGAGGCGCATCGGCCTGCCGCGGAGTCAGCAGCCGGGGATGTCGACGCCGCGGTCGAGCAGCCATGCGGCCGGGTCGACCCGTGTCCCGTAGAGACCGATCTGAACCTCGAAGTGGACGTGCGGCCCGGTGGAGAAGCCGCGGGTGCCGATCAGCGCGATGACCTGCCCGGCGTAGACCCGCTCGCCGGTGCTGACCTGGATGACTTCCTCGTGCCCGTAGACCGTCACGTCGCCGTTGTCGTGCTCGATGTAGACAGCCAGGCCGAAGCCGCTTGCCTCACCAGCGCGTACGACGGTCCCGGGCCCGACGGCGTAGATGGGTTCGTACATGGGTGCAGCGATGTCCACGCCGTAGTGGAAGCTGCCCCAGCGCGAGCCGTAGCAGCTCGTGGTGTTGCCGATAGCCGGCAGCACCCAGTCACCGGACGGGGGCGGAGCGGGGTCCGGGGGCGGTGACCCACCTCCGCCGCCT
Organism: Geodermatophilaceae bacterium; assembly: GCA_013695665.1. Lineage (GTDB taxonomy): Bacteria > Actinomycetota > Actinomycetes > Mycobacteriales > Geodermatophilaceae > JACCTY01. The sequence continues at coordinate 58 of JACDAB010000086.1, read as the reverse complement.
CCGCCGGGCGGCGGCGGCGGGTCGGGTCCCGGTGCAGGGTCGGGTCCCGGTGCAGGGT
>JACDAB010000046.1 GCA_013695665.1 Geodermatophilaceae bacterium | reverse complement strand
CGCTTCGGCCGCCTGCGCCACCTTCGCGCGGAAGGCCGCGTCGGTTTCGATGGTTGCGGCCAGCGCCGCACCGGACAGCTGGACCCGCTTGGCGGGTGCGAACCGGGCAGCTGCCCGAAGTGGCGGGGGAACCTCCTCCGCGGTGAGCCCCCCGAGTACGTCCGCGGCCTGGCGGAGCACGCTGTAGCGGACCTTGTCGGGCAAGGTGGTGTCGGGTTTGCGGGCATCGGGCTGGTCAGTCATGAACCCGCCTCCGGCCGGGAGCACAACGGTCCGCGGGCATGCCCCAATCTAGGCGAACCCGGCCGGTCCCGGCGCGGCAGCGGCGTTTCGTCGTACCGCCGACCTAGCGTGCGCTCATGTCGACAGCCGGGTCACCACCACTCGGCGACCTGTATGTCCAGCCGACCTTCGACGAGCTCGGCGAACCGCTCCGGGAAGTGACCTTTGTCGTGGTCGACCTGGAAACTACGGGGGGTTCCCCGACGTCAAGTTGCATCACCGAGATCGGTGCGGTCAGGGTGCGCGGCGGGGAGGTGCTGGGGCAGTTCCAGACCCTGGTGGACCCGGGCTCGACGATTCCGCCGTTCATCACCGTCCTGACCGGCATCAGCGACGCGATGGTGGTGGCAGCGCCGCGCATAGAGGCCGCCCTGCCGGCATTCCTCGAGTTCGCCGCCGGGAGCGTCCTCGTGGCTCACAACGCGCCCTTCGACGTGGGCTTCCTGCGGGCCGCGTGTGCGCAGATGGGCTTGGCCTGGCCCGGCTTCGCGGCCGTCGACACGGCGGTGCTGGCGCGCCGGGTGCTGTCCCGTGACGAGGTTCCGAACTGCAAGCTGAGCACCCTGGCACCGTTCTTTCACGCCCGTACGTCGCCGTGCCACCGCGCGCTCGCCGACGCACAGGCGACAGTCGACGTGCTGCACGGGCTGCTGGAGCGCCTCGGCCCGCTCGGCGTGCAATCGCTGGAAGAGCTGCGCTCGCTGAGCCGGCAGGTGGCTCCGGAGCGTCGCCGCAAGCGGTATCTGGCCCAGGATCTGCCCAACGCCCCCGGTGTGTACGTCTTCCGGGACTCCCGGGGGGAGCCGTTGTACGTCGGGACCAGCAAGAACATCCGGGCGCGGGTGCGCAGCTACTTCGTCTCCGGTGAGAAGCGCGCCCGGATGACGGAGATGGTCGGCATCGCCGAGCGGGTGGATCCGATCGTCTGCGCGCACGACCTGGAAGCACAGGTCCGCGAGCTGCGGCTGATTGCCGACTGCAAGCCGCGCTACAACCGGCGGTCCCGGTTCCCCGAGCGTGCGGTCTGGATCGCCCTCACCGACGAGGCCTTCCCGCGGCTGTCGCTGGTCCGCCGCGTCCGCGACGACGAGCGCACCTATCTCGGGCCGTTCGGGTCTCGCGGTGCCGCGCAACAGGCGATGGACGCGGTGCACGAGGCGCTGCCGATCCGGCAGTGCGTGGCCCGGCTGTCGCCGCGGGCCAGGGGCTCTGCCTGCGTGCTGGCCGAGCTGGGGCGCTGCGGAGCCCCGTGCGAAGGCGGGCAGACGGTGCAGGAGTACGCCGCCGTGGTGGCCGTCTTCCGGGAGGCCGTCACCGCAGACGTCCGCCCGATGCTCACCCCGTTGCTGTCCCGGATCGACGCACTCGCCGCTGCCGAGCGCTACGAGGCCGCCGCGGCGCTGCGCGACAGGACCGCCAGCCTGGTCCGCGTCTGTGCGCGGCTGCAGCGGTTGCGGATGCTCACCGAGCTACCCGAACTCGTGGCAGCGCGCCCCGACGGGCACGGTGGCTGGGATCTCACGCTCGTGCGCCGTGGCCGGCTCGTGGCAGCCGACCGAGCGCCGCTGGGGGTGCACCCGGTGCCACGGGTCGCGGCGATGCGTGCGACGGCGGAGACGTTGCTACCCGGTGTCGGACCGCTGCCGGCGGCCTCGGCGGAGGAGTCCGAGGCGATCCTGCGCTGGCTGGAGCGGCCCGGCACCCGGCTGGTGCACGTCGAGGGCCAGCTGGCCAGTCCCGCCCGCGGCGCCGCCGCCATGTCGCGGTGGCTACGCAACGCCGAGGCCTCGCGCGCAGCCGCCGACCCGTTCCTCGATCGGCGTTCGCTGCGCACCGAAACCCGCCCCGCCCGGATCGGGGCGGCCTGAGGGGTCGCACCGATAGCATCCTGCTGCCCGCACGAGCCAAGCTGTTGGGAGCGCCGCGTGATCACCGCGATCGTCATGATCAGCGCCGAGACCGGCGTGATACCCGAGGTCGCCTCGGCCATCGCCGACATCGAGGGGGTCAGCGAGGTCTACAGCGTGGCCGGCAACGTCGACCTGATCGCGGTCGTCCGGGTTCGGGAGTTCGACGACGTGGCAGACGTCATTGCCGGGCGCCTGAACAAGGTTGCCGGCGTCAAGGACACCGAGACTCACATCGCATTCCGGGCGTACTCCCGGCACGACCTCGAGGCTGCCTTCTCCCTCGGGTTCGACGAACCCGGCTAAACCGCCTGATCGACGCTGACATGGTCGTACGGCGCTCGCGATGGAGCTCAGGTGCGGGCGTCCTGACTGACCTCACACCAGCGCTGCAGGGTCTCCGCGGCCGCCCCGCTGTCGATGGCGACCCCGGCCCGCTCCAGGCCGGCGCCGAGGGCGGTGCGGAAGGCGCCCTCGTCACCGGCCGGGACACCGTCGAAGACGGCCAGGGCTGCTGCGGCGTTCAGGAGCACGGCGTCGCGGACCGGCCCGGTCTCCGCGGCCAGGACAGAGCGGGCGACCGCTGCGTTCTCGGCCGGCCCGCCGCCGACGAGGTCGCTGGGCTCGGCGCGGTTGAGCCCGAAATCCTTCCCGTCCACCGTCATCTCGGTGACCGAGCCCTCGCTGACGAGCCACAGCCGCGATGTCGTCGTCGTCGTCAGTTCATCGAGTCCGTCGTCGCCGCGGAACACCACGGCGCTGGTCCCCCGGGCGGCCAGGACGGCGGCCATCACGCCGGCCATCCGGGTGTCCGCGCAGCCCACAGCCTGAGCAGCCGGCCGGGAGGGGTTGACGAGCGGGCCGAGGAAATTGAACACGGTGGCGACGCCCATCTCCCGCCTGGCGACCGCGGCATGGCGCATCCCGGGGTGAAAGACCGGGGCGAAGAAGAAGCCGATACCCGCCTCGGTCACGCAACGGACCACGCCGGCGGGTGGCAGGTCGATCACCACACCGAGTTCACCCAGCAGGTCCGCCGACCCGCAGGCGCTGGAGGCTGCCCGGTTCCCGTGCTTGGCCACCGGAATGCCGGCGCCGGCGGCCACGATCGCCGCCATCGTGGAGATGTTGACGGTGCGGGCGCGGTCGCCGCCCGTACCGACCACGTCGACGCACCGGCCGGGGACGTCTACCGACGTCGCGTTGGCGAGCATCGCCTCGACCAGGCCCGTGACCTCCTCGGGCGACTCACCCTTGGCGCGCAGCGCGATGGCGAAGGCCGCCACCTGGGCCGGCGACGCCTCGCCGGCCATGATCTCGCCCATCGCCCATCGGGTCGCCCCAGCATCGAGGGACTGGCCCAGTAGCAGCACGTGCAGGATCTCCGGCCAGGTCGACGTACCCGCCCCGGGCGCCGAACCCGTCACCGGCGGACCGGTGTGCCCGCGGCCCGGTCGCGGATCAGGTCCGTCACCGTCTTCGCCGCGATCAACGCGTCCAGCGGATAGACCAGTGTGCCGTCGGCCAGCGACCAGGTGGCCAGCCAGCGGTCGTCGGCGCGGGCGATGAGCAGGCACACGCTGGGGCAGTCCTCGATCTCGTACTTGAGCTGCCGGCTGATTCCCATCCCGCCGGTCGGCTGCGCCTCCCCATCCAGAATCGCCAGGTCGATGCCGCCGCCGTCGATGTGCCCGAGCAGCGTGTCGATGTCCGCGCACTCGACGTACTCGATGCGTCCCAGTCCCCCGGCGAGACGGCGGCCCACGGCGGTCCGGACGTCGGCCAGAACCTGCTCGCGTTGGCTGAAAACCAGGACGGTGTACGCCGGAACCGGCGACGGACTGCTCATGGCGCTGGATCGTAGCGAGGGGTGCTCATTCCGCCCGCGTCCTCGAGTCGGTCTAGGTGCCGATCCTCACGCGCTGCCTCACGCTCGGAGGCCCGCATCCACTGGTAGGCGGCGACGCCGAGCATGATCAGGCCCACCAGGTCACCCGAGGCCCAGAGCAGGCCGCCACCGACCCGCTGTTCGCTCACCGGATCGGACCAGACCAGGTTCAGCGCCTGGTAGTGGTCGGCCGCGATCAGCATGCGCTGGTTCATGATCGTCAGCCCGAGGATGGCGTGCAGCGGCAGGGTCGCCACCAGGATCAGCATCCGCATCGGGTGGCTCACCCGGCCCGGTACGGGATCCAGACCTACCAGCGGCCAGAAGAACAGGCAACCGGCCAGCAGGAAGTGCAGGTGCATCGCCTCGTGCACCCACGGGTTGTCCAGCGTCGCGGCGTACCAGCCGGTGAAATAGAGGGCGAACGGGCTGGCGACGAATATCGCGAAGGGGATCAGCGGGAAGGTCAGGATGCGGACCACGCGGCTGTGCAGAGTCGCCAGCAAGCCACGGCGGGCGGCGCCGCGGCCGGGCAGTGTCCGCAACGCCAGCGTGACGGGGGCCCCCAGGGCGAGGAATACCGGAGCGACCATCGACAGAACCATGTGCTGCACCATGTGCACGCTGAACAACGTCTCCTCGTACGCCGCCGCGCCGCCCAGTGTCACGACCGCGATCGAGCCCAGGCCGCCGCCCAACCAGGCAACGGTCCGCACGGTGCTCCAGTGGTGACCGCGGACCCGGAGGCGGTGGACGCCCCACAGGTAGAGGCCCGCGGCAAGGATGAGGAGCGTCCCGAGGACCGGGTCGAAGGATGCCTCGGTGATCAGCCTCAGGGGGGTGAACGGCGGCACCGAGTCCGTCGCGCTGGCCGTGATCACAGCTTCGAGGTTACGTCGTCAGACGCGCCGCACCCCAGTCCCCGCCCGGCGGCGGCGGGGGCCATAATGGCGCAGTGACCACGGTGACCCCCACCTTCGAAGCCGGCCGGGTGCATTCCCTGACCAGGCCGAACATGGTCAGCGTCGGCACCATCGTGTGGCTGTCCAGCGAGCTGATGTTCTTCGCCGGGCTGTTCGCGATGTACTTCACCGCCAAGGCGGTGCACGGGGAGCCCTGGCCGGCAGAGCCCACCGAACTCAATGTTCCCTACGCCCTGGTCTTCACGATCATCCTGGTCCTGTCCTCGGTCACCTGCCAGCTCGGTGTCTTCGAGGCCGAGAAGGGCAACGCCTTCGGCCTGCGCCGGTGGTTCACCCTCACCTTCGTCCTGGGTCTGGTGTTCGTACTCGGTCAGTTCAACGAATACCGCGCCCTGGTCGAGGAGGGCACGACGCTCAGCTCCTCGACGTATGGGTCGGTGTTCTATCTGACCACCGGCTTCCACGCGGCACACGTCATCGGCGGGCTCGTGGCCTTCGTCTTCTTGCTCATGCGATCCACCATGGGCCGCTTCACGCCCGCTCAGGCCACTGCGGCCATCGTGGTCTCCTACTACTGGCACTTCGTTGACATCGTGTGGGTCGGGTTGTTCGCGACCATCTACTTCGTCCGCTAAGGGTGGTGACGTGACCGGATTCGCGCGGCTGCGCAAGCGAGCATCCTCAGGTTTGGCACTCGCCATCGCCCTCGTCGCGGTCGGCATCGGCTATTCCGTCGCCGCGCCGAACAGTTCCGCGCAGGACGCGGGCCTGTCGGTCGAGGCGATGGCCGGTCAGGAGATCTACGAGAACGGCTGCATCACCTGCCACGGCCGCAACCTTCAGGGCGTCGAGGACCAAGGTCCCTCCCTGATCGGCGTGGGCGAGGCCTCGGTCTACTTCCAGGTCGGCACCGGCCGGATGCCGCTGGTCCAACAGGAGGCCCAGGCGCAGCGCAAGACCCCGGCGTACGACGATGCCCAGGTCAACCAGCTCATGGCCTACATCCAGGCGAACGGCGGCGGCCCGCAGCTACCCAGCGAGGGAGATCTGCGCGACGGGGACCTTGCCGAGGGCGGCGAGCTGTTCCGGCTCAACTGTGCCTCCTGCCACAACTTCGTCGGCCGCGGCGGGGCGCTGTCGTCAGGCAAGAACGCACCGTCGCTGAACGAGTCCTCTGACCTCGACCTGTACACCGCGATGCTGTCCGGACCGCAGAACATGCCGGTCTTCGGTGACAACCAGCTCAGCCCCGAGGACAAGCGGGCCGTCATCAACTACGTGCAGACCCTCAAGGAGACAGCCGATCCGGGCGGTGCCAACATCGGCCGCGCCGGGCCGGTGCCCGAGGGCCTCGTCGTCTGGGTGGTGGGCATCGTCGGATGCGTCATCGCGTGCCTGTGGGTCGGAACCCGCTCATGACCGGACCACGTTCGGGTCACGGCGCCGGGCCCGCGCAACCGCCCGGCGGCGCCCAGCCGATGCCGGGCAGTCCGCCGCAGCCTGGCCCGGGTCCGTCCGAGGAGGACCTCGCCCGAATGAGCCGGGCGGACCTGGTCACCCTCGGCGGGAAGATGGACGGCGTCCAGGTCATCTACGCCGAGCAACCGGTCGAGCCGGGCTCGGCGGCCGAACGCCGGGCCGAGCGGCAGGTCGGCGCGTCGTTTGTGGGTGCCGGACTGGCCGCGTTGGCGTTCATGGTGGTCTACGTGGCCTGGCCGTGGGAGGTCGACACCGCCGGCGGCGGGGTCGGCCTGGCCACGCTCTACACCCCGCTGCTGGGTCTGCTGATGGCTCTTGCACTGACGCTGATCGGCGTCGGAGTGGTGCTGTGGGCCAAGAAACTCATGCCCTACGAGGTGGCCGTCCAAGAGCGCCACGAGGGCGCCTCGCCGGAGATCGAGCGGCAGACCACGGCCGCGACGCTGGTCGACGTCGGCAACGCCACCGGGATCGCGCGACGGACGCTGGTCAAGCGGTCACTCGGTTTCGGCGGGCTCATGCTGGGATTGATGGCGGTGTTCCCGCTGGGCGGCCTGATCAAGAAACCCGGCACCGCACTGTCCGAGACGCCATGGGAGGAGGGGATGCCACTGCTGGGGCTGAACGGCCTGCCGATCCGGCCCGCCGACATGCGCCCCGGATCCCTGCAGACCGTGTTTCCCGCGGTCGAGGGCGGCAGCCGCTCGGCTGACGGTGTCGCCATGCTCATCCGGCTGCTGCCGAACCAGGTGGCGGACTACCGCGCCCGGGAGGGCCAGGAGGACTTCCACTGGAACGACTTCGTGGCGTACTCCAAGATCTGCACGCACGCAGGATGTCCGGTGTCGCTGTACGAGCAGGAAACCGCCCGCATCCTGTGCCCCTGCCACCAGTCACAGTTCGTTGCCACCGACGGCGCCAAGTCGATCTTCGGCCCGGCCACCCGGTCGCTGCCGCAACTGGCGATCGAGGTGGATGGCGACGGATACTTCGTAGCGAAGGGTGATTTCACCGAACCCATCGGCCCGGCCTACTGGGAGCGTTCGACATGAGCAGCAGAACTGCAGCTCGGCCGGCGACCGCCGTCGGGCGGACCGCGAGCCAGCTAGACGAGCGGCTGACCATCGCGGCGCCGCTGCGCCGCACCTTGAACAAGGTCTTCCCTGATCACTGGTCGTTCCTGCTCGGTGAGATCGCGCTCTACTCCTTCATCATCCTGCTGCTCACCGGGACGTACCTGACCTTCTTCTTCGACGCCTCGATGCAGGAGATCGTCTACGACGGCAGCTACGCACCCTTGCGCGGCATCGAGATGTCCCGGGCCTACGCGACCTCGCTGGACATCAGCTTCGACGTCCGCGGCGGACTCCTGATGCGCCAGATCCACCACTGGTCGGCGCTGCTGTTCGTGGCCTCGATCGTCGTACACCTGATGCGCACGTTCTTCACCGGCGCTTTCCGCAAGCCGCGGGAGGCGAACTGGGTGATCGGCGTTCTGCTGTTGCTGCTGGCCATCCTGGAAGGTGTCTTCGGCTACTCGCTGCCCGACGACCTGCTCTCCGGCACCGGGCTGCGGATCATCAACGCGATCTTCTTGTCGATCCCGGTGGTCGGGACCTGGGTGTCCTTCGCCGTCTTCGGCGGGGAGTTCCCCGGCACGGTGATCATCGGCCGGTTCTACATCCTGCACGTGTTGCTGATCCCTGGCATCCTGCTGGCCCTGATCGCCGCGCACCTGCTGCTCGTAGTGAAGAACAAGCACACCCAGTACCCCGGACCCGGGCGGACCGAGGACAACGTCGTCGGCAAGCGGATGTTCCCCGTCTTCGCGGCCAAGAGCACCGGCTTCTTCATGGTCGTCTTCGGCCTCACGGCAGCCCTCGGCGGACTGGTGCAGATCAACCCGATCTGGCTGTACGGGCCCTACGACCCGTCCCAGGTCAGCGCCGGATCGCAACCGGACTGGTACGTCGGCTTCCTCGACGGCTCGACCCGGTTGTTCCCACCCTGGGACATCTACCTGTTCGGATACAACATCCCCCCGCTGTTCTGGCCGACAATTGTGTTGCCCGGACTGCTGTTCACGGTCCTCGCGTTCTATCCGTTCATCGAGGCCAAGCTCACCAAAGACCGCGCACATCACAACCTGCTGCAGCGGCCTCGGGACGTGCCGGTGCGTACGGCGATCGGCGCGATGGCACTGGCGTTCTACACGGTGCTGTGGATCTCGGGTGGGAACGACCTGATCGCGGACAAGTTCAACATCAGTCTCAATGCGATGACCTGGATCGGCCGGATCGGGCTGATCGTGGCGCCGCCCATCGCATACTGGGTCGCCTACCGGATCTGCCTCGGCCTGCAAATGCACGACCGCGAGGTGCTCGAGCACGGTGTCGAGACCGGGATCATCCGGCGGTTGCCACACGGGGAGTTCATCGAGGTCCACCAGCCGCTGGGTCCCGTGGATGCCCATGGCCACGGTTCGCTGCAGTACGGCGGTGCCCCGGTGCCCAAGCGGATGAACCACATCGGCGGCATGGGCCGGGCGGTCAAGGGTTTCTTCGTCCCCCTCGAGGAATCGCAGGCGCGACCGGTGACCTCAGAAAATGAGAAAGCGGGCGAGCTCACCGGCTCCGGGCGCCCCAAGGACCCCGAGGCCTAGTACACGGGTAAGGGCTCACCCCACCGGAAGGTTCAGCGTTGAACATCGAGATCTACAGTGACGTCGTCTGTCCGTGGTGTTACATCGGCAAGCGCCGGTTCGACAAGGCGTTGGCGAGCTTCCCCGGCGCTGCGGACGTCACGGTCACCTGGCGCCCGTTCCAGCTGGACCCCGAGGCGTCGAGCGAGCCGGTGCCGCATCTGCAGGCGTACGCCGCAAAGGTCGGCGACCCGGCGAGCTTCGACGCTGCGGTGAGCGAGTTGCAGGACGCCGCCGCCGGCGAGGAACTCGACCTGCGGCTGGACCTTGCCCAACGAGTCAACACCTTCGACGCGCACCGGCTGCTCAACCTCGCCCTGGCTGAGGGCAGCAGCGAGCGGCAGCACAGCGTCCTCGACGCTCTGATGCGCGGCTACTTCACCGAGGGACGCAACCTCGCCGACCACGGTGAGCTGGCCACGTTGGGCGAGCAGGCCGGTCTGAACGGCACCGATGTCAGCGCGTACCTCAGCTCCGACGCGGGCGCCGAGGAGGTCAGAGCCCAACTGGGTGAGGGGCGGGCGCTGGGGCTTGACTCGGTGCCCACCTACGTGTTCGAGCGGCGGTGGGCTGTCTCCGGGGCCCAGTCGCCGGAAACCATGGGCCAGGTGCTCATGCAGATCGAGGCAGCCATGCTGGGCGGCGGTGGCGGTGGCGGGGGTTGCTGCGGTGGTGGTGGCGGCGGCTGCGCCTGCTCGGCCTGACCGGCCGCCCCTGAGTGCCGTGCAGGTGCTCATCGACGCCGACAACGTCGGTCCCTCCCGGGTACAGCCTGTCCTGGCGGCGGTCGCCGCGATGCCGGCGCGGGTGTCCCTGGTGGTCAGCGGTCGCGCGGAGGCCCTTGCGCGGATGTCGTGGCCACCGGGCGCACGGATCATCGTGGCCACCGGCTGGCAGCGAGCCGATCTGGCCCTGGCCGAGGCCTACAGCCACGACGAGGACCCGCTGATCCTGGTGTCAGGCGATGGGGACTTCGCCTTGCTGGCCGCGCGTCACACCGGCCCGGTGCTCATCGTGAGTTCGGCCCCGTCATACCGGCTGACGGTGAGCGCGACGGTCACCGACCCGGCGCTGGAGGGACCGGGGACGCTCCAGGCGTGGGTGCGGGCGGTCAGTGGGTGACGTTGGCGCGCGAGTAGTACTCGAAGAGCAGCCCGCCCACAGTGAACAGGATGCCGGCGAAGGCGATGAGCATCAACCACACGTAGAAGAACGCCAAGGAGATGGCCGCGAGTCCGACGGACGCGGCGATCCCGACCGGCCAGTAGCTCCCGGGACTGAAGAAGCCCAGTTCCCCGGCACCATCGGCGATGTCGGCGTCCTTGCGATCCTCCGGACGGGGGTCGATTCGGCGGGAGACGAACCAGAAGAACCCGCCGACGATGACGCTGAGGCCTCCGGAGAGAACCAGCCCGGCCATTCCCACGGGCTCGAGGTCGGAGTAGAAGCCGTAGATCGCGGCGATGCCGAACATGAAGACCGCCAGGCCGCCGAAGAGATACGCCTCGAGCTTCATCGCCCCATCACAGCCTCAATCCCCCCTGGTTCCGCGCGTCAGTCCGTCGCGCTGCGGCGCGTCCGGTCGGTGTCGAAGGGCGTCGTGGTCTGCGCCAGGCCCGGCTCGCCGACGCTCTCCAGCGCCTCGGCATTGCTCAGTCCCGAGGCTCGGGCGGCGATGTACTCGTCGAAGACCTCAGGGCTGACCGCACGAACCTCGAAGTTCATCGTGGAGTGGTAGATGCCGCACAGTTCCGCGCACCGCCCGACGTAGGCGCCTTCCTGCTCGATCGTCACCTGGAAGTCGTTGTCGTAGCCGAAGTTCACCCCGGGGAGGACGTCCCGCTTGAACAGGAACTCCGGGACCCAGAAGGAATGGATGACGTCGTTGCTCACCAACTCGAACTGGATGGTGGGTCCGACCGGCAGCACCAGAACCGCGCTCTCGCCGCTGTCACCCAGGATGCTGATGGGCTGGTCGGTCTCCTCGACCGGCTGCTCGTCGAGATAGCGGAACTCCCAGTTCCACTGGAAGCCGGTGACCTCGACCGTCACCGCGGGATCGGATGTCTGGGCTTCCACCTCGGTCTGAACCACGACCGTGTAGTAGAAGAGGACAGCGATGATCAGGAACGGAATGACGGTGAGGACGATCTCCACAGGCAGGTTGTACGCCGTCTGTTTCGGCAGGTCGCGCGTCCTGCGCCGGTGGAACGCGCAGGCCCAGAAGATGAGCGCCCAGACGATGACCCCGACGACGAGGGCGGCCAGCGTCGAGCCGGTCCACAACTCCCGCATCAGGGTCGACTGCTCGGTGATCCCCTCCGGCCACCCGAACCGGAGCACCTCCTGGGTCGAGCAGCCGGCGAGCACGACAGCCAGCAGGCCGAAGACCGTGCCGACCTTCACCAGCCGACCAGTTCGACGCACCCGGGCCGCCCTTCGCTCAGTCACCGACGTACCGCACTGTTGGGACACTACTGGACCCGCATCCGGGTACGCCGACCCGCACCGGGCCTACCGTCGTGGCGTGTCGATGACCGCCACAATGCGGCACTCCGCCGACTTCCCTAGCCTGCAGGCGACTCTGTCAGCGACCACGCGCCGCCGGTGACGCGGATCCGCTGACACGTTCGTGATACTGGGCTGGACACCGCGTCGAGAGGAGGGCTCGCCTGATGTGCGGGTTGCTGGGCTTCGTGAGCAAGGACGGGCAGGCCAAGGCCCGCGCCGAGGACATCACCGAGGCCATGCATCTGGTGCGACACCGTGGTCCCGACGAGACGACGTCATGGACGGACGACGACGTGGTGCTCGCCTTCCAGCGGCTGTCGATCATCGACCTGGACCTGAGCCATCAGCCGCTGAGCTACCCCGGCGCCGACGACTCAGACGGTGAGGACCGCTATCAGATCATCTTCAACGGCGAGATCTACAACTACGTGGAGCTGCGCGAGCGGCTCAACCGGGAGTTCGGCGCGCACTTTCGCACCCGCGGTGACACCGAGGTAATCGTGGCGGCGTACCGGTATCTGGGCGAGGAGTGCGTCGCGGCGCTCCGCGGCATGTTCGCGTTCCTGATCTGGGACCGGCAGGAACGGCGTGCCTTCGGGGCCAGGGACCACTTCGGGATCAAGCCGCTGTACGTCGCGACCGATCCCAGCGGCATCTTTCTGGGCTCGGAGAAGAAGAGCCTGCTCGCGCTCCTCGAGCCGGCCCGGACCGCCGAGGTGGACCACCGGTCGCTGCAGCACTACCTGACCCTGCAGTACGTGCCGGAGCCGGCGTCCATGCACACCGCCGTACGCCGGATCGAAAGCGGTACGGCGTTCACGATCAGCAACGGCAAGGTGCACACCCGCCGGTACTTCCACCCGACGTTCGCGGTGCGCGGTGGGGGGGATCGCAAGGCGCTGTACCGGCGGATCCAGGACGTGCTGCGCGACTCGGTGAAGGTGCACATGCGGGCGGACGTCACCGTCGGCGCGTTCCTGTCCGGCGGCATCGACTCCACGGCGATCGCGGCGCTCGCCAGGCAGGAGAACCCCGACCTGCTGACCTTCACGGTCGGCTTCGAGCGGCCCGGTTTTTCCGAGATCGACGTTGCGGCGGAATCCGCGCAGGCCATCGGCGTCACCCACATCACCAGGGTGGTGACTCCGCAGGAGTTCATGGACGCCGTACCGCTGATCGTGTGGTACCTCGACGACCCGGTGGCAGACCCGGCGCTCGTGCCCCTGTGGTTCATCGCCCGCGAGGCCCGAAAGCAAGTCAAGGTGGTGCTGTCCGGGGAGGGCGCCGACGAGTTGTTCGGCGGGTACAACATCTACCGCGAGCCGCTGTCGCTGCGCCCGTTCGAGCGGCTGCCCCGCCGGGTCAAGTCGGTGCTGGGCAGGGTGTCAACTCGGCTGCCCGACGGCCTGCGCGGCAAGGATCTGCTCCGCCGCGGATCCATCCCGCTGGAGGAGCGGTACTACGGCAACGCCCGGATCTTCCGTGATGACGAGCTGGACTTCCTGCGCACCCGATCGACGGAGGTGTCCTATCTGGACATCACCCGCTCGCTCTACCGGCAGAACGCCGGCTGGGATGCGGTCAGCCGGATGCAGCACATCGACCTGTTCACCTGGCTGCGCGGCGACATCCTGGTCAAGGCCGACAAGATGACGATGGCGAATTCCCTCGAGCTTCGGGTGCCGTTCCTGGACAAGGAGGTCTTCGAGGTCGCCTCCACCCTGCCGCTCGCCGAGCGGGTGACCCGCGAGACCACGAAGTACGCCCTCCGGCAGGCGTTGCGCGACGTCGTACCGGCGCACATCTTCGACCGCCGCAAGCTGGGCTTCCCGGTCCCGATCCGGCACTGGCTCTCCGATCAGATGTATGACTGGGCGCGCGAGATCATCAACGACAGCCAGGCCGACGAACTGTTGGACCGGCAGGCGTTGCTGGTGATGCTCGACGCGCACCGTCGCGGCCCGCTGGACCTGTCCCGCAAGATCTGGACGGTGCTGATCTTCCTGCTCTGGCACGGCATCTTCGTCGAGCAGCGGATCCGGCCAGAGATTCCTGAGCCTGCCTACCCGGTCGCGATCTGAACCGGTCACGACGGCTCAGGCGTCGGGCGGCAACTTCGCGCGGACGTCGGCTGCTGCGCCCTCGCCGTACGCCGTCCCCAGCCGATCAACGAACTCCGCCGGTTTGACGTCGTACTCCTGGGTCCCGACCGTCTCGATCACCATCGTGGCGAGCAGGCTCCCGATCTGAGCCGACCGTTCCAGGCTCAGCTCCCAGGAGATGCCGGTGAGGAAGCCGGCACGGAAGGCGTCGCCCACCCCGGTGGGGTCGACCCGGCGGACCTCGCCGGCAATCGGCACGTGCAGGGTGTCGATCGCCTTGCCAGTGATCTCCACGCCTTCCTTGCCCAGTGTGGTCACCCGGACCTGCACCCGATCGAGAATGTCCTGGGTACCCCAGCCGGTCTTCTGCTCCATCAGGCTGCGCTCGTAGTCGTTGGTGATGAGGTAGGCCGCACCGTCGACGAGTTCGCGGATCTCCGCGCCGTCCATCCGGGCCAGCTGCTGGGACGGGTCGGCGACGAAGCGGTGGCCGTGCTGCAGGCATTCCCGGGTGTGCCGGATCATCGCCGCGGGGTCGTTCGGGCTGATCACCACCAGATCCAAGCCGCCCACCCGCGCGGCGACGGGGGCGAGCTCGATCTCGCGCGCCTCCGACATCGCGCCGGGGTAGAACGACGCAAGCTGGCTCATGTCGTCGTCCGTGGTGCAGATGAATCTCGCGGTCAGCGCGACGGCGCTGACGTGGACCGAATCGCAGTCCACCCCGTGGCGCACCAACCAGGATCGGTAGTCGTCGAAGTCGGCACCCACAGCACCGACGAGGATGGGCTTCAATCCCAGCTGCGCCATGCCGAAGGCGATGTTGGCGCCGATACCGCCACGGTGGACGACGAGATCGTCCACCAGGAACGACAGCGACACGTGGTCGAGCTGGTCGGCGAGGAGCTGCTCACTGAACAAACCCGGGAAGTGCATCAGGTTGTCGGTGGCGATGGAACCGGTAACGGCGATCTGCACG
>JACDAB010000036.1 GCA_013695665.1 Geodermatophilaceae bacterium | reverse complement strand
GCTACGGCCCCATATCTTTCGACTAGCCCATGACGTAGCCTGATGCATCAGGCGCGGCTCATTCGATGTGCACCACGAGACTTCGTGCCTAACCCGCGCGAAAACTTCGGGCTGAGTTTGAAGCAGGTTTTCCCGCTGCCCAAGTCTTCCTCCTTCGATGACCTCCTGCAGGCAATTGATGACGCGAAGGAGGACGCCGCGGACGAGGACCAGGGGACGGGCGCGGCTTAGTTGTTCCCGACTCCGTCCCATGGCTACAGCTGCGGAATGTCCAAAGCACGGAAGGTTCGGGTTTGCGTTGAAACGGACCTCAAGCTGCTAATGTCCGCAATGGGTGGAAAGCGGACACTAGCCTTTACGCGGTAAGACTACTCCCTGCGGCTGCCAGAGGCTGTCGCTCGGCTTGACCCCCTTGCCCATTACCTCCATCCGCTGAGGTCTGAAGCGGATGAGCGCTAGGTCATTGGGGTAATCGTCCCAGGCAGACCGATACTTCTCTTCTGGGCCGTGTGCGGCGATGTTCGGCCCGTCTGTATGGACAGACGCAACGCCCGTGAGGCTCGCATAAAAGCTGTTCTTGTGACCATTCGCGATATCGTCGAAGCCGAAGTGAAGCGCCGCCTTCGGATTTGCCATGATCTGCCTGGTCTTGCGGCTTCCACGCTTTGTGGCGATCCACAGGCTCCAGTCCTCTGTCGGCTCGCCGATACCGACCGGGCGAGCGCGCGGCATTCCGTTCTCGTCGATGGTGATAAGGACGCAATCGTGCATGGCGACCGCGACGAGTTCTTTCCGGTGGCGATCCCCATCTCGATGTTTTCGGCCATTCCCAAGTCCCAGCTTTGGATCGTTCCGCGCGGCGGCCACTCACCCACTGCTGGTGCGCCGCGGGAAGTCTTCATGCAGACTGTGAAGACCTTTCTGGAGCGCTAAACGGTGAAGTCCACTTTGAGTCGAAAGCTGACTTCGGCTCGAGAGCTAAGCCCAGGGCTGGCGGAAGAACTTGAAAGCCACCTGTCAACAATGGGTAGAAAGCAGACACTAGCCCAATCTTCTCTGCTGGATTAAGCTTTGCGTGACCGGGAGGTACCCTATGTGGCGATGGCTACTTGTTGTGGCGATTTGCGGTGTCGCCGCGTGTGGGTCGGAGATTACGACCGCAGAAAGCGACGAGCTCGCGCCACCCACAATAGCATTTGACGGTGCACTAGCGACAGCAGCGGCAGCGCGGGTCGCGCATGGCGAGAGGCTGACGCGCGTCCTTGGCTGCACTGGCTGCCATGGCAAAACGTTGCAGGGCGAGCGGTTCTACGAGCTGTATGCCTCCAACCTGTCGCGCGATATCGCCAAATATACGGACGACCAATTTGAGCGGCTACTACGTGGAGGCGTGCACCGACGGGCCGCGAAGTGTGGTCAATGCCTTCGGAAACTTTCCAGCACCTCAGCGATCCGGATGTGGTGGCCCTGACCGCTTACCTGCGCACGCTCAAGCCGACCGGACAGCCCACACAGCCGCCGCTCCCCTTCGAGAAAAAAACGCGTGAACTAATCGCAAAAGGCGAGCTCAAGCCGACGGCCGACTTCGTGCGCGAGGAAAGGGCGCTCGCGCCAGTCGATCTTGGGCCGCGGCATGCGTTTGGTCGGTACATGACGCGAGTGACCTGTGCCGAGTGCCACGGCGCCGAACTCAAGGGCCGCGGCACTCCGGATTTGATCGTTGCGGGAGGCTACAGCCGCGAAGACTTCGAGCGGCTAATGACCGAAGGCGCGGCTCCAGGGGGCCGAAAGCTCAACGACATGATGGTAGGCGTGGCAAAGACGCGCTTTGCCTACCTGACTCCGCGCGAGCGCGAGGCACTGTACGCCTACCTGAAGGCACGAGCCGAACAATCTCAATAAGCTTATGTCCGCAATGGGTGGGAAACGACATAAGGCGCAAACGTCAGGAATCGGTCGATAGGGAACATCCGCCCATTCGGCTTTCTGACCGCTGGTCTTATTCCGATAGCCGAGACTGCTGCATTCGAACGGTCACAACTACCCCGCTCTCCTGCCAGTCATACGTCAGCGGGCCCCCGAGGTGACTGGTTACGCTGCGGGCAATGAGACTGCTCCCAAAGCCGGTAAGCTCAGGAACCGTGGAAATCGGCGGTCCCCCTGTCTCTGCCCAAA
>JACDAB010000031.1 GCA_013695665.1 Geodermatophilaceae bacterium | reverse complement strand
CCGGACGTCCGCGACCCGTCACCAGCTGCGCGGTCGTCCTGCTCCACGCCGAGCAGTCTGGCACAGGACCGAGGCCCGCCATCTGCAACGATGCCGGGCGTGCATGTCGTCGTCCTGGCCGGTGGTGTCGGTGGTGCGCGGTTCCTGAGCGGGCTGCGGGCGGTCGCCGGCCCGCAGGACCAGATCACTGCCGTCATCAACACCGGCGACGATCTGACGCTGCACGGCCTGCGCATCTGCCCGGATCTCGACACCGTGATGTACACCCTCGGCGAGGGCATCGACACCGAGCGCGGCTGGGGTCGGGCCGGGGAGACGTGGACAGTCAAGGCGGAGCTCGCGGCGTACGACGCGGAGCCGGGCTGGTTCGGGCTCGGCGACCGCGACCTGGCCACCCACCTGGTCCGCACCCGGATGCTCGACGCGGGCTTTGCGCTGTCCGCGGTCACTGCCGCACTGTGCCGACGATGGCAGCCCGGTGTGGACCTGCTCCCGATGAGCGACCAGCGGGTCGAGACGCACGTCGTGGTCGATACCCCCGAGGGAACCCGCGCGCTGCACTTCCAGGAGTGGTGGGTGCGACACCGGGCCGAACTGCCGGCTCGCGAGTTCGTCCAGGTCGGGGTCGCGGATGCCCGGCCCGCAGCCGGGGTCCTGGAGGCGATCGCCGGCGCAGACGTGCTGCTCCTCGCACCCAGTAACCCGGTGGTCAGCATCGGCACCATCCTCGGCGTACCAGGGCTGCGTGCCGCTCTGCGCGATTCCCCGGCGCCGGTGGTCGGTCTGTCGCCGATCGTCGGCGGGGCGCCCGTTCGCGGCATGGCGGACAAGTGCCTGCCGGCCATCGGCGTACCCACCAGCGCGGAGGGGGGCGGGCGGCACTACGGCGCCCGGCGCGAGGGAGGTGTCCTGAACGGCTGGCTCGTGCACACCGGCGACGGCGCCGACGTACCCGGTGTCCGCGTTCAGGCGGTGCCGCTGCTGATGGCCGATGCCGCCGCCACCGCGGCGATGGCCGCGGCGGCGCTCGTGCTGGCCGAGGACTGCCGCAGCGATGCGTGAGCCCCTGCAGATCCTCCCGATCGGCGGGCTACCCGATTTCCGGCCGGGTGATGACCTCGGCGCCCTGATCGCCGAGGCCGCGCCAGACCTCCGCGACGGTGACATCGTCGTCGTCACGTCCAAAGCGGTGTCCAAAGTGGAAGGTCGGTTGGTGCGGGTGCCCACCGACCCGCTCCGCCGCGAGGCTGCCCGGCAGGCAGCGGTGGACGCCGAGAGCGTCCGGGTCGTGGCGAGGTTCGGGGACACGAAGATCACGCAGACCCGGCAGGGATTCGTGCTGGCCGCCTCCGGCGTCGACGCCTCCAACGTCCGCCGTGACGAACTCGCCCTGCTGCCGGAGGACCCCGACGGCTCGGCCGCGGCCCTCCGCTCCCGCATCGAGGAGTTGCTCGGTGTGCGCGTTGCTGTCGTCATCAGTGACACGATGGGCCGACCGTGGCGCCACGGGCTCACGGACGTGGCGGTCGGCGTCGCCGGGATGGCGGCACTGCGCGACCATCGCGGAGCGGTCGACCCCTACGGCAACGACCTGGTGCTCACCGAGATGGCCGACGCGGACTCCGTCGCAGCGGCCGCGGAACTGGTCAAGGGCAAGACCGACGGCGTCCCTGCTGCCGTTGTGCGGGGTTTGTCCACTGTGGACGATGGCCGGGGCAGCCGGCCGCTGGTCAGACCCCCCGACCAGGACATGTTCCGGTTAGGGACCCGTGATGTGGTGGCCGCCCGCCGATCGGTCCGGACCTTCAGCGACCGCCCGGTCGCCCCGGTCCTGATTCGCCGGGCGGTGGCAGCGGCGCTGACCGCTCCGGCTCCGCACCACACCGTGCCGTGGCGGTTCGTGCATGTCGCCACCGCCGCAGTGCGCGCGCGGCTTCTGGACGCGATGCGGGACCGGTGGGCCGCCGACCTCGCCGCCGACGGCTTCACCCCCGAGAGCATCACCCGGCGGCTGCGGCGCGGGGACATCCTCCGGGCGGCGACGGAGTTGCTCGTGCCCTGCCTGGTCCGCGACGGAGCGCACGACTACCCCGATGCCCGTCGTGCCACTGCCGAGCAGACCATGTTCACCGTCGCGATGGGCGCCGGCGTGGAGAACCTGCTGGTGCAACTGGCCGCCGAGGGACTGGGCTCGTGCTGGGTGTCCTCGACCCTGTTCTGTGCCGACGTCGTACGCCGGGAGCTGGACCTGCCCCCGGACTGGGAGCCCATGGGCGCCGTTGCCGTGGGCTACCCGCTGTCCACGCCACCGGAGCGGCCGGCCCGCAACCCGGCGGAGTTCCTGATCACGCGTTGATCCGGGAGCACGGTGAACCGGCGCGGCCAGCCACCGGGGATGGGACGCCCCGGCAGGTTAACGTCAGCTGAACACGAGATGTCGAGAGGGGGCTGCGGTGGCACTGTCGACGGAGACCCGGCGCCGGTTCGCGCCCGAGGTGGTCGTCCTCGGCCTCGGGGCCGGCGCCGCAGTGACTGTCATCCTGTTGCACATCGCCGTACCACGGGCGCCTTGGGCACCGCAGTGGCGTGAGCCGGAATCCCGCGTCCGCATCTACTTCGACGTTGCCCGCGAGCAGAATCTGCCGACCTGGTTCAACGTCTCGCTGTTGCTGCTGGCCGCCGTGATGGCCGCGCTCGCAGCCGTGCTCGCCCGGGCAGCGCACGACCGGGCCGCCCTGCCGTGGGTCGGTCTGGCCTTCGTGTGTGCCGCGCTGTCGCTGGACGACATGACCTCCCTGCATGAGCGGCTGCACTCCTTCGGAGTCAGCATCGGCGGTGGGAGCGGCCTGACGTACGCAGCCTGGCTCGTACCCGGACTGATGTTCGCGGCTCTCGTCGTCCTCGCTATCGCGGTGCTGTTCCGGCTGGTACGGCGTCGCGCCCGGCTGCTGCTGGTCGCCGGTGTGGCCTGCCTGCTGGTCGGTGCGTTCGGGGTCGAGTCCGTCGGCAACGCCGTACTGCAGGCGCAGGGGCACGGACGCACCTACGCCTACTTCCTCATCGTTGAGGAGTTCCTGGAAGCCATCGGCGCGGTCTGCCTGCTCGCAGCGCCGTTCGCCGAGATCCGCTTCCGGCGCTCCGGCGGGGAATTCCGCCTGGCCTACCGCCCGCGGGAATCCCGGGACCGGTCACAGCTTCCGGTAGTCGAGGACGGACATCCTGGGCCCGAACCGCGGCTTGGCGAATCCGCTGACCTCAAGTAGGCGGACCAGCCGGTATCGATGCGGCCGGTACGGCGCCAGCACGTCGAGCATCCCGGTGTCGTCCAGCGGGTGACCCACCAGCGCCCAGCCGACGAAGGCGGCGAGGTGATAGTCGCCGACCGACAGCGTGTCGCCGTCGCCGAAGGCCCGCTGGGCCACCTCGGCGGCGGTCCACTCCCCGACCCCAGGGATCACCCGCAACCGCGCCAGGGCGGCCTCCCGGGGCAGATCGACCGCCTCCTCCATCCGGTCGGCCACGGCGGCCGCTGCCAGCAAGGCCCGGCGTCGGGCTCCGTCCACCCCGCACCGATGCCAGGTCCAGTCAGGAAGCCGGCGCAGTTCCGACGGGGTCGGCACGACGCGCATGCCGGCCGGCGCCGGTCCCGGGGCCGCCGTTCCAGCGACGGCGGCAAGTTCGCGCCAGGACCGCCGCGCCTCCTTGCCGGTCACCCGCTGCTCCAGGATGGCCGCCAGCAGCACGTCCCACACCCGACCCGTCCGGGGTATGCGCAACCCGGGGTTTCGCCGCCACGTGTCCGTGAACCGCCCGGGTGGTGGTCGCAGCCCGGTCCAGTCGTCGCGCGCACCGAGTGCTTCCGGCACACCGGCCAGTGCGCACTCGGCACCGGCGCCCCACGAGGAGGCCACGACGTCACCACCGCTGCGGGACAACCGCACGGTCGCCGGGCCGTGCGGTGTCGTCGTGGTCCGCCACAGCGCGCCGGCCGGATCGATGCGGAACGTCGGATCACCCGCCCCGCGGTGCAGCGGCGTCAGCGTGCGGAGGATGTCGACCGGACGGTCAGGCCGCCAGGTCGACGTCCGACCGGTCACGGTCAAACCAGCGTCTATTTGGGTGCCATCCGCAGCGCCGCGTCCATCCGGATCGTCTCGCCGTTCAGGTAGCCGTGTTCGGCGATCATGCAGACCAGCGACGCGTAGTCCTCCGGCGTACCGAGACGCTTCGGGAACGGGACCCCGGCGGCCAAACCGGCCCGCACCTCGTCGGAGAGCCCGGCCAGCATCGGGGTGTCGATGATCCCCGGCGCGATCGTGCAGACGCGCACGCCGATCGAGGCCAGGTCGCGGGCCGCCGGCAGCGTCAGCCCGACCACACCGGCTTTCGACGCGGCATAGGCGATCTGCCCGATTTGACCCTCGTAGGCGGCAATCGACGCGGTGTTCACCACGATCCCGCGCTCCCCGTGCTCCAGCGGCTCGGATCGGGCCATCCGCGCCGCTGCCAACCGGAGCACGTTGAACGTCCCGATCAGGTTGATGGTGACCACCCGGGAGAACAAGGCCAGGTCGTGCGGGGTGCCGTCCCGGGAGACGACCCGGGAGGCCCAGGCGACCCCGGCGCAGCTGACGGCCAGCCGGAACGGCCGGTCCTTGCCTGCTGCGTCGTCCACCGCCGCCTGGACCTGCTCCGGGTCGGTGACGTCAGCGACGATGACGCTGGTCTGCCCGCCCAGCTCCGTCACCAGGGCGTCGGCGCGGTCCGCGTCCAGATCGAGGATCGTGACGGCGGCGCCGCGGGCGGTAAGGGCGCGGGTAGTCGCAGCCCCGAGGCCGGACGCCCCGCCAGTGACCATCGCCGAAACGCCCTGCAGCAGCATGCGTGCAAGAGTATCCACCGTGACTGCCGGGATGCCCCGCCAGGTCGTGACCGTCGGGACCGGCGTGGCGATTCTCGGCCTCACCTCCTTCGTCTACCTGGCCATCGTCGGCCGGGTCCTCGGTCCGGCCGATGTCGTCCCGCTGACCACGTTGTGGGTGCTCATCAACGCGATCGGCCCGGCGCTGTTCTTCCCGCTGGAGCAGGAGGTCGGCCGTGCGGTCGCGGCCCGCGAGGCGGTAGGCCTGGGCGCACGCCCGGTTTTCCTGCGTGCCGCCGGCATCGGGCTCGGCCTGTTGCTCCTCCTCGCGGCGGTCTGCGCGGCGGCGGGGGCACCACTGTCACGATGGCTCTTCGACGGCGAAGTCCTCGTGCTGGCCTCATTCTTCGTCGGCAGTGTCGGGCTGTGCGCCCAGCATCTGACGCGAGGGGCGTTCGCGGGTACCGGGAACTTCCTGCGCTACGGCGTACAGCTCGGGGCCGACGGCGTGCTCCGGCTCGCTGGCGCGCTGGCCTTGGGCCTCGCGGCATCGACGCAGGTGGGCTGGTACGCCGTACTGCTCGGGCTGTCGCCTCTCGTCGCCGTGCTCCTGACCGCCCCCCGGCCCGGCCGGCTGCTCCGTGACGGCCCGCCGGCATCCTGGCAGGACGTCGGTTCGGCGCTCGGCCTGCTGATCGCTGGTTCCGCCTTCGCCCAGTTCGTCGTCAACGCCGCGCCCATCGCCGCGAATCTGCTGGCTACCGCGGATGAGCGCGCGCGGGTCGGGGTATTCATCAGCGCCCTGGTGCTGGTGCGGATTCCCCTGTTCGTCTTCGCCGCCGTCCAGGCCGCCCTCCTCCCGGGGCTGGCCCGGCTCGCCGCGGTGGACGACGGGGTCGGCTACCGGCGCCGGCTGCGCTCGATCCTGCTGCTGGTGGGCGGGCTGGGGCTGGTCGGCCTGCTCGTCGTCGCCGGGATAGGTCCTTGGCTGGTCCAATTCGTGTACGGCGCGGAGTTCCGCTCGAACCGCGCCGACCTGATCCCGCTGGCCGGCGCGACCGCCGCGTACATGCTCGCGCTCGTCCTGTCGCAGGCGCTGATCTCGCTGCGGTCCTACCGAGCATCGTTGGCCGGCTGGGCAGTCGCCAGTCTCGCGTTCGTCCTCGCCCTCCTGGTGCCCGCGGAGCTGGAACTCCGAGTCGGCACGGCGTTCCTGACCGGGGCCGCGGCGGGCGTCGTCTTCCTGGCCGTGGCCATGGCCAATCGGCTGCGCCAGCCGCTGAATGGCCGGGTGGGAACCCGGTGACCACCGAGGGCGGGACCGGCATCAGCGTGGTGATGCTCGCGTACGGCGCCGAGCCGGTCCTGCTCGAGGCAGTCGACGCCGTGCTGTCCTCACGAGGCGTGCAGGTCGAGGTGGTGGTCGTCGACAACGGGTGCACCTCGGACCTGTCCGCGCTGGATCACCGCGGCGGCGTACAGGTCCTGCGACCGGGCTCGAACACCGGATTCGCCGGCGGCTGTAACCTCGGCGCCGGCTCCTCCCATGCAGGGGTGCTCGCATTCGTGAACTCCGACGCCGTCGTCGAACCTGACGCGCTGGCCGAGCTGGCGCAGGCAGCCCGGCAGCCCGGGGTCGGCCTTGTCAGCGGCAGCATCCGGCTGGCCGCGACACCGGAGCTGATGAACTCCGCCGGCAACCCGGTGCACGCACTCGGCTTGTCCTGGGCCGGGGGACTGGGGGAGCCGGCGGACCGGCATGCGGTCGGCACGGCGGTGGCAAGCGCCAGCGGAGCCGGCCTCGCCGTGCGTCGCGAGGTCTGGGATGCCCTCGGCGGGTTCACCGTCGAGTTCTTCGCCTACCAGGAGGACTGCGATCTCTCGCTGCGCTGCTGGCAGCGCGGTTGGCAGGTGCGCTACGTGCCGACGGCGGTGATCGCCCACCACTACGAGTTCTCCCGCAACCCGCTGAAGTTCTACCTGCTCGAGCGCAACCGGCTGGCGATGCTGCTCACCGTGTACGGCGGCCGGCTCCTCGTACTGCTCGCACCCGCGCTCCTCGCCCTGGAACTGGCCATGCTGGCCGTGGCGCTCCGTCAAGGATGGCTGCGACAGAAGCTGCGCGGCTACCGCTGGCTGGTGGCCCACCGCGGATGGCTGCGGCGCCGGCGCCGGGCCGTGCAGGCCGCGCGCGTAATCGGCGATCGCGAACTGGCAGCACTGCTGACCGGGCACTTCGACCCGGTCGCCCTGCCGCTGCCCGTCGGTGCCGGCGTCCTGAACGTGCTCATGGGCGGCTACTGGTGGCTGGTCCGTCGGCTGCTCTGAGAGTCCTCCGGCGCCGTGGCTCCGGCCGGCGTGGGGACGGTTCCGGCCGGCGTGGGGACGTTTCCGGCCGGCGGGGGCGCGGTTCCCGGCGGCGGGCCGGGCCGGGGTTCCAACTCTGCGCGGTGCGGTTCGGCCTCGGCCAGCGCCAGCTCGCGGGCGAGTCGCACCAGCCTGGCCTCTTGCTCCCGGAAGCGGACGCTGGTGCTCCCGATCAGATAGATGATGATCAGGACGAGGGCGTAGAGCATCAGGTCCACACCGCGGGTGACGCCCACCCAGTCGGCGATGACCTGCAACAGGTCGGGAAAGGTCACCGCGACGACGCCGGCGACCACGGTGATCGCAGCGAAGATCTTGCGCCGCGCCTGCCCCCGAAGCGACTGGCGGGAGCGCAGCGAGAGCACCACCGCCAGGACGACGGCAGGGATGAGCAGGAGCTGGATGATCATTTCCGTCGCCTCCCACTGACCCGGTGCGCCACGATGTCGGTCAGGATGTTGACACTGTTGAGCAGCGGCTGGCCCTTGGCCAGTGAGTAGTCGGTGTAGACGATCTGAACCGGGAACTCCGTCACCCGGTATCGGGACCTGGTCAGCACCTCCTCCAGTTCCGAGGCATAGGCCATGCCGGAGTGGTTCAACTCGATGTCGCCGGCAACCGCACGGGTGAAGATGCGCAGGCCGTTGTGCGCATCGGTGAGGCGGAAGGACTCCCCCCGCCGGGTCATCCGCGCCGCGAGCTTCAACATCAGCCGGCGCACGCGTCCCATGTCGGGATCGCCGTTCAGAAAACGGGATCCGATCACCACATCGTGCCCCTGCCGGATCGTCTGGATCATGCCGAGCAGGTCGACAAGCCGGTGCTGCCCGTCGGCGTCGAAGCAGGCGATGTACTTGGCTCTGGTGAACCGCAGCGCCGCCTCGATACCGGTCTGAAGTGCGCCCCCGGCACCGATGTTGATCGGGTGACTGACGCGGAAAGCCCCGGCTGCGTCGATCTCGTCGGCGGATGCGTCACTACTGCCGTCGTCCACCGCGATCACCCGGAGGCCGGTCGCGAGAAGCTCGCGGAGAACGCCCGCGACGACCGGCGCTTCGTTGTACACCCGCACTATCACAACGACGTCGTCATAGTCGGCTCTGCCGACGTCGACATAGTCGGCTCTGCCGAGGCCGTCATAGTCGGCTCTGCCGACGTCGTCATACTGCGTCACCGCGTCGGGCATGATGTGCCAGCGTAGTCGAGCCCGACCGGCAAGAGCCCCGCTCGACACCCACTACAGCCGTAACCCGAGGAGGAGGAGACGCCGCGTGGCCGCGCCGGAAAGCCTCACCGTCAGCGTCGTCACCTATTCCCCCGGCGGGCACCTGGACACGTTCCTCGACAGCCTGCGGCTGGCCACCACCCGGCCCTACCGCGTCGTCGTCGCTGACAACGGGAGCACCGACGGCGCACCCGAGCGGGCCGCCGCCCGCCCCGAGGTCACCCTGCTGCACACCGGCGCGAACATCGGGTACGGCGCCGCGCACAACGCTGCCCTGGCCGGCGTCACCGACGGCTGGGTGGCAGTGGCCAACCCCGATGTGCGGTGGGAACCGGGTTCGCTCGACACCCTGCTCGAGGCGAGCCGTCGCTGGCCCCGCGGCGGCGCGTTCGGGCCCGCGATCCTGGACGCCGACGGCGCGCTGTACCCCTCGGCGCGCGAGCTGCCCACGCTCGGGCGCGGGATCGGGCACGTGCTCTGCGGCTGGTGGTGGCCGGGCAATCCGTGGACGCGCAGCTACCGCAAGGAGCGCGGCATCCCTGCGGAGGGGCCGGCCGGCTGGCTGTCGGGATCGTGCCTGCTGCTGCCGGTCGAGGCCTTTCACCGCGTCGGGGGTTTTGACGACAGCTACTTCATGTACTTCGAGGACGTCGATCTCGGCGCCCGGCTCGGCCGCGCCGGCTGGCTGTCCGTGCACGTCCCGTCGGCGGTCGTCATCCACACCGGCGCCCACGCGACTGCGCAGGCCGCCGATCGGATGCGCGACGAGCATCACCGCTCGGCCTTTCGCTACCTCTCACGGCTGTACCCAGGACGGCAGCACGCCCCACTGAGGTGGACGCTGGCCGCCGGGCTCTGGGCTCGGGCAGCGCTGAGCCGGGTGGTCGGCCGGGTCGGCCAGGGGGCGGCGCCGCAGCGGCATTCGGAGCTGCTCGATTCGGAAACCCGCCGATGATCGACAATTTCTACCCAGTGGTCCCCGCCGGCGGCAGCGGGACCCGGTTGTGGCCGCTGAGCCGGCGGAACCGGCCGAAGTTCCTCTTCCCGCTCGGCGGGGAGGACATCAGCCTCTTGCAGTCGACCGTACGTCGGCTGCTCCCGCTCAGCGGCCCGGACCGGCTGCTCGTCGTGACCGGCGCGGCGCACCTCGCCGCAGTCCGCGAACAGCTGCCCGACCTGCCACCGGTGAACCTGGTGGCCGAGCCGTCCCCTCGCAACTCCGCCCCGGCGATCGCGTTGGCCGCTGCCCTCGCCCACTCCCGCAACCCCGACGCGATCACCGGGTCGTTCGCCGCCGACCACCTGATCGCCGATGTTCGCGGCTTCCACGACGCCATCCGGACCGCCGCCGAGGTGGCCGGCGCCGGGCTGCTCGTGACGGTCGGCCTGAGCCCGACCCGGGCCGAGACGGGCTACGGGTATATCAAGACCGGTGCTGCCCTCGGCATCGATGCGGCTCGAACCGTCGATCGGTTCGAGGAGAAGCCGGACAGGTCGACCGCGGCGGCGTACGTCTCCTCCGGCGAATACCTCTGGAACGCGGGGATGTTCGTGTGGCGCGCCGATGCGCTGCTCGCCGAGGTGCGCAGGCAGCTGCCGGACCTCTACGACGGCGTGCTGGCCATCGCCGCGGCGTACGCCCGGGGCGAGGGTCCCCGCGTGCACGACCATGTGTGGCCCACCCTCCCGAAGGTCAGCATCGACGTCGGCATCGTCGAGGGAGCGGCGGCGCGCGGGCGGGTCGGCTGTGTCCCCGGTAACTTCGGCTGGACCGATGTCGGGGACTGGGACGCCCTCGGGGGCGTGCTGGCCGCGGACGACACCGGCACCGTGGCGCTCAACGTCGAGGGTCTGCTGAGCCTGGACAGCGCCGACTGCGTTGTCGCCGGATCGGGCCGCCCCGTCGTCCTGCTCGGCGTCCGTGATCTCGTGGTGGTCGACGGCGGGGACGTGGTGTTCGTCTGCCCGCGCGCCCGCGCGCAGGATGTCGGGTCGGTCGTGCAGGCGCTGCGCGACGCGGGTCGCGAGCACCTGACCTGAGAAGGCGTCAGGGTACTGTCGACCGTCGTGGCCGGCACCCCGAGGACTCTCAACGCTTCGCGTAGCTGGGGGCTCGCCTTCGACGATCTGGACCGGGCCTGGCGGCAGCGGCAGCTGTGGGGGCACCTCGGCTGGCAGGACATCAAGCAGCGCTACCGCCGATCGATCCTCGGTCCGCTGTGGATCACCATCAGCATGGCCGTGACGGCTGTCGCGCTGGGCGTGCTGTACGCCGGGCTGTTCGGCAACCGGCTGGAGGAACAGCTCCCCTATATCCTGGTCGGCTTCATCGTGTGGGCCTTCATCGGCAGTTCCATCACCGATGGCTGCGTGGTGTTCATCTCCAACGAAGGCTTGATCAAGCACCTGCCGGCGCCGATCACCGTGCATGTCTACCGGCTGGTCTGGCGGCAGATGCTGTTCTTCGCGCACAACCTCCTCGTCTACGCCGTGATGCTGATCGTGTTTCCGCAGCCGCTGTCCCTGTCCAGCCTGGCCGCCGTACCGGCGTTCGCTCTGCTCGTGCTGAACGGGTTCTGGGTGGCGCTCCTGGTGGGGGTAGTGAGCACGCGCTTTCGCGACCTGCCCCCGGTTGCGCAGAGCGTCGTACAGCTGATGTTCTTCCTGACCCCGATCGTGTGGATCTACGAGGACCTGCTGAACAGCCCCAACGAAACGATCGCGGCCCGCGCCCAACTCGCCGAACTGAACCCGTTCCTGCACTTCATGGAGATCATCCGCCGCCCCATGCTGGGTGCGAGCTTCGAGCTACGGCACTGGGTGGTCGTGCTGGTGATCACCGCAGTCGGGTGGGCACTGACCCTGGTTGTCCTGCGCAACTACCGCGCCCGCGTGTCGTACTGGGTCTAGGAGAGCGTGCAGTGGTCAGCATCGCCGTTCGCGACGCCTCCGTCGACTTCCCGATCTTCGACGCGGGGACGCGCTCGCTGAAGAAGGCCATGCTCGGTGTCGTCGGTGGCCGGATCAGCCCCAACGCGAGCAAGGTCGTCGTGATCGAGGCGCTGCGGGGAATCACCCTGGACCTGCAGCACGGTGCCCGGGTCGGGCTGATCGGGCACAACGGCGCCGGGAAGTCCACGTTGTTGCGGCTGCTCTCCGGCATCTACGAGCCGACGGCGGGTACGGCGTCGGTGCAGGGGCGGGTCGCGCCGGTCTTCGACCTGGGTGTGGGGATGGACCCGGAGATCTCCGGCTACGAGAACATCGTCATCCGCGGTCTGTTCCTCGGTATGACGCGCCGGGAGATGGACGACCGGGTCGAGGACATCGCTGAGTTCACCGAACTGGGCGACTACCTGCAGATGCCGCTGCGGACCTACAGCACCGGCATGCGGGTGCGACTTGCCCTCGGTGTCGTGACGAGCATCGATCCGGAGATCCTGCTGCTCGATGAGGGCATCGGCGCGGTGGACGCCGGATTCCTGCGCAAGGCGCGGGGGCGGCTGACCGATCTGGTCGACCGGGCCGGCCTGCTGGTCTTCGCCTCGCACTCCGACGAGCTGCTGCGCGAATTGTGCGATACGGCGATCTGGCTCGACCGCGGCCAGATCCGGATGCATGGCCCGCTCGACGAGGTGTTGACCGAATACAAGAACCGCGAGCCGGGACCCAAGCGCCGCCCACCGCCGGGCGGGCCCCGGTGACCACCAGCGTCGGCCGGCCGCCGCTCGCACCAGATTCTGTGGTCGCCGTGATCGTGACCATGAACCGTCGCGATCAGCTGGGGGCCAGCCTGCGCGCGCTGTCCCGGCAGACCCGGCCGATCGATCATCTTGTCGTCGTCGACAACGGACCGGCCGACCCGGCCGAGGACGTCGTGCTGGCCGGTGGCCTCCCGACGACGTATCTGCTCTCGCATCGCAACCTGGGCGGCGCCGGGGGTTTCGCCCTGGGCATGCTGCACGCACTGGCGATGGGCGCGGACTGGGTATGGTGCGCCGACGACGACGGCCGCCCCGCAGACGACGAGGTCCTGGCCACGCTGCTCGACTGCGCGCGACGCCACGACCTCGCGGCGGTGTCCCCGCTGGTGGCCGATATCGCCGACTCCTCGCGGCTGGCCTTTCCCCTGCGACGGGGTTTGCGCTGGCGCCGCGATCCCGGGGCCCTCGGTACGGCGGAGGTGCTGCCGGGCTACGCCTCGCTGTTCAACGGCGCGCTGTTCCGAGCCGAGACGCTGGAGCGGATCGGCGTACCCGATCTCCGACTATTCAGCCGGGGGGACGAGACCGAGATCCACCGGCGGCTGCAACGCTCGGGGCTGGCCTTCGGGACGTGTCTGCGTACGTCGTACATCCATCCGAGCGGCACCGAGGAGTTCAAGCCCATCCTTGGCGGGCGGTTGTCGGCGCAGTACCCCGACGACGAAACCAAGCGCTACTACACCTACCGAAATCGCGGCTACCTGATGGCACAGCCCGGCATGCGGTGGCTGCTGCCGCTGGAGTGGGTCCGCTTCGGCTGGTACTTCCTGGCGCAGCGCCGAGACCCGGCAGGACTGGGAGAGTGGCTTCGCCTGACCAGGGCCGGCCGGCGCGAGCGATTCCGCCGCAAGTAGAGCGCAACACCGCATGGTGACCAAGTCGAGCGTGTGGTTACCACGGAGTGCTGAAACGTCGGCGGGGTCCAGCCGTCAACGCGTGCGTCCTCGTTTCTGGGCCGTCGCGTTCTGCCCGTCGTGTTCGAAGTCCACATCGACGGACTGGAACCCCTTGGTCTGCTGGGCGGTGGCGTACTCGGTGTAGGCCACCCGGTCGGCCCGGGTGAGGTCGACGCGGTCGGTGAACGGGGTGAGCAGCGACCGCGGGTAGAGCCGCTTGGCGCGCACCGCATTCACCTCCACACAGAGGACCAGCGCGATCGCGCCGACGTAGATCCAGGCCATCAGCCCGAGCACCAGCGCGAAGACGCCGTTGGTGTCACCGGCGTTCCGGACCACGCTGTTGACGTACGCCACCCCGGCAGTCTGCAGCAACTGCCAGAGAACCGCGGCCGCGACGGCTCCCGGAGCAACGTCGCGCACAGTGAGAGGCGCCGCCGTCAACAGCCGGAAGGCGAAGACGAAGACGAGGGCGTTCACGGCGATGCCGACGAGGATGGCACCCCACTGAAGCCCCGCGCCCAGAACGCCGCCCAGTGACGACAGGCTGCCGCCCACGACCGTCAGGATGGTCGTGGCGAGGATGGCCAAGCCGGCAGTGAGCAGCAGCAGGCCACTGCGCAGCCGGGAGGTGAAGGGGTCCGGCCGACGGTTTCGGGGCACCGCCCAGGCGGTGTTCATGGCGTTCTGCGCAGCCTGGGCCACGCCGAGCGCGCCGTACAACGTCCCGACGATCCCGATGGCGATGGCCACGCCGCTGCCGCTCAGACCGGCCGGTCCGCTCAGCTGGGACCCGATCACCGGAAACTGCCGCAGCGCGGTGTCGAGGATCTGCTGCTCGCGCGCCGGGTCGCCCTGCAGCACGAAGCCGAGGGTGGACGTCGCAAGCAGCACAAGTGGGACGATCGACAGGAACCCGTAGTAGGTGATCAGCGCCGCCAGGTAGGGGCCCTGGTCGTCGTAGAACTTGTAGATCACGGCGAGGGGGAAGCCGGCCCACGAGTGCCGTTGCTGAAAGCCGTCGATTCGCGTGGTGACCGACATGGTGTGCTCCTCACGCCGGCATTGATCCTCGGGACAGCATCCCACCACGACGCCCACCGCGATCCGGCTGGCACCACCGAAACTGTGACGCGGAACCTCCCTGACGACGGTTGGGCATCGGCGGGGGTGGGTACGTCGGAGGGATATACCGTAGGTCTCTTAGGAGGAATCAATGTCTCGCAACACAGTTCTCCGCACGATGCACGACGTCGGCCTGGCTGCCTGGTTCGGTGGGTCCTTGATGGGCGCCATCGGGCTCAATGCCGCCGCCGGGGCCGTCGACGACCCGAAGCAGCGCGGCCGGGTGGCCAACGCGGGATGGGACCGGTGGACGCCGGTGAACGCCGCAGCAATCGGGGCTCACCTGCTCGGCGCGGCCGGTCTGCTTGCCGCCAACCGGGACCGGGTCAGGAACCAGCAGGGTGTGGGGGCCAGCAGCGTTGTCAAGACCGCCCTAACCGGCCTCGCGATGGGCGTCACGGCGTACAGCCGCGTCCAGGGCGCAAAGGTCTCCCAGGCAGGCGACGTCCAAGTGGAGGCCGGCACGGCGCCGCGGCCGGACACACCGGAGAACGTCGCCGACGCGCAGCGCCGGCTGGCACTGCTGCAGTGGGCGATCCCGGGCGTCACGGGCGCCCTGATCGCGGTGTCTGCGCTTCAAGGCGAGCAGCAGCGCGCCGACGAGCAGGCCGAGGGCAGGCTGCGCAAGGCGGCGAAGCGGCTGGCCAGCGTCGTCGACTGAGTGTCGCGTCGGTGATCGAGCGCCGGCAACCCGAGGATAGGGAGTAGCCAAGAGCCAAGTGGTCAGTTGGGGCAGCTCGCAGCGCCGGAAACCTGCCCCAACTGACCCACTAGCCCAGGGATGGACTTCACCATCCCTGGGCTACGCAGGTGGCGAGGGCGTGGACTCGAAGATCGGCCGCCACGCTTCTACCGACGTGAGCCGCGGTACGGCGTCGCGATACTGCTTGCGCAGGCGGGGGAACTCTCGGAGCAGCCGCCGGTGCAGCCGCACGGACTCCCCGAGCATCGCCCAGAACTGGCGGGGATCCCGGCGCCGGAAGGTCACCCCGCGGCCGTCGGCCGTGGCGACGGTGGCGCTGTCCAGCCGGGCCAGGAGGAACCACGTGGCGTCATTGGCAGCGACGTTGAGTTGAGGGCGCCCTGGTTCCAGGGTCTTGTTCTGCGGCTTGAGGTTGTGCACGAGCGCCCCGGCCAGCCTCCGGCCGATCGTGAGCGGGTTCGTCGGCGGCTTGAGAAAGCGCTCTGCCCGGACGGCGCTCATGCTGGGTAGCGGCAGCTCCGAGGACGATCCCCGCGCGACACCGTCGACGTAGGTCAACCGCCGTTCACGGACCGTGGGGAGCGCTGAGGGCAGCAGGGCGAACAG
Organism: Geodermatophilaceae bacterium; assembly: GCA_013695665.1. Classification (GTDB taxonomy): domain Bacteria; phylum Actinomycetota; class Actinomycetes; order Mycobacteriales; family Geodermatophilaceae; genus JACCTY01. Next base: position 10,867 of record JACDAB010000031.1, on the reverse strand, counting down.
CCGATCCGGGCCGGCGAGGAAGTCGCGGTAGGCCAGGTGATGCAGGGCGGTCGTGGAGTACTGCAGCGTCAGCATGTACTTCAGGTCGAACTTGAGGGTGTCCCTCAGTAGCCGGCCCCCGCGCCGGTAGGGGGTGTGCAGGGCGGCGGTGATCAATCGGTTGCGGACGTGGAAGTACGCCTGCCAGTCGGTGGCGTCATCCTTGTCTGTCCACGACAGGTGCCAGATCGCGACACCGGGCAGCGTCGCCGTGGCGAAGCCTGCCTCGCCCGCGCGCAGGCCGTACTCCGCGTCGTCCCACTTGATGAACAGCGGGAGTGGCAGCCCGATCTGCTCGATGACCGTTCGTGGGATCAGGCACATCCACCAGCCGTTGTAGTCGACATCGATGCGGCGATGCAGGTGCTTGGCCTTGCGCAGCGTGGTCCGGGCGAAGTCGTGCCCGTAGCAGGTCTTCGGTGCCCCTCGCCAGAAGAACTTGTCGCGCTGGATGACCTCGCCCATGGTGTGCAGTACCGAGCGATTCTGCAGGGCGAGCATCTGCCCACCGACGAGCATCGGATTCTTGGCGAAGCGGGCGAAGGCGAAAGCCCGTTGAACGCTGTCCGGTTCGAGTTCGATGTCATCGTCGAGGAAGATCAGATGCGTCGCGTCGCTGTCGGTCATGACCTCGTACATCGCGCGTGAGAAACCGCCGCTGCCGCCCAGGTTCGGCTGTTCCACGAGCCGCAGCCGAGAACCCAGTCCCCGCGACACCTCCTGGAAGCGGGGCGCGTTCGTGACCTTGTCCGTCCCCTGGTCGGCAACCACGACAAGGCCGATCTGCTCCAGGACCAGCGGGTCACCGACCAGCGCGCCCAGCGCTGCCACGCAGTCCAGGGGCCGGTTGTAGGTGCAGATGCCGATGGCCAGCTTTGCCGGGTCGACCGGCGCCCGGTCGGCGTACCAGCCGGCCCGGCGCAGCGTCGCCGGCTCGTCCCCTGCGGTGACATCGAACCAGTACCACCCACCGTCTTCGAAGGGGGACAGATCCAGCTCGAACTCCAGAGTGCTGCTCTCGACCCCCGGCTCCGTGGTAGCCCCCGTCACATGGATGGTGGCTCCGTCGGCCTTGGAACGGTAGACGTCCACCCGGCAGCGCCCCGCCAGATCCAGCTGCAGCAGCACGTTCTGCAGCGTCGTCCAGCGCCGCCAGTAGCTGGCCGGGAAGGCGTTGAAGTACGTCGCGAAGCTCACCTCGCGACCGGCGTCTATGTGGGCGGACTGCCGGTCGAGCACCTTCGCCCGCGAGGACTCCCCCTCGTCCAGGTACAGCGTGCGCACCTTCAGCGGGTCTGCTGAGCGCGGCATGATCACCCGCTGGAGCAAGGTGACGCCCTCGCTGGGGCGCAGGTCCTCGGCAGCCGGCTCGGCCACCATCTCGGGCGAGACGATCTCTGGGGTCTGGGTCATCGCGGTGCGAGTCCTCGGATTCCTTAGTCTTCTAAGCGGCCGTCGAGCGCATGGTCATCGGTGAAATAAGGGCGAATCCGGTTGTCGTACATGCTCAGCGCCGATCCGATCGCCATGTGCATGTCGAGGTACTTGTAGGTGCCCAGCCGACCACCGAACAACACCAGCCGTTCGTCAGCCTCCCGGGCTGCCAGCGCGCGGTAGCGAGTGAGTTTCGCTCTGTCCTCTGCGGTGTTGATCGGGTAGTACGGCTCATCCTGGCTGTCCGCGGCACGGGAGAACTCACGGAAGATCACCGTCTTGTCGGTGCGGTAGCTCCGCTCCGGATGGAAGTGGCGGAACTCGTGGATGCGGGTGAAGGGGATGTCCTCGTCGGCGTAGTTCATCACCGGAGTGCCCTGGAAGTCACCCACCGGCAGCACCTCGTGCTCGAAGTCGAGGGTGCGCCAGCCGAGTTCGCCCTCGCAGTAGTCGAAGTAGCGGTCCAGCGCTCCGGTGAACACCGTGGGCACGCCTTCTGGCAGATCCGAGCGGACGTCGAAGAAGTCGGTGCCCAGGCGTACGTCAATGTTCGGATGGTCGCTCATCCGCCGCAGCCAGGCCGTGTACCCCTCGACGGGCAACCCCTCGAAGGTGTCGCTGAAATACCGGTTGTCGTAGGTGTAGCGGACCGGCAACCGGGCTATCACCGCGGCAGGCAGCTCGGTCGGGTCGGTCTGCCACTGTTTCTTCGTGTAGCCGCGGATGAAGGCCTCGTACAGGGGCCGGCCGATCAGCGAGATCGCCTTCTCCTCCAGGTTCTGGGCCTGGTCGACGTCGATCTCACCGGCCTGCTCAGCAACGAGATCCCGCGCCTGTGCCGGTGTCAGGTGCCGGCGGAAGTAGGAACCAATCGTCCCCAGGTTGATGGGCATCGGATAAACGACGCCCTGGTAGACGGTGAAGACACGGTGCTGATAGCCGGTGAAATCGGTGAACTGGTTGGCGTAGTTCCAGACCCGCTCGTTGGACGTGTGGAACAGGTGGGCGCCGTACCGGTGGATCTCGATGCCCGTCTCCGGCTCGATCTCGGAGTACGCGTTTCCCCCGATGTGGTCACGGCGGTCGAGCACGAGAACCCGCTTGTCGAGTTCACTGGCGACCCGCTCGGCGACGGTCAGGCCGAAGAAGCCGGATCCCGCGACGACGAGGTCATAGCTGGAGGAGGAAGGCACGGTGGTCCAGCTTACCGTCCGGGCATTCACCACCCGCCGGACTCTCTCCTGCGCCGGCAAGCGACACAAGCGGCGCGGCCTGTTTCGGCGTCACGTCCGCGGCTGAGCGGCTGATATACCGTGAATCGAGCGCCACCATGATCGTCAAACCCCCGGAGAGCTTGCATGACCACGCCCGGCACATCCGGCGTCGTGCTCATCCTCATCACACTGCTCCTGCTCTTCGGCCCTGGCGCACTTGTCTGCCTTGCTGCCCGCTTGCCGCTGTGGTCCGCCGTCGCCGCCGCTCCGCTGGTGACCTACGGCCTGGTCGCGATCCTCGGCCCGGTCGTCGCAGGATTTGGCTGGGACTGGAGCCCGGCCTGGCTGGGTGCCGCCACGGTCGTCGGCGTACTGGCCGTCACTGCCACGCGGCTGGCGGCATCCCGGGTTGCCGTGCGCCACGGAGCGGCTCTCACCGACGATCCTCTACAGGGGCCGGCGCTGCGTTCCCGGCTGCCGGGGGACCTGGCGATGGTCGGTGGAATCGCCGTCGGGGCGGTCATCGGCGCACTCGCCGCGCTACGCGCGATGGGCGGTCTCGACCGCGTCAATCAGCACTGGGACGCCATCTTCCACGCGAACGCCGTCCGCTTCATCCTCGAGACCGGCAACGCCGACCCGTCGGCGTTGCGTGCCATCAACGACTACGAAGCCACCTCGTTCTTCTATCCGAACACCTACCACGTCCTTGCCGCCACCGTCGGCCAGCTGACTGACGCGAGCATCCCCGCGCTGCTCAACTCGCAGTTCCTCCTTCTTGCCGGCATCGCCGGTCTGGGCCTGTGCGTACTCCTGCGCCGGTACGGCGCCGGCATCGGATTGGCAGCGAGCGTCCCGGTCGTGCTCGCCACCTTCGCCGCCTTTCCCAACGACCTGCTCGACTGGGGCCCGCTTCTTCCCTATGGCACCGGCCTGGCGCTCGTGCCGGCGTTCCTCGTGGTCGTGACCGACCTTGTCCGGGACCGGAATCCGGCGGGTTTCCTGGTCGTGGCCGGCGGCGCCGTCGGTCTGCTCGGTGTGCACCCCGGCGCCGCCTTCACCGCGCTGCTGTTCTCCGTCGCGCTCTTCGCCCTCCGGTGGCGAGGAGAGATCCGCCTGATCCGGCCCGATGCCGTCGTCCTTGCCGTGGTCGGCGTCCTCGCCGTAGCCCTCGGATACCGGTACGTCGTCGGCTCGTTGACGGCCCGCACGGCAGCGGTCGGTGATTGGCCGGTGATCGGAACTCCCGGGGCCGTCCTCGGGCAGCTGCTGACGTTGAACCACGGCAAGCTGTACCCGCAGTACTGGCTCGTGCTGCTCATGATCCTGGGCCTGTTCCGGCTCCGAAAGCTCCGCGAGCTGTACTGGTTCCTCTCCGCGGGCGTCGCCTTCTGTGTGCTCTTCGTCATGGCAGCCTCCTACGAGGGAACCGTCGTGGCGGTTCTCACCGGCCCCTGGTGGAACGACCGTTGGCGTCTTGCGGCCGTGGTGGCCATCGTGATGGCGGTTCTGGCCGCGCACGGCATCGTCACCGCTGCCGAGCTGGTAACCGCGGGTATCCGGCGATTCAGCCCCCGGGCAGCACAGTGGCAACGGTCGTTGGCGGTCGCGGTCGTCGCCGTCCTCTCGCTTTTCGGACTGCTCAGCGAGGGTTTCTACATCGACGCGAACGCGGAACGGATGTCAGTCGCCTACGTTCAGTCGCGAACGGTCTCGGCTGCGGAGGACGCCGCCATGCAGGCGCTGGTCGACCTGGTGCAGCCGGGCCAGCGGGTGATGAACGACCCACTCGACGGCTCGGCGATGATGTACGCCCTCTACAACATCACTCCGATGTTCGGCCATGTCGTCCAACCCGACAGCATCCCCAACATGGGGCCGGATCAACAACGGCTGCTCACCTCGTTCAAGTGCCTGGACACCGACTCCGACATCCAGGATCTGGTACGGCGGTACGACATCGGCTACGTCTTCCTGGGCGACGACTTCGTCGTCCCGCGGTTCACCCGGGTGAGCGGGCTGGAAGACCTCGCGATCGTGGACTCCCTGACTCCGGTGTACGCCGAGGACGGGGTGAGCATCTACCAGGTGCAGCTACCCGCGTCGGCGGGTCAGGGTCCCACCCTCGACGGCTGTTCGCCGACGGGCTGAGGAGGCCAAGCCCTGATGTCGGCATCCGAGGGTTTCCTGATCCTGCTCACCGCCGCTGTGGTCCTGCTGCCCGGCCTGATCGTCGTCCGGGCCGCCGGGCTGCGCGGCTGGACAGCCGTCGGCGCCGCTCCGCTGGTCAGCTACGGCATCGCGGCCACGGCAGGGCCGCTCAGCTCGGCGCTGGGTGTCGGCTGGCGCCCGCCCACGTTGCTCGCAGCCACCCTCGTCCTGGCGGCGGGGTGCTGGGCGGTCCAGCACCGGGGCCGGGGGCGGGCAGCAGCGGTGCTCGAGCCGACTTCCTCCGCAGGCAGCATCCGCGACAACGTGGCCATCGCGGCCGGCGTTCTCACCGCCGCCGTGCTGGGCGCGGTGGTCATCATGCGCGGATTCGGAGAGCTGGACGCCGTACATCAGGGGTGGGACGCAAGCTTTCACGCCAACGCCATCCGGTTCATCATCGACACCGGAGATGCGGCACCGAACGCATTGCGCGCCATCAACAACTATGAGGACGCCAGCTTCTTCTACCCCAATGCCCAGCATGGGCTGACCGCGATCGTCGGCCAGCTCTCCGGCGCGTCGGTGCCGTCACTGCTCAACACGCAACTGCTGTTGCTGCCCGGCATCGCCGGTCTCGGATTGGCGGTACTGGTCCGCATGTTCGGCGGCCGGGTGGCGCTGGCCGCCAGCGTCCCCCTGGTCCTGGCGTCCTTCAGCGCCTTCCCGTACGACCTGCTCTCCCGCGGGCCGCTGCTGCCCTACGGAACCGGTGTCGCGATGGTTCCCGCGTTCGTGGTGCTGCTCGATCAGACGCTGATGCGGCGCCGCGCCCCGGTCGTCGTCGTGACCGCCATCTCGGCGGCCGGCCTCCTCGCGGTCCATCCCGGGACCGCCGTGACCGCGGCCATCTTCGCGGGTGCGCTGCTGGTCCACCGGTGGCGCAGGGCGCAGCCGGAGGTCAAGAGGGCCGAAGTTGGCACCCTGGCAGGCATCGCGGGCGTGTCGGTCCTCGCCGGCCTGCCGTTCCTCCTCGGAGTGCTCGCCGTCGGCGAGGCCGGAGCTGCCGTCAACTGGGCGGCGCGAGGAAGTCTGTGGGAGGCGGTGTACCGCCTGGTCCTCGTAGATCACAGTCGCAACGGCCCGCAGTTTCTGCTGGTCGCGCTCATGGTCATCGGGGTGGTCCGCCTCAGGGGCATCCGCCGGCTGTGGTGGTGGCTGGCCGGATCGGGATTCTTCGCAGTGTTCTTCCTGGCGGTGTCCGCCACCGAGGCGCCGATCACCGAGGCGCTCTCGCAGCCATGGTGGAACGACCGCTGGCGCTTCCTCGCCCTTGTGATCCAGGCGATGGCCGTGCTGGCGGCCCACGGGGCGGTGACCGTCGGCGATGCGGTGGTCAACCTCGGGAAACGGCGGCGAGCGACCGAGGCATCCACCACCGGTGACAGTTCCCGCGCAGTGGCCGGCGCCGTACTCGCGGCGTTCGGAGCGCTCACGGCCTGGATCTACATGCCGGTCAACGAGGCGACGATCAGCGCGAACTATCTGGGCGGGCCGAGCGTCACTCCCGCCGAACAGAGCGCGATGCGGGTTCTCGCGGACATCGCAGGTCCGGAGGGTCGGGTGATGAACGACCCCGGCGACGGTTCCGCGTGGATGTACGCACTGGAGGGGGTGCAGCCGATCTTCGGGCATGTGGTGGACCCGGTGACCTTCCAGTCGATCGGCAAGGACCAGCAACTGTTGCTGACCGCGTTCCACTGCCTGGACTCCAGCCCACGCATCAGGGAACTGGTCGACAAGTACGACATCCGATACGTCTTCACCGGCAAGGGCTACCTGCGCGACCACTTCAGCCGCATTCCCGGCCTGCAGAACCTGCTGATGGTGGACTCGCTGGAGCTGCTCTACGCGCAGGACGGGACGGCGATCTTCCGCGTGCGGCTGGGCGAACTTGCGCCGCGGTCCTCCGGCGGGCTCGGCTGTGCGGACGCCTTCGGCCCGACCACTCAGCCCCTCATCGCCTGGATCTGAGCCGCGTTGAGCGTCCTGATCTCGGCGATGTCGAACGGGTTGGTGACGCCGAAGACGTCGATCGATGCCAGGTATCTGCCCTCCCGCGTATAGCACCGCTGATAGAAGGTCTCGGTGTCCTCGACCTGGAAGTAGAAGCACGGGATGGTCAGATCCTCCGGCACGGTGAACCGGACACCGTCGAACTCTTCGGTCTCGATGGTGCGGAATTCGGTGAACGTGGCGTCTGCCTCAGCCATCGAGCCCATCTCGTACACGACGATCTGGTAGCTCCGGCCGCTGTCCAGGACGGTCTGCTTGACGTAGGTGCCGACGTAGCCGTTGTCGACCAACACGACACGCTCGCGCTCCGGGGCGATAGCGACCCGCAGGTAACTGTCCAGGTCGTAGCTGCCCGAGAAGTTGGTCAGCAGGCCGCCGGGCGGGTCCGCGGCGCGCACCGCCAGGCCGAACGGGTCGGGGTCCAGCGCGGCGATCTGGTCTTGCGGAGTCGGCTGGAAGCCTGCGAGCAGTTCGACCTGCTGGCTGAGGACCGCGCTGGCATTGGTGCCGGCCTGCTCGGTGTCCAGGTCGGCATGGAAGAGGTACACGAGCATCCGATCCACCGGCAGCAGCACCTGCAGGAGGCTCGCGTCCTGACCGTCCTCGGCAAGGCTGTCCTCCCGGAGGATCGCCCTCCCGTCCGGGAGATCGGGAAGCTCGGCGGCTTGGTAGCCGTCGACTGCCAGTGCCGCTGCCAACTCGTCGGAGGCGACGGATGCGGAGTCCGGATCGGACAGCTCGGCGACGAAGAGCGTGCTCGATCGGACATCGGCGGCCGAACGGCAGTAGGCCCAGCCGGCTACGAAGCCGTAGCGGCTCAGGATGTCCGCAGCCGTTCCGGGCGGGAACAGTCCCAGCGAGTCCTCCGTCTCGGCCGCGTCGACGACCGGCCCGGACGGGTTGCAGTTGTCGGTCAACGCCGGCAACAGGCCACTGATCAGGAGCGTGGCGCCGGCAATACGGTGGGATTCCACCACGGTGCCCGCTCCGATGGGTGGCGCCGGCTGCGGATTCGCCTCGGTCGGCCGGCTCGACGTGCTGGCCTGCTCCGCCGGTATGCCTTGGCCGTCCACTGTGGATGAACATGCGCCGAGCAGCAGGCTCAGAACCAGTACGACGGCCGCCGACCGGGCGATCTTCACGGCCTGACAGTAGCCAGCCAGCGACGAACGCGACCCCAACTCGCCACCGGGATCACCGCCACCAGCACGATCGCCGCGCTCAGCAGGCTCAGCACCGTGCCGAGTGAGCGGCCTCTCGGCGCGTAGGCGAGCTCGACATCGTGCAGACCCGCCTCGACGTACACCGCGCCGAGTGCATGGTCGGCCTCGATGATCGCGGCCGGTACGCCGTCGACGGCGGCCGACCAGTCGCTCTGGATCGCGTCGGCGACCACGAGGTAGCCCGCGCCCTGCGCCTGGACGCGCACCCGGATGCTGTCGCCGGAATCCTCCAGAACCTCCACCTGCGCCGGCAGCCCGTCGGCGTCCTCGGCGGTCGCGGAGAGCACCACGGTGCCCGCCGGGTAGCTGCCGTGCGCGACGAGGTCGAGCCGGGATTCCGGATCGCTGACGACCTGGGTGTCCTCCGCCCAGCGGATGCGGGGCAGTGCGCCGGTGCGCTCGTACATCGTGAGACCGTCCGCTACCTCGACCAGGCGCAGGCCGTCCTCGGCCGGCCCGACCAGGATCAACCGCGGCCGGCCGTCGTCCGCGGTCTGCACCTCGACATCGGTTCGACCGCCGAACGTGATCGACACCGTCCAGGGACCGGGCCGTCCGGTGGCGTCCTCGGCCGCCAACGGCGCGAAGAAGTCCGCTGCCGGCGGCGCACCCACGACCGGCCGGCTGGTCTCGGCAATCAGGACGCCGTCGGCGTCGCGGACGCCCACGGTCATCGTGCTGCCCGGCCCGAGATCGTCGGAGGCACCCACCACGGGGATGCCCACGCCGCGCAGCTGCTGCGGTTCGATCGTGACGTCGTACGCCTGGCCCGCGGCGAGGTTCACGGTCCCCGTCGCCGCTCCGGTGGGGACCTGGGAACCGGGGATCGGGACGTTGTCGGCCGCGACGTAGTACCGCACGGAGAGCCGGTCCAGGCCGGGCTCCTGCGCCAGCGCGGGGTTCCTCGGGTCGAGGGTGGCGATCGTCGGCGCGACGAACGCGCCCGGGTAGATCTCGGTGAGCAGTTCAGCCCAGCTCGGGGCGAAGAAGCTGTGACCGCCGACGGTCCGGATACCGTAGGCCGCGGTAGCAGTCGGGAAGAGCAGGTCGCCGCTGAGCGCGACGCGGTAGCCGGCCGCCTCGTCCTGGAGGAACTCGTGTGCCGCCGTCGCCGGGTAGTACTGCTCGGGCTCCGCGGTCGGCCAGAAATGCTGGACCGCCACCACGCCCTGCGCGGCGACGACGAGCGGGAGGACCACCGTGGCCACCCGCCTGGCCCCCGCCCAGCGACCGGAGGCGAGGATCAGCCCGACGGCCACCACTGCGGCAGCGCAGGCGAAGGCCACGTCCCGGCGTACCTGGGTCCCCAGTAGCGGTGTCTGCGCGCGGTCGACCAGATACCCCAGGATGAGTAGACCGGCGAGTCCGGCCGGCAGCAGCAGCCACTCCGCCCGGGGTCGCCACGTGGCCGCCCTGACCCCCTTGACCAGCGCGTCGAAGCCCAGGCCGGCGGCCGCGGCCGCCGTGAAGCCGAGGACCGACCTGATCCGTCCGATCGGGTTCCCGTCCAGCACCGGGAGCGCCGCCATCCACTGCACGAGCGGCCCCTGGATGAAGATCAACCAGACAAAGACGCCTGAGGCGAGGACGAGGAAGGTCAGCGCTCCCCGCGGCCGGGGTACGGCGCGGCCACGGAGGATCGCCACGGCGATCAGGACCAGTGCCACCGTGCCGATGTGCATGCTGATCTCGACCGGGTTGACCTCCCGGCTGAACGGCGAATTCCGGCCGTACGCGTTGGCGAAGAAGGCCTGGGGGAACACTGCCGTCGTTGCGTACTTCAGTGGCGTCGTGTTGAAGAACTGCTCATCTCGGTAGGACAGGTCCAGCGTCCCGAGGTAGGACACGAACGGCAGCAGCTGGAACGCCGTCAGTCCGACCCCCACCGCCACCGCCACGCCGGCCACCGCAGCATCCCGGAGGCTGCGCGCGATCGAGTGCCCGGACCGGTCGGCGAGCAGCCGCACGAGCAGATAGGCCCCCCCGGCGTACAGGGTCAGGCCCGCCACGGCCGGGAACCCACCGAGGATCAGTCCCGCGACGGCGATCGCGATCGGCACCGCGGACTTCGCGGTGCGCAGCTGGGCGAAACGCTCGAGCGCCCAGAACAGGACGGGGATGAACGCGCCGACCCGGGTCTGCGGCCAGTTGGTCCAGGCCACCATGTAGCCGCTCGTGGTGAAGATCAGCCCGGCGAGCAGCGCGGCGGCGGGCCCGGCGGACAGCCGGCGGAGGAACAGGAACGTCCCACCGATGCTCAGGCCGATCTGCAGCAGCTGGACGAAGGCGGGCGCCAGCCAGGTCGGGAGCAGGTAGTACGGGACGGACAGCGGGTTCAGCAACGCGTGCGACGGCAGCGCCGCGAGAGGTGCGCCGCCACCGGCGTACGGCGTCCACGCAGCGAAGTCGCCGGTCCGCAGCCGGGCACCGAAGTCGTCGTACGCCGGCAGCCAGTAGTCGATGATGTCGCGGACGAAGATGGTGGTCACCGGGTCGTCCAATGGGGCGGCCCGGGAGTAGGGCAGCACCGTCTGGAGCAGATCCAGGCCGGCAAAGGCGCGAAGCCCGAGTAGCGACGGGCCGAGGGTGATCGCCACGAACGCGACGATGCCCACGGTCGCCGCGGTCGTTGCCGGGTCGATTCGCCGCCGGCGCAGGAAGGGGATCCTCAGCGCGGGCCGCCGTGGCGCAGGATCGAGGTCTGATCGGGATAGGGCAGGGTCGGTGTAAGCC
>JACDAB010000015.1 GCA_013695665.1 Geodermatophilaceae bacterium | reverse complement strand
GCGTCGCCTACGACATCGACGGCACCCGCTACGACGAGATGCCCATGACGCAGACGGCGTTCCACCACGCCCGGCCGGTGTACGAGCAGATGCCCGGGTGGTGGGAGGACATCAGCGGCTGTCGCACCTTTGCCGATCTCCCGACGAACGCGCGCGCCTACGTGGACCGGTTGGAGGAGCTCGCCGGTGCGCCGATGAGCGTGCTGGGCGTCGGGCCCGGACGCGACCAGAACGTGCTCGTCAACGATCTGCTTGGCTGACCGAGCGGGCATGTGACGGGTGCGTGCATCTCACGGGGTGAGCCGGGTATCGGTGATCCGGCCACGCTCCGATCCAGCCGACAGCCCGACTGCCGCAGACCAGCTGCTATCCGAGGGCTCAGCGGTGGATCCTGGGCTCAGGCGGCCTGATCGCCGGTGGCGAGCTGGCGCGCGTAGAAGGCGATGTCCGGTTGATCGGCGAACAGGCCGTCGACCCCGAGTGAGAAGAACAGTTCGTACTCGGCCGCGATGTCGCCGTAGCGGGCCGGGTCGGTGCCGATCCGGAAGTCTGCCGGCAGGAACGTGTTCTCGGCGCGGAACGTGTACGGGTGCACGAGCAGATCGACCCGGTGTGCATTGTCGACGAGCCGCGTCGGTTGGAGCAGGAAGCCGGCGCTGTCCCGCGGGACGATCCGGTTCTTGTCAGGGCCGATCCCGTCGGCGTAGACGGCGATGCGGCGCAGGCCCGCCGGCGTGGCCAGGTCGTCGTAGGTCAGCGTGCTCCCGTTCGCCACCAGGTCGTACGGCGCACCGGAGCCGCCGATCAGCTGAACCAGCGGTACGTCGATGACCTTGTTGAGTTGCCGGAGGTTGGTCGTCTCGAAGGACTGGATGAAGACTGCGGAGTCCGGGCGGTTCAGTCCGTTCGCGCGAAGGGTGGCGACGAGCGGTTCCTCCAGCGACAGGCCGATCGAGTCGAAGTACGTCGGGTGCTTGGTCTCCGGGTAGATCCCGACGCGGTAGCGCGTGGCCAGGTCGATGACCTCCTGGAGGGTCGGAACGGGGAAGCGGTTGTCGTAGATCGTGTTGTTCGGCCGGATGTCCGGGATGCGCTCGATGGCCCGCAGCGTCTTCAGCTCCGCCAGCGTGAAGTCCTCGGTGAACCAACCGGTCAGGGACTGTCCGTCCACGATCTTGGTCGTGAATCGGTCGGCGAACTCGGGGTGGTCTGCGACGTTGGTGGTGCCGCCGATCTCGTTCTCGTGCCTGGCCACGAGGACACCGTCCTGCGTGGACACCAGATCCGGTTCGATGTAGTCGGCACCCATTCGGATGGCCAGCTCGTAGGCGGCCAGTGTGTGCTCCGGGCGGTAGCCGGAGGCACCACGGTGCGCGATGACGAGCGGGCTGGCCACGCTCTCGGCGGTGGGCGCTTCCTGGGCCGCCGCGGGTCCGACGGTCAGGCCGATCATGACGCCGGCTGCCAGGGCCGTGGCGATCGTGGCCGCGACCGCTCGGCGATAGGTGAATCGGGGCCTGAGCACGGAGGAGCCTCCTCGTTGGACGGGATTGTTGGCACGCTGCCAAGGCAAGCCGTGACAGGCGACCAAACGGACAACGACAGGCTGACGCGGAGTGATCGCTGCCCGAACTCACCACCTGCGGCTGGTGGCTAGGCTGCCCGGGTGCGCGTGCTCGTGATCGGCTCCGGCGCCAGGGAACACGCGCTGTGCGCATCGCTGCGCGCCGATCCGGCGGTGCAGGGTCTGGTGTGTGCTCCCGGAAATGCAGGAACCGACACCGTCGCGGAGAGCAGGCCGGTCGAGGTGTCCGACCCCGCGGCGATCGCCGACCTCTCTGCGGCGGAGGCGGTCGACCTGGTAGTCATCGGTCCGGAAGTGCCGCTCGTGGCCGGTGCGGCCGACGCGGTGCGCGCAAGGGGCATCGCCTGCTTCGGTCCGTCCGCCTCCGCAGCGCGGTTGGAGGGGTCCAAGGACTTCGCCAAGGAAGTGATGGCCGCGGCCGGCGTACCGACTGCGCGTTCGCGAACCTGCAGTGACGCTGCTGAGATCGCGTCCGCACTCGATCGCTTCGGCCCGCCGTACGTGGTCAAGGACGACGGCCTGGCCGGCGGGAAGGGGGTCGTGGTCACCGCGGACCGTGACGACGCCGAACGGCATGCGCGATCGATCGTGGGCGCCGGGCGCCGAGTGGTCGTCGAGGAGTTCCTGGCCGGTCCGGAGGTCTCGCTCTTCGCGGTTACCGACGGAGTCACGATCCTGCCGATGCTGCCGGCCCAGGACTACAAACGCATCGGCGACGGGGACACCGGGCCGAACACCGGAGGAATGGGCGCGTACTGCCCGCTCCCGTGGCTACCGCCTGGTTTCGTCGATGACGTCGTCGGGCTGGTGCTACGGCCGATCGTCGCGGAGATGGCCCGGCGCGGTACGCCGTACACCGGTCTGCTCTATGCCGGTCTCGTGCTCACGCCGGACGGCACCAAGGTGATCGAGTTCAATGCCCGGTTCGGCGACCCGGAGACGCAGGTGGTCCTTGCGTTGCTTGAAAGTCCGCTGTGCGGCCTGCTCTACGCCGCCGCCACCGGCAACCTGGCCACACATGCACCGTTGCTGTGGAGTGGTTCGTCGGCGGTCACTGTCGTCGTCGCCGCTGCGGGTTACCCGGGGACACCACGCACCGGCGACGAGGTGCAGGGGGCCTTCGGTGACGGGATCCTGCATGCGGGCACCCGCCGCGGCGCTGACGGACAGGTGCTGGTCTCGGGCGGGCGGGTCCTGTCGGTCACGGCGACCGGCGCAGACCTGGCGGCCGCTCAGGCGGCCGCCTACCTCAGAGCGTCCACTGTGGACTTTCCCGGCATGCAGTTTCGCACCGACATCGCGGCAGCGGCTGTACGCGGCGTCATCAGGGTCGCGGGGTGACCCGCGCCGGCTCCCGCTGCTGCTTCGACAACGGGTCCGACGGCTCGGGTGCCGGTGGCTCGGGTGCCGGTGGGCGGGGATCGGTGGCCTCGGGGCCTGGTGAGTTCGGGTCGGACGGGTTCGCGACGGACGGGTTCGCGACGGTCGGGTGCCGGTCGGGCGGGTTCGGGTTGATGTCCGCAGCGACCGGCGCCTCCGAGACCCCGTAGCGGCCGCGGACCAGGTAGATCGCCGCGACATTGAGGCAGGCGACCAGGGGAACGGCGATCAGTGCGCCGACGATGCCCGCCACGAGCAAGCCCGCCGCGATGGCAAGTATCACCGCCAGCGGGTGCACGCTCACCGCGCGGCCGAGCAGCAGGGGTGCCAGCAGGTGACCCTCGAGCTGCATGACGAGGAGGACGAGGATGAGAACCAGGAGCGCGGTGAGCGGACCGTTCGATACCAGCGCCACGAGCACGGCGACGAGCCCACTCAGGAACGACCCGATCAGCGGGACGAACGCGCCCAGGAAGACCAGAGCCGCTAGCGGCAGGGCCAGCGGCACCCCGAGGATCGCGAGGCCGGCGCCGATCCCCACCGCATCGACGAAGGCCACCAGTCCGGTGGCCCGCACGTAGCTGACCAGCGTCTTCCAGGCGATGAGGCCCGCCCCGTCGATGTCCCGGCGCGCGGTTCTCGGGAGCAGGTTGACCAGCCACAGCCAGATCTCCCGGCCGTCACGCAGGAAGAAGAACAGCACGAAGAGCGCCAGGAAGAAGCCGGTCAGAAGCTGGCCGACTGTTGTCGCGGTCTCCAGGGCCCCTGCGGTCAAGGTCCCCCTGTTGTCCACGAGGACTGCCGTAGTGCTGTCGATGGCGTCGTCGATCTGCCGTTGGGACAGCCGCAGCGGTCCCTGGACCAGCCAGTCCCGCACCTCGTCGACGCCCCGCTCGACGCTGTCCGACAGGTCGCCGAAGCCGCTGGAGATGGCGTTGACGACGAGAGTGAGGATGCCCGCCACAGCGGCAATGCCGCCGAGCAGGACGATGACGGCGGCCAGCGAGCGTGGGACACCTTTCCTGCGCATCCATCCCACGACGGGCTGCAGCAGCCCGGCCAGTAGCAGGGCAATCGCGACCGGGGTCAGCACCAGCTGCAGCCGGGCGGTCAGGTAGATCAACACGTAGAGGGCGCCGAGGATGACGATCATGCGCCACGACCAGGCCGCCGCCGACCGAACACCGAGCGGGATGTTCTCCTCCACCGGGCGCGGCCTGGGTTCGTGACCCAGCACCGGTTGCACCGGCGCAGGCCGCCACGGCGGCGGCTGGGTCCGGCTCATATCCGACCTTCCCCGGCGGAACCGAGCCAGCATGCGCACGCGGCCAACCTACCCCTCGGGCAGCCCTCGCCCGATACCGTGAGCGCCGGAGGTGGTGATGGGGGACAACCAGCGCGACAAGCACAAGCATGAGGACGACGAGCGTCAGCGGCTGGCGGACAGGATTCTCGCGATCGTCGAGGACGTCATCTACTGGGGCATCGCGGTCGTCCTCGTCGCCGGGGCGCTGGTCCTGTTGGGGGTGCAGGTCTACTCGTTCACGAAACTGCCGGGTGACGGGTCCGCCGCGGTGCTCCTGGACATCCTCGACGGTCTGCTGCTCGTCTTCATCTTCGTCGAGTTGCTCTTCGCCGTACGAGCGACGCTGAGCTCGCGCGTGATCGTCGCCGAGCCGTTCCTGATCATCGGCGTCATCGTCTGTATCAAGGAGATCGTGGTCCTGTCGGTCGAGGCTGCCGACCTGCTGGCCGACGGTCCGCAATTCGCCCGGGCGATCACCGAGGTCGGCATTCTGGGCGGCCTGGTGCTCCTGCTCTCCATGGCGATGTTCGTCCTGCAGGTACGCCAGCAGGACGCCGCCGACGACGTCGCCGAGGAAGCCGCCGACGCCGGTGAGGAGGCCGACAACGCCGAACAGGACCTGGCGCAGGCCGGCCAGGAGCGTGACCGGGCCGGCGACAAACGCGACAAGGCAGCGGATCTGCGCCATCCGGAGCGAGAGGCCGATTCTTGATCGGTCGGTACACGTTGCCCGAGATGGGCGAGATCTGGAGCGAGGCGCACAAGTACGCCCTCTGGTGCCGCGTCGAGGTTCTCGTCCTGGAGGCCCATGCGCAGGCCGGGGTGGTCCCCGCTGACGTGGTGGAGCCGGTACGCCGGGCCGCAGCGCCGACACCGGAGGAGGTAGCGGCGATCGAAGCGGTCACCGAGCACGATGTGATCGCCTTCCTCTCCGCCTGGGCGGACAACACCAGCCCGCGGTCTGCGGCGGCGTACGTACACTTCGGACTGACGAGCTCCGATCTGCTCGACACCGCGCTGGCGGTGCAGTTGGTCGAGGCGTCGGACGTGCTGCTCGACAAGGCAGACCGGCTCGTCGCCCTCCTCCGCGACCACGGGCTGGAACACCGCGACACCGTCAAAGTGGGACGCACGCACGGCATCCACGCCGAGCCCGACATCTGGGGGCACCGGGTCGCCGACCTCGCCTTCGCGATGGCCCGCTCCCGTGACCGGTTGCGCCGGGCGCGCGAGGCGGTGGGGCTGGTGGCGATCTCCGGCGCGGTCGGGACGTACTCGAACGTCGATCCGGCAGTCGAGGCGTACGTTGCGCAGCAACTGGGGCTGCGCGCGGCACCGGTGTCCACCCAGGTCGTGATCCGCGACGGAATCAGCGAGTGGGTCAATGCGCTGGCCGTGCTGGCCACGGTCTGCGAGGCGGTGGCGCTGGAGGTCCGCCACGGCCAGCGCACCGAGGTGCGTGAGCTGTCCGAGCCGTTCCGGGCCGGGCAGAAGGGCTCTTCGGCGATGCCGCACAAGAAGAACCCGATCATGTCGGAGCGGATCGCTGGGCTGGCCCGGATCGTCCGGGCCCAGATGGTTCCGGTCATGGAGGGGATCCCGCTGTGGCACGAGCGGGACATCTCGCACTCCTCGACCGAGCGGGTGGCGTTGCCAGACGCGGCGAGCGCCACGGACTATCTGCTGCACCTGACGGCCCGGTTGGTCGAGGGCCTCGTCGTGGACCGGGCACGGATGCGGGCCAACCTCGAGGCCAGCGGTGGCCTGGTCTACAGCAGCGCAGTGCTGCTCGACCTGGTCGAGGCTGGGCTGTCCCGGGAGGACGCGTACGCCGTCGTACAGGAGGCGGCGATGGCGACCTGGCAGAGCGGCGAGCCGTTCACGGCCAGCCTGCTCGCCGTCGCGGAGCGAACCGGGCATGCCGTAGACCCCGACCGGCTGGATGCCCTGTGCCGGCCGGAGCGGTACGTCGAGCGACTGGGGCCGGTGTTCGAGCGGCTGGCGCAGCTGTCGTGAAGCTGCTGGCCACGGGCAAGGTCCGCGAGCTGTACCAGGTCGACGACGAGCGGTTGCTCATGGTCGCCAGCGACCGGATCTCGGCGTACGACGTCGTTCTCCCCACGCCGATCCCGGACAAAGGTGCCGTCCTCACGGCGCTGTCGGTGTGGTGGTTCGAGCGGCTGTTGGCGGCGCGGCCGCACCACCTGATCTCGGCGGCGGCCGGTGTACCGGCGGAGGCCCGAGGACGCGGGCTGCTCGTGTGGCGGTTGTCGATGCTGCCGGTGGAGTGCGTGGCGCGCGGCTATCTGGCCGGCTCCGCGGTGGCTGACTACACCGAGACCGGAGCGGTGTGCGGTGTCCGGTTGCCGGCGGGCCTGCGCGAGGGCGACCGGTTGCCGCAGCCGATCTTCACCCCGGCGACCAAGGCGGCGGTCGGTGCGCATGACGAGAACGTGTCCTTCGAGGCGGTGGTGGCGGCCGTGGGTGGGTCCTTGGCGGAGCAGATCCGCGACCGCACGCTGGCGATCTACGCCGAGGCGGCGACCCTGGCCGAAGGACGCGGCATCCTGCTCGCGGACACGAAACTCGAGTTCGGCACGGATGCGACGGGCCGGCTCGTGCTCGGCGACGAGATGCTCACGCCGGACTCCTCCCGGTTCTGGCCGGCCGAGGAGTGGCGGCCCGGTGGTGCGCAGCCGTCGTACGACAAGCAGTTCGTCCGGGACTGGCTCATCCATGAGTCCGGCTGGAACCGCGTCGCTCCCGGCCCCGACCTCCCCGGCGACGTCGTCACGGCGACCCGGGCGCGCTATGTCCAGGCCTACGAGCAACTGACCGGGTTGTCGTTCACGGACTGGCCAGTCGCCGCGCGATGAGTCCGGCCGCCCGCGGCGGTCTGCAGACCAACAGACACCGACGAGAGGCCTTCCGATGGAGCAGCACGTGCAGCTCGGGGATGTGCGCACCTGGTACGACGAGCAAGGGTCTGGCGAGCCGCTCGTCCTGCTCCACCCCGGAGGAGCGGACGCCCGAGCGTTCGGTCCGAACATCGAGGCCTTCGCGGAGCGCTTCCACGTATTCACCCCGGAGCGCCGTGGCCATGGCCGGACTCCGGATATCGAGGGGCCCATCAGTTTCGAGCTGATGGCGCAGGACACCATCGCGTTCCTGGAGACCGTGGTCGGCGGGCCGGCGAACCTGGTCGGCTGCAGCGACGGCGCGACGGTCGCGCTGCTTGTCGCGCTGCGCCGACCCGACCTGACCCGTCGAGCCGTGATCGTCTCGGGAGTCTCACACCACGAGGGCTGGCTGCCCGGCGTCCTGGACATGGATGAGGAGTCGGCGGAGTTCCTCGGGGCGAGCTACGGCGAGGTGTCCCCCGACGGCGCCGAACATTTTCCGGTGGTGTTGGCCAAGCTGGACCGGATGCATGCCGCGGAACCCACGCTGACCGCCGGTGACCTGGCGGCGGGTACGAGCCGGACGCTGGTGATGACCGGCGACGACGACGAGATCGCCTTCGAGCACACCATCGCGATGTACTCCGGTCTGCCCGATGCCGAGCTGGCCATCGTGCCGGGAACCTCGCACGGCCTGCTCGTCGAGAAGCCGGAACTGTGCAACAGGATAATCCTCGAGTTCCTCACGACCGACCCGGTGCAGACCTATGCGCCGATCCGCCGCGCGCCCGCGGCGTCGTGACCTGGGCGCGTCCTGCCATGATCAATTCGGGCTTGTGGTTGCCTGGGGTGCCGCAACCGTAGCCATTTCCCCGAAATGATCGAGAGACGTCGTCGAGGCTCAGGCCCGGGGTCCCGTGCCGGGGTGCACGGCGACGGCGAGGGCGCGGGTGCCGGCCGCGAGCACGGCGGCGCGGCGCGCACGCGGGTCGGCCGGTGAATCGGCGAGGTTCTCCGCGACGAGCAGGGCCGCTGCTTCTGCGGCGGCGGCGGCCAGGAGCACCCCGGCCGCGGCGTCTCCGTGCAGCCGCGGGTTGCCGTCGAGGAGCAGCTGCCGGCCGAGGTCTGCCACCTCCGCCGCCGTCTGCAGGATCGACAGCGGTACGTCGGTCGCCTCCGACAGCGCACGGGAAACCGCCTCGGCGCGGGACGCCGGATCGGATTCGTCGCGCCGCCGCGTCGCCTCGAGATAGCGCCCGTACGTCGCCGCATCGGCATCTGCGAGCGGCCCGGCGTGGGCGCGAAGGGCCTCGGCGCGGTCGACCAAACCGGGCGGGATCTTCGACGGGTCGGCGAAGCGGCCGGCCATCGCGATCAGGCCCGCCGCCAGCGCGGTGACGACTGCGGCGACAGCGCCGCCGCCCGGAGCCGGCGTACGGGCGGCGACGGAGTCGAGCAGCTCGCCGACGCGCAACTGGAGGAGGTCGCCTGGCGCCCCGCTCACCTCCACCACCCCGTGGGGGTTGGCAGCGCCGGGGTCACGACAGGCCGACGATGTTGCCCTCGGCATCGATGTCGATGATGCTGGCCGCCGGCTTGGTGCCGAGGCCGGGCATCGTGCGCATGTCGCCGCAGATCGGGTACACGAAGCCGGCTCCGACCGACGCGCGGACCTCGCGGACCCACAGCGACCAGCCCGTCGGAGCGCCCTTCAGCGCGGCATCGGAGGAGATCGACAGGTGGGTCTTGGCGATGCACACCGGCAGAGTGCCGAAGCCGTTGCGCTCGTAGTTGGCCAGCTGCTTGTTCGCCGTCGCGCTGTACTCGACGCCGGCGGCGCCGTACACCTTCGCTGCCACGGTCTCGATCTTCTCTTTCAACGACGCATCGTCCGGGTACAGCACGGCAAAGTGCGTCTCCTCCTCGGCGGCCTCCACGACAGCCTCGGCCAACTCGACAGCGCCACGGCCGCCGTCGGAGAAGTGGTTGCACACAGCCACCCGGGCGCCCATCGACTCGGCGATCTCACGGATCGCCTGGTGCTCGGAGTCGTGGTCGTCCGGGAACGCATTGATCGCGACGACGGGGGAGACGCCGTGGATGCGGATGTTCTCGATCTGCTTGCGCAGGTTCGCGCCGCCGACGTGTACCTCGTCCGGGTTCTCCCGCAACAGCGCCTCGGGCAGCGCCTTGCCGGCGACGATCTTGTGGTTGCCCGAGTGGGACTTCAACGCCCGCACCGTCGCCACGACGACTGCCGCGTCCGGTGTCAGGCCGGAGGCGCGGCATTTGATATTGAAGAACCGCTCGGCGCCCATGTCCGCGCCGAAGCCGGCCTCGGTGACGAGGTAGTCGCCGCCGCGGATGCCGATCAGGTCCGCGATGATCGAGGAGTTGCCCGTCGCGATGTTGCCGAACGGCCCGGCGTGCACCAGCACCGGTGTGTTCTCCAGCGTCTGCATGAGGTTGGGCTTGGCGGCCTCCTTCATGATGGCCGCCATCCCGCCGGCGCAGCCGATCTCCTCGGCGGTGACCGGGATGCTGTCCCTGGTGTAGCCGACGACGATGCGGCCCAGCCGCGCCCGCATGTCGGCCAGCGAGGTCGTCAGCGCCAGGATCGCCATCACCTCCGACGCCGCGGTGATGTCGAATCCGGTCTGTCGCGGGATGCCGTCCAGTCGGGCGCCGAGACCCACGATGATGTTGCGCAGCGCCCGGTCGTTGACGTCCATCACCCGACGCCAGGTGATGTTGTGCTGGTCCAGCCCGGACGGGTTGCCTTGGAACAGGTGGTTGTCGACCATCGCGCTGAGCAGGTTGTGGGCCGCGGTCACGGCGTGGAAGTCGCCGGTCAGGTGCAGGTTCAGGATCTCCATCGGCACGACCTGGCTGTAGCCGCCACCGGCTGCCCCGCCCTTGATGCCGAACGTCGGACCCATCGACGGCTGCCGGATCGCGATCGTCGCGCGCTTGCCGATATGGCTCATCGCCTGGCCGAGACCCACGGTCGTGGTGGTCTTGCCCTCACCGAGCGGCGTCGGCGTGATCGCCGATACGACGACGTAGCGTGCCCTGGGCCGGTCGGCCAGTTCCTCGATCGCCGCCAGCTTGATCTTGGCGACGTTCTCGCCGTACGGCTCAAGCAGATGCGCTCCGATGCCCATGTCGGAGGCGATGTCGCTCAGCGGCTTGAGCTGTGCGCCTTGGGCGATCTCGAGGTCGGAGGGAAACGCCATGCTGTGCCTTTCGGATCAGGTCGGCGGCGCGGGGCGGTCCCGGCCAGGAGGGGCAGAGGGTCAGGCGGTCACGCGCAACGTGTCGTTCGTCTCGACCACGAACTGTCCGGAGGCGACCTGCGCCGCCCATTCCGCGGTCCGCTGCAGCGACCCGAAGGGGAAGAAGTGCACCCCCCGGATCAGTGATGCGGGATCGGCCGCACGTGACCTGACGAGTCCCAGCATCGTCTGGTCCGGGTGATAGACGGAGGACGTCGCGAGCTTGAGTACGCCGCCGCTCTGCTTGCGCAGCACCTTCAGCGACGGCCCGATGCCACAGGACAGCCCGAATTTCAGCAGCTTGGCCGGTGAGGTGAGGCCGGGCAGGCCGATGACGATCGGCAGCCGGTTACCGGCGGCCCTGATCTCCTGCTCCCACTCGATGATCGGCTCGGGAGCGAAGCTGAACTGGGTCACGATGTAGAGCTCCAGTCCCTGCTCGGCAGCCACCGCGTTCTTCGCGGCCATTGCCGCGGCCAGCTCCGTCGGGCCGATGTCAGGGGCCCCCTCGGGATGCCCTGCCACGCCGATTCGGGTGATGCCGGTCTCCGGCAGTACGCCGGAGGCCAGCACCTGCATAGTGTCGGCGTACTCCCCGGCGGGGCTCGACACCGATCCGGCGATGACGAGGACCTCGGTGACCCCGATCTTCACCAGGGCCGCCACCATTGCGGTCAAGGTGGCGCGGTCCGGGATGGAGCGCACGGCGAGGTGGGGAACCGGCCGCATGCCCTCGCGTACGGCGCGGGCGGCCAGCGTCAGCGTGTCCTCGAACGGCGTGTTCGCGAGAAAGGTGATGTAGATCCGGGTCCCCGGGTTGAGCACGGACCCGAACGGCGGCACCTTGGGCGCCTCCCGGGGGGTCACCTCGACACTGAAGTCCCTGGTCAGCTCCGCCAGAGCCGCGGTGAGCACTTCTCCGTCCGGACCGCCAAGCGCCACGGCGAGATGGTCTCACGGGAAGGCGGTCCCGAGTGCACCCCCACCGATAAGAGCGTCGCCGGGGCGAGCCGGGTGGGTCAGGGCACGATCGGCGGGACCGGCGTACCTGGGCTGGGCTGCGGCGGGTCACCCAGCGGATCGGGTGCTGAGGGTGCTCCGGGCATCGGGTCCCCGGGCATCGGATCCTCCGGCATACCGTCGGGCATCGGGTCGCCCGGCACGCTGTCCGGATCGGCGGGGATGGGTGGTGCTGACATGGCCGTCCTCGTCTCGTCGGTGAGGTGGGCCATCCCATCATCGCGGACTGGCGCGGCTCACGCACGCCGGGCTACTCCGGCCGGCCTCCGATCCGCTCCGGCCGGGCGCACCGGCAGGGTCGGCGGATGTGCGGGGTCAACCGCGCGCATCGCCCATCGTCCGGGCTCAGGCGTGTCCCTAGATCCGCCGCTCGAACCAGCCTCGGGACCTCCGGCCGCCTGCCGCCTCACTCTGCCTGACGGATCTAGGGTGGGCTGCGTGGGGCTTAGCGAGGAAGAGCAGGCAGTGGTCGAGGTCGTCGCCCGCTTCGTGGACACCGACGTGCGACCGCGAGTGCGCGAGATCGAGCACTCCGGCGCCTACCCCGAGGAGTTCATCGAGGCGATGAAGGCGCTCGGCGTCTTCGGGTTGTGCGTGCCGCCGCCGTACGGGGAGGCGCACGTCTCGACCGAGTGCTTCCTGGCGGTGACCGAGGAACTGGCCCGGGGTTGGATGAGCCTGGCCGGTGCGGTCGGCGGGCACAGTGTCGTGGCCCGGCTGCTGACCGAGTTCGGCACCGCCGAGCAGCGCGAGCGGTATCTGCCCCGGATGGCCTCCGGCGAGCTGCGCGCGACGATGGCCCTGACCGAGCCGGGTGGCGGGTCCGACCTACAGGCGATACGGACGGTGGCCCGCCTGGACGGGACGTCGTACGTCGTCAACGGTGCCAAGACCTGGATCACGAACGCTCGTCGCTCGGGTTTGCTGGCACTGTTGTGCAAGACCGACCCCGGCGCCGATCCGGCGTACCGGGGGATCTCGATCCTGCTGGTCGAGCCCACCGCCGGATTCACGGTGTCCGGTGACCTGGGCAAGCTCGGCTACCGCGGCGTGGAGTCCTGCGAGCTGGATTTCACCGACTGCCGGGTGCCGGCCGACGCGCTGCTCGGCGGGTCCGAGGGCGCGGGTTTCGCCCAGATGATGCGGGGGCTGGAGCTGGGGCGCATCCAGGTCGCGGGCCGGGCGATCGGCGTGGCCCGGGCGGCGCTGGAGGACTCGCTGCGCTACGCACAGGAGCGGCACAGCTTCGGCAAGCCGATCTGGCAGCACCAATCCGTGGGCAACTACCTCGCCGACATGGCAACCAAGCTGGAGGCCGCGCGGCTGCTCGCGGTGCAGGCCGCCCGGCGGCTGGACGCCGGGGAGCGGGCCGACCTCGAGGCCGGGATGGCCAAGTTGTTCGCCTCCGAGACGTGCATGGAGATCTGCCTGGACGCGATGCGCATCCACGGCGGCTACGGCTACTCGACCGAGTTCGACATCGAACGGTATTTCCGGGACGCGCCGCTGATGCTCGTCGGCGAGGGCACGAACGAGATCCAGCGCTCGGTGATCACCCGCCAGCTCATCGCCCGCAACCCGCTCTGATCGGTAGCCTCCGGTTGGGCGGTGAGCCGGTGGGTGGTACGGCGTTGTTCAGCTCCCGGACGCACTGAGCCGTGGACTACCGCATCACCGCGGCCGAGCGGGCGTCGTACAAACGGTGCAGGCGGCAATGGGACCTCGGTTCGGTCCATCGACGCAATCTGGAACCGGTCGAGCCAGGGCCGGTTGATGTCGCGTCGGCCGTTCGCGATGCCCTGGCGGTCTACTACTACCCCGGCATGTGGGACTGGCAGAGCGCGATCGTCCTCCCGCTGGTGCGTAAGGCCTTCATGCGCTCGATCGCGGAGCAGCCGCCGTCGCTGCAGCGGACGACCAATGTCGACCTGGGGACCGCGTTGCTCGAGCGCTACCTCGAGTGGGCGCCCAGCCTGGACGACTTCGGCCCGATCCGGATCGCGCACGAGGTCGAGGCGCTGGTCCCGGACCCGAGCGAGACCGGCCGCGGCCTGCACCTGCCCGACGGTCGGCGCATCCTCTATTCAGACCGGATCGACCTGCTGGCGATCGACGTGTACGACGTCTACTGGGTGGTGCGTCACCAGGTGGTCTCCGACTGGCAGGACGTGCGGAGGCTGCTGCTCGACGAGGAGGCGGTCGCTGCGTGCTGGGCGTGGGAGCAGACCTACCTCGGCATGGACGTCGCCGGCACCATCCACAACGAGATCCGCGTCCGCGCCGATGACCTGGGCCTGCCACCGCCGGCCACTGCCACCGGCCGGGCGGGGCGCGGCGGCTATCCCCAGCACGAGGCCAGCGGCGGCGGCCGGAGCATCCCGCAGCAGCAGCGGCAGTTCGGCCGACCCGAGGCGCCCGCCGCGATCGAGCGGGTCGAGCAGCGAACCAGCGGGATGATCCGGCGTACCCGGATCCGGCGTACCCGCCAGGAGATCAACGGCATGGGGGCGCTCATCGCCGCAGAAGCACTGGAGATGCTCGACCCGGCGGTAGCCACGTACCCGACTCCTGGCGCCTGGTGCTCCAGCTGCGCCTTCGACGTGCCGTGCCTGACCATGAGCGAGGGTGAGGATCCCGCGCTGGATCTCGCCGCGCGTTACCGCACCCGTGCGGTCGGCTCGCCGGTCACCGGGCGGCTTGGGGCAGCCGGTGGCAGCCGCGGCGGCGTCCTACCCCCGTCCTGAGCATGATCATGAGTCTGGGTTCGGGAGGTTTCCCCAACCTCAGACTCATGATCATGGAGCCGGCCCTCGTAGGCTGGGCGGGACCCGATCGCCAACCGGAAGGTGCCGACGAGATGAGTTTGATCGACAAGGCCAGGAACAAGATCGAGGAGGTCGTCGGGGAGTTCAAGGAGTCCGTCGGCGAGGCATACGGCAACGAGGCGCTCGAACTCGACGGCGAGGCCGAGGCCGACGCGGCCCGGGAACGGGAGGCTGAGGGTGGCTCCCCGGCCCCGGTGAAACAGTGACGGGAGGTCAGCGGGAGGGGGCGAACGCGACCAGCGCTTCCTCGGCTCGGCGGAGGGACTGCTCGGCGTCGGCCTCCCGGGATGCGATCTGCGGGTCGTAGTTCAAGTCGATGAACAGCTCGGTCACACCGCTGGCGCTTACCACGTCGAAGTCGGCGCGAATTTCCTCGACCGAGCCGGTGAGGAGGCGGCGGCCGGCAGCGCCACCCGGTCGGACCTGAACGACACCACGGCAGAGGAAGCGCAGCGCCGACGCATCCCGGCCGGCCTCCTCAGCGGCCTGCCTGACCACCTGGATGGACTCGCCGATCGTGGTCAGGTCGGCGCGACTGCTGCTGATCCAGCCGTCGGAGATGCGCCCGGCCCGGCGCAGTGCGGGCGGGGCGTTGCCGCCGAGCAGGATCGGTGGATGCGGGTGCTGGGCAGGCTTCGGCTCCACCCGGGACGCGGGAATCTCGTAGAACTCTCCGCGGAATTCGGTGACCGGTCGGGTCCAGATCGCCCGCAGCGCGGCGATGAACTCCTCCGCCCGCCTGCCCCGATGAGGGAAGCTCGCGCCTGCCGCGACGAACTCCTCCTTGGCCCAGCCGAGACCGAGCCCGAGGTCCAGGCGGCCGTGCGAGACCAGATCGAGAGTGGTCAGTTGCTTGGCCAGTACGACGGGCGACATGAAGGGAATGTTCATGACGGCCACCCCGAGCCGGACCCGTTCGGTCAGGCCGGCCAG
This sequence comes from Geodermatophilaceae bacterium, assembly GCA_013695665.1. Taxonomy (GTDB): domain Bacteria; phylum Actinomycetota; class Actinomycetes; order Mycobacteriales; family Geodermatophilaceae; genus JACCTY01. The sequence goes on along the minus strand of JACDAB010000015.1, from coordinate 4,041 downwards.
GTAGGCCAGCGACACGATGGGGTCCTGGACGCTCTGGTAGACCTCGTCCCAGCGGCCGTCCTGGGCCGCCGCCGGGGTCAGCAGGCGCTGGAACGTCCACACCGAGTGGTAGCCGAGTTCCTCGGCCCGCCGTACGACGGCCCGCTGCACCTCAGGCGTAGCCCACGTACCGGACAGCGGTACTCCGAAGCCGATCAGCATGCGCCCACTCTAGGAACTGGGCAGCGTGGTCTGCTCGGTACGCTTCGAGGGCCGTCATCCGTAGGCAAGGAGAGCCTGTGCCCCGCGTCCTCGTCGACGTCATGCTCAAACCGGAGATCCTCGACCCGCAGGGCAGCGCGATCCTCGGGGCGCTCTCCCGGCTGGGTTTCACCGGGGTGCACTCGATCCGCCAGGGCAAGCACTTCGAACTCGAGGTGAGCGACCCCGTCGACGAGGCGCGGTTGCGCGAACTGGCCGACACCCTGCTGGCCAACTCGGTGATCGAGGAGTTCACGCTGCGGGTCCTGCCGCGGTGAAGATCGGCGTGGTGACGTTCCCCGGATCACTCGACGACCGCGACGCGCAACGTGCGGTGCGACTGGCCGGAGGTGAGCCGGTCGCGCTGTGGCACGGCGACGAGGACCTGAGGGGCGTCGAGGCGGTGATCCTGCCCGGCGGTTTCTCCTACGGCGACTACCTGCGCTGCGGTGCCATCGCCCGCTTCGCCCCGGTGATGCAGTCCATCATCGATCGTGCAGGTCAGGGCCTGCCGGTCCTGGGAATCTGCAACGGCTTTCAGATCCTCTGTGAATCCCACCTCTTGCCCGGTGCGTTGACCCGCAACGTGCACCTGCACTTCCGTAACCGGGACCAGCTGCTCCGGGTCGAGAACGCCTCCACGGAATGGACTGGCGCGTTCGAGCCCGACGCGGAGATCGTCGTGCCGGTGAAGAACGGCGAGGGTTGTTTCGTGGCAGCACCGGGCGAACTGGACCGGCTGGAGGGCGAGGGTCGAGTCGTCGTCCGGTACGCCGGGGGCAACCCGAACGGCTCGGTCCGCGACATCGCCGGAATCTGCAACGAACGCGGCAACGTCGTCGGGCTGATGCCGCACCCGGAGCACGCGGTCGAGACGCTGACCGGGCCGTCCACCGACGGGCTGGGCTTCTTCACGTCCGTCCTGACTGCCGCCGTGTCGTGATCGACTCGGTCGAGCGGGCGGAGGGCACTCCCGAGCAGCCACAGCCGTACCACGAACTGGGGCTGAAACCTGAGGAGTACCAACGGATCCGGGATATTCTGGGCCGCCGGCCGACCTCATCCGAGTTGGCGATGTATTCGGTCATGTGGTCCGAGCACTGCTCCTACAAGAGCTCCAAGGTTCACTTGCGACAGTTCAGCGAGCTGCCGCACAGCGATGCGCTCCTGGTCGGCATGGGTGAGAACGCGGGTGTCGTCGATATCGGCTCCGGCTACGCCGTCACGTTCAAGATCGAGTCCCACAACCACCCGTCGTACGTCGAGCCCTACCAGGGCGCGGCCACCGGCATCGGTGGGATCGTCCGGGACATCCTGACGATGGGCGCCCGCCCGGTGGCGGTCATGGACCCGCTCCGGTTCGGTCCGGCGGACGCACCCGACACCCAGCGGGTGCTGCCCGGCGTCGTGGCCGGGATCGGCGGCTACGGCAACTGTCTCGGCCTTCCGAACATCGGTGGCGAGGTGGTCTTCGACGACGGATACCTGGGCAATCCGCTCGTCAACGCGCTCTGCGTCGGCGTGATGCGACACCAGGACATCCGGCTGGCCAAGGCCAGTGGCCCGGGAAACCTGGTCGTCCTCTTCGGTGCGCGGACCGGTGGTGACGGAATCGGCGGGGTGTCGGTGCTCGCCAGCGAAACCTTCGCTGCCGGGGGCCCGGCGAGGCGGCCCAGCGTGCAGGTCGGCGATCCCTTCACCGAGAAGGTTCTGATCGAGTGCTGTCTGGAGATCTTCGCCGCGGACCTCGTCGTCGGCATCCAGGACCTGGGCGGGGCGGGACTGTCCTGTGCCACCACCGAGCTTTCCAGCGCGGGCTCCGGCGGGATGCACGTCGTGCTCGACCGGGTGCCGCTGCGCGACCAGACGCTGGCACCCGAAGAGATTCTCATGAGCGAGTCGCAGGAACGGATGTGCGCGGTCGTCCGACCGTCCGATGTGGACGGTTTCATGGAAATCTGCGCGAGGTGGGACGTCACGGCGACGGTGATCGGCGAGGTGAACGACTCCGGCCGGCTCACGATCGACTGGCGCGCGGAGCGGATAGTGGATGTGGCCCCCCGGACGGTCGCCCACGATGGACCGGTCTACCAGCGGCCGCGTGCCCGCCCCTCGGATCTGGACAATCTCCTGGCCGACGACCCGGGACGACTGCCCCGACCGTCCACACCGGAGGAACTCCGTTCCCTGCTGCTGCGAATGATCGCCAGTCCCAACCTGTGTGACAAGACCTGGGTCACCGAGCAGTACGACCGCTATGTCCAGGGCAACACGGTGCTCGCCCAGCCCGAGGACGCCGGCGTACTGCGGATCGACGAGCACACCGGTCTCGGCGTCGCGGTAGCCACCGACGGGAACGGCAGGTTCACACGCCTCGACCCGTACGCCGGTGCGCAGCTCGCGCTGGCCGAGGCCTATCGCAATGTCGCCACGACCGGTGCGCGGCCGCTGGCTGTCACGAACTGCTTGAACTTTGGCAGTCCGGAGGACCCGGCGGTCATGTGGCAGTTCGCCGAGGCGGTCCGCGGCCTCGCCGACGGGTGCCGCACGCTGGGCCTTCCGGTGACCGGCGGGAACGTGAGCTTCTACAACCAGACTGGTGCGGCGGCGATCAACCCGACCCCCGTCATCGGCGTGCTCGGGGTCATCGCCGACGTCGGCCGGCGCACGCCGATGGCGCTCGGATCGGTCCCGGACGAGGTGGTGCTCCTGCTGGGGGAGACCCGTCCTGACTTCGGTGGGTCGGAGTGGGCCTGGTCCGAGCACCACCACCTGGGTGGCCGACCGCCCACGGTAGACCTGGAGCGGGAGCGGGCGCTGGCCGGGATTCTCATCGCGGCATCGGAGCAGGGACTGCTCAGTGCCGCACATGACCTGTCCGACGGCGGGCTCGCGCAAGTGCTGGTCGAGTGCTGTCTGCGCGGTGACGTCGGCGCGCACGTCGAGCTCACGGGTGATCCCTTCGAGGCGCTGTTCGCTGAATCCGCGGGGCGGGTGCTGGTCGCGCTGCCACGGGAACGGGTGCCCCGCCTTGCCGATATCTGCCGCGCGCATGCGGTCCCGGTCACCCAGATCGGCGCCGTTCAATTCGATCCCGTCCTGACCGTTGCCGGTCAGTTCGACGTACCACTGGCGGAGCTGCGGGCCGCCTTCACCGGGACGCTGCCCGCGCTGTTCGGAACCCCACAGCATCGGGAGTGAGTGGAGTGGGCGCCGAGGCGGTGGCGGCGTGGGCCGTCAAGGGTGACGCGGCCGACCGGGCCACCGTCGCGGCGGCGGTTCGCTACACGCTGTCGTTGCTGGCCGCGCAGGCGCCGGGCCGTTCGGTGGAGGTACGGGTTCCGCCGTACGCGGCAGTCCAGTGCATAGCGGGTCCACGTCACACGCGGGGTACGCCGGCGAACACCGTCGAGACCGACCCGCAGACCTGGCTGCGGCTGGCCACCGGTCGACTGTCCTGGGATGCGGCCACGGCAGCCGGCGCGATGCGGATCAGCGGAGAGCGCGCCGAGCTGTCCGCGTACCTGCCGGTGATCAGCCAGGCCAGCTCGTAGTCGAAGTCGTCGGACTCGATGTCTTCACTTTCGTCGCCGTCGTCGGCGTAGAGCAGTGCCTCGAAATCCCCACTCTCGGAGATGTCCGTGGGGATGCTCAGCTGCGAGCTTTCCCCGGCCTCCACCGCGACGTTGCCGACCACGCGGCCGGCGCTGTCGACGATGACGACGAACCCGGCAGCCTCGATCCGGACGCGGTCCACGAGGACGCTCGACCCGTCCCCGGACTGGTCGGAGACCTCGACGT